>QKCO01000103.1 GCA_003245635.1 Treponema sp.
GGTTCTGCTCGAGCAGTGCCTCGGCGGCGAGGATCTTCGCGGCGTCGCAGTAGCCGCAGTTTTCCACCCCCGCGCGCGCGAAGCCGGAAATGATGTCCGTGTACTCGTCGGTCGTCGCGAAGCCTTCTATGGTGATCACCTCGCCGCCGCGGACGCGGAAGGCGCTGACCAGGCAGGAGGGGACGACCTTCCCGTTCATGATGACCGAACAGGACCCGCAGCGTCCGACGCGGCAGCCGGCCTTCGCTCCGAGCAGCTTGAAGTTGTCGCGCAGTATGTCAATGAGGCGGCGGTCGAGCGACGTCTGAACGACGACGTCCTCGCCGTTGAGGATGAACTCTATGGTCATGCGTCCTCCAGCGCGTCCCTGATCGACCGGGGATCGAGGGGGATCGAATCGAAGGAGACGCCCGCTGCCTGCGAGACCGCCTCAGCGAAAGCGGCCGGCACGCAGGAGAAGGGGAGCTCCCCGATGCCCTTGGGCACCGCCGAATCGGTCCACAGGAAATCGATCTTCACCGGAGGCGCGCCCGCGGGGAGCGCCAGGTCGTAGCGCAGCGGCTCGCCAACCTTGAACGATCCTCCCTCGGGCTCGATGCGCTCGCGGGAGGCCCAGCCGAGCGCGTGCACGACGGCGTTCTCGAGCGACGAACGGGCTTTCCGCTCGGAGAGTATCTTGCCGCCGTCCACGCAGAACCAGACGCCGCGGACGGTGGGCACGTACAGGACCGGATCGAGCTCCACCTCCACGACGGCCGCTCCCCAGCTGAACTGCTGGAAGGGAGCGGAATCCGGTTTGGCGCCGCCGCGCGCGGCGCGGACGGTCCTGCGGACAGTGATCGGCAGGGGATCGCGGAAGCGCTGCTTCCGCACGGCCACGCAGCAGCGCTCGATCAGGCGCGAGACGACGGTCACGTTGCGCGAAAGGCTCGACGGGCCCGAGTCGGGGGCCTCATCGGTTCGGTTGGAAGCGATGACCACGTCGGCGTCTTCCATGGAAAGGGCCTCGGCGGCGACGCGGCGCCAGAGCGCGGCGGTCTCCCGGCTGCCGGAGACCGCGCTGGTGCGGATCTCGAGCTTGCCGTCCTTGTCGAGCGTCGTTTCGACCGAATAGCTGCCGGCGACGGACCCGTTGCTCAGAAACCCGTTGCCCTGGTAGGCGAACGCGATGCCGATGCCCCGCAGCGGTCCGTCCTTCCGGCCGTCGCGCCCCCGCTTCAGAAGCTCGTAGGAAGCCCATTTGCGTCGGTAGTCGCTCATCGAAACGACGCTGTCGATGAGTTCCGATGCGGGAACGCCCTCTTTGAGCGAGGCGCCGTTGGGCAAAAGATCGCCCCTGCTTACCGCATTCTCTTTGCGCCAATCGACCGGATCGATGCCGGAGGTAGCCGCCACGCGGGTCGCGTGCCGTTCGAGCGCGAAGAAGGCCTGCGCCAGGCCGAAGCCGGCGAAGGGCCCCGACGGCGGCGTGTTGGTGCGGACGGCGAAGCCTTCGAGCCTGACGTTGGGGCAGCGGTACGCGCCGAGCGCTCCCAGGCACAGCCGGTCGAGCGTTTCCTCCGCGAAGGGGGCTGCGGCGCCGACGTCCACGACCGCCCGAGCCTCGAGCGCGAGCAGTTCGCCGCAGGGACCGATAGCCGCCCGGTGCCGTATGATCGACGGCGGCCTTTTCGGCGAATAGAGGAGGTCCTCCTCCCGGGTGAGGAAGAGCTTGACCGGCTTGCGGCAGACCAGGGCGGCCAGCGCCGCGTAGGCCGAGAGGAGCGAAGGGTACCAGATCTTCCCGTCCAGGTGCACGCCGACCTCGCAAGGGTGCACGACGATATCCTCGTCCCGCACGTCGAGCACGGCGGCTACCGTATCCCGCACGTGGAAGGGCCACTGAGTGGCCGTATAGATTTCCATCTTGTCGTACGCGAAGGACGCGACGGCGCCTTGGGGCTCGGCGTACCAATGCTCCTGCCGTCCGGTCCGGTACGCTCCCTCGACGATGTGCGCGGCTTTCGCGAACGCGCCGTCGGGATCTCCGAAAACGGCTGTCCGCTTGGCGGCCAGGCGCTCGGAGGAGAATTTTTCGTAGGAATAGTCGCCCTGCCGCGCGTCCACGCGAACGACGCACTCGGAAGCGAGTCGGTCCACGCTGTTCTTGTCCGGTCCGGCAAGTATCGCCACCGGCTCTCCGATGTACCGGACCTCGTCCGAGGCCAGAATGGTCGGATCGTCCCCGTAGCCTTCCATGCGGTTGCAGCCGGGGATGTCGACGGCACGGATCAGCACGTGCCCGTGGTTGAGCTTCGGGGCGTCCACGCCGCGGAGCTTCCCGCGCGCGACCGGGGAGCGGATGAGCGCGGCGTGGAAGAGTCCGAGCGGGTACAGGTCCTCCACGAACAGCCGATCGCCGCTCTCGCGGGCAGCCTTCTTCTTCATCGGCACTTGCCCGTCACCGAAGCATCGAGCGCCGCGATCACCTTGGCCTGCTGCGCCCCGGTCATGCCCGGCCAGAGCGGCAGGGATATTTCGGCGTTGAAGCTGCGCAGCGCGTTCGGGAAGTCGCTCTCTTCGAGCCCGTAGCGCTTGGCGTAGTAGGGCATCGTGTGGAGCGGAATGAAATGGACCGATACGCCGATGCCGGCTTCCTGCAGGCGCTCGATGACCGCATCGCGGTCAGCGCTTCCCGGCGCGAGCCTGAGCTGATAGAGGTGGCGCGCGTTGCCCGGACCGTCGGGAGGGGCGATGAAGCGGGGATCGTCGGCGAAGGCCCGGTCGTAGACCGCGGCCAGTTCGGTCCGCAGGCGCAGCAGCTCGTTCGCCCGCTTGAGCTGCTCGCGGCCGATCGCCGCGAGCACGTCGCTCAGGTTGTACTTGTAGCCCGCCTCGACCACCGCGTAGCGCCAGGAGGCCTTGCGGTCGGTATATCGGTTCCAGATCGAGCGGTCGATGCCGTGCGAGCGCATGACCGACAATCGCGCGGCGATTTCCGGATCCGCGGTGACTACCATGCCGCCTTCGCCGGTCGTGATCGTCTTGGTCGCGTAGAAGGAGAAGACGCCCGCATCGCCGACGGTGCCCGCCAAGACGTCTTCGGCGATGCGCGAAGGGAAGGCGTGCGCCGCGTCTTCGACCACCTTGCAGCCGTATTTCCGCGCAATGGCCATGATGCGGTCCATGCCGCAGGGGAGGCCCCCGACGTGCACGGGCATCACGACGGCCGGCCTGCCGCGCGGTCCGAATCCGTCCGATTCGGATGCGCTCGAGCCGCCGCGCGGCGGGTAGGCGGGGAGTCCCAGGGAAAGACGAGCGAGCGTGCGCTCGAGCGCGTCGGGATCGATGTTGAAGCCGCCGGACAGCGTATCGACGAAGGCGACGTCCGCGCCGAGGTAGCGGGCGACCTCGGCGGTCGAGGTGAAGGTGTAGGTGCTCGTGAGGACGACGTCGCCCGGACCGACGCCGCAGGCCTCGAGCGCCAGGTGCAGGCCGCTCGTGGCCGAGTTGACGGCGAAGGCTCGCACGCCGCGGGTTCCCGAAGCGTCCAGAAAGGCGGCGAATTCCGCCTCGAAGGCGAGCGCTTCCTTGCCGGTCGTCAGCCACCCGGAACGCAGCACGCGGAGCGCCGCATCCTCTTCCTCCTTACGGATGAAAGGCAGGGCGAAGGGGACGAAGTCGTCAGAAGGGATGTTCATGTTCGGGAATCATAACCGTCGGAACGGCTTGCCGCAAGGCCGCTCTCAGGAGCGTACGGTCGCGGTAGACATCGGGCTTGGCGGGGTCGAAGCGGCAGATAGGCTTGAGCGTTTCGAGCAGTCTGCCCGGATCGAAGGGCGCATCCTTGGCGCGCTCGACCCGCTTGATGCGCGGGTACTCGGTATCCACCGGTAGCTCGTCCGTCGACCAGAGCCGCTCGTCCAGGCGCTCCCCCGGGCGCAGACCTATGTATTCGATCTTGATGTCCCGGTCCGGCTCGAAGCCGTAGAAGCGGATCATCTGCTCGGCCATATCGCGGATGCGGACCGGATCGCCCATGTCCAGAAGGTACAGGCGGCCGTTTTCTCCGACGCCTCCGGCCTTCAGCACGAGCGAGCAGGCTTCGGGAATCGTCATGAACCAGCGCGTGGCCTCGGGGTGCGTGACGGTGACCGGACCGCCTTTCTCGATCTGCTTCTGGAACAGCGGCATGATCGAGCCGCGCGAGCCGAGCACGTTGCCGAAGCGGACCACCATGAAATCGCTCCCCGAGCCCGCGGACGCGCCGGCCCGGAGCACCAGGCGCTCGCACAGGAGCTTGGAGGCGCCGTAGACGGAAACCGGATCGACCGCCTTGTCGGTGGAAATAAGAACGAAGCGCTTGACGCCCGCTTCGAGCGCCGCGTTCAGAAGGTTGTCGGTGCCCAGGACGTTGTTCTCGACCGCGGCGACCGGGTTCTCCTCCATCATCGGCACGTGCTTGTAGGCGGCGCAATGGAACACGACGTCGGCCTTCAGGCGGCCCAGGATGTAGCGCATGTATTCGCGGTCCTTGAGGTCTCCGATCACCGGAACGATCGTCGCCTTTTCGCCGACGCCTTCTTCCTGCAGGAGGCGCAGCTCGCGGTCGATCTGGTAGATGGAGTTCTCCCCGTGGCCGAAAAGGTACAGGCGCTGCGCGCCGCCCGAGAGAAGCTGGCGGCAGATCTCGCCGCCGATGGAGCCGCCGGCGCCGGTCACCAGAACGCGCTTGCCCCGCAGGTATTTGAGGCTTTCCTTGAGGCCGATCGCGACCGGCGTCCGTCCGAGGAGATCCTGCGGATCGATCGAGCGCGCCTGGATCAGGTGCGCGTCGCCCTCTATTATTTGGGCGATGCCCGGCAGGATGCGGATGCGCTCGAAGCCCGCTCTCTTGAGTATGCCGTAGAGCTCGCGCAGGTATTCCCGGGACGCGCTCGGAATGGCGATGATGGCCTCGTCGGCCGGGTTCATGCGCAGGAGGCGCGCGACGTCCTTGAGGGGCCCGAGCACGGGAATGCCGTCGATCGTGTGGCCGATCTTGGAGGAGTCGTCGTCCAGAAAGGCGACAACTTCCCCGAATATGCCTTTTTCTCGGATCTCCCGCGCGATGTTCTGGCCGGCGAAGCCGGCCCCGATCACGTAGATGCGCGCGCTTTTCTGTATCGTCATGCTACCGCGAAAGTCTGCGGCCTAGGAACGCGATATGACCTCGAACGCCAGGTCGATGGCGAAGGAATCGTCGTACAGGTCGAGTTTTACTTTCGCCCTCCCTTTCCTCTTATCGACCTTTACGATGCTTCCCTCAAGCCCCTTCAGCGGCCCCTCGGCGACGACGATCCGGTCGTCGTCGTTGAAATAGACCTTCGATTTCTCGGCGATGGAACTGCCCGCGGGATTGACGAAATGGAGCACCGTGCGCAAATCGGCGCCCGAAAGCGGCGCGACGTCCTGGTTGGAGCGCAGGAAGCGGAAGAATCCGGCGGTCCGGCGCAGCGCCCACTGGAGGGGAGGACGCATTTCCCCGTCGACCTCGATGAACAGATAGCCGGGAAAGACGGGCGTCAGCTCGTCGCGGAATTTTCCCATGCGCCTGACGGACATCCGGCGCTGGGGAAAAACGAGCCGAGTGGCTTCATCCGGATGGTTGGACTTGAAAAGGCGGATGAACTTATCCTCGCCCCGGGTGCGCACCTGCAACGCGTAATATTCCATGATCTGAAGGGACGATAGCATGGAACCGCCGCGGCGATCAATCGAGCTTTCGGGGCTCCGAACGGTTATGTTCCGGCGCTCGTTTTCCGATATAATAAAAGGAGGCCCGTATGGTCAAATCGCGCGCGTACGCCGCCGCTCTCTTGCTTTGCTTTTCAAGTGCGGCCTGGTCGGCGAACGTGTTCGTCCGCATGTATGAAACGGGCGTCGCGGCGGAGGACCCCGCCATCGAGTCGAGCTCCGCGTGGGAAGACGGCCTTCTCGGCGAACTGTTCGATTCGGGCCATATCGTCTCCAACGCGGACATCGTGCGCCTCGAGGTGCCGGAGTTGCCGCAGACCGGTGTCGGCTTGGCCGAGGCGCTGGCGGGCGGCGCCGAATACGTGATCGACGTCGAGCTCGAATACGGCGCCGCAACGGGTTCTCGAAGGTCTCCATCGACAGCGCATTACCGCCTCAGCGATTCGCGGGGCGCGACGATCAGGACGGGAACTACATCGAAGCTTCCCGCGACGAACAGCGGAACCGAAGACGAACAGAACGCGCGGGAAATCGCGCGCGCATTGATCGGAAGCATCGGGAAGGGCAGGTAAAATGAAGAAAACGAGCATAGCGATTCTGTGCGCGGCGTTGGCGACGCTCCTCGGGGCTTCGGTTTGGGAAGGCAGCGCGGTCGTCGCGGCGACCGGCGAACTCCCGGAAACCGGCTATTACGTGGCGACCAATTCGTTCCCGCGGAACACGGTCGTCGACGTGAAGAACCTCGAAACCGACAAGTCGGTCCGCGCGATCGTAGCCGGTCCGCTCGATTCTCCCGGGTTGCTCGCCTCGCTTTCCGCGGAAGCGGCCGAAGCGATCGGCCTGGGAAGGCGAGCGGTCGGCCGGGTCCGGGTGACGATGCCCGCCGATCCCATCGCCTTCTCCCGCTTCACCGAAGGCATCGCCGAGAGTTTCGATCCCGACCGGAACCCGAAAGTTGCGCTGGCCGAAGAAGCGCCTTCCGCCGAAAGCGCGCCTGCGGCGCCGACCGAAACGGTCGCCGCGGAACCGGCTCCGCCCGCCGAAACCGTTCAGGCGGAGCCGGAACCGGCGATGGAACCGGAAACCGCCGCAGAGCCGGCGGAAACCGCGCCGGAAGTCGCAGTTACGGAAGCCCCCGCGGAAGAAAAGATCATCGATGTTCCCGAGAATTACGTGCCGCCCGCACCCGTCGCCGAGGCGAGCGAAACGCCTGAAGCGCCGGCTCCCGAGGCTCCGGCCGAAGCGACGGTCCTGTCCGCGCTTCCTGAAAGCGATAGCCCTGAAGTAGCCCTTGCGGAACCTGAGCCTGAAGCCGCGCCCGAAGAGACCGCGCCCGAACCCGAAGCCGCCGTCGCGGAAGAGACTCCGGAAGCCGTAGCCCCGGCCGTGGCCGAAGCGTCTCCTGCGCCGTTGCCGCCTGAGCCTGCCGTGGAACCGATCGCTGAACAGCCGGCACCGATTCCGGCGCCGGAGACGGCTCCCGAAGCTAGTGTCGCCGCGGTTGCGCCGGAGCCGGAAAGCGCCCCCGAAGCCGAACCGGCGATCGCCGAGGCTCCCGAAACGACGAAGGCAGCCGAGGCTCCTGCGGAAGCGCAGGCTGGCGCAAATCTTGCCGAAGCTGCGCCGGTACCAGCCGCGCCCGAGCCTTCCGCGCCGGAACCGGAGACGTCGCCCCTCCCCGAGGCAGCCGAGCCGAGCGTCGCGGCCGTCGAACCTGAGGCTCCGAAAGTTATCGGCCCCGAAGCGCCGGCAGAAGCTGCGGAAACCGTTGAAGCGACGCCCGTCCTCCCGACGCCTCCGCTCGAAGGCGGTGAAACGGTCCTCAGCCTCGAACCCGCGGAGGCGCGGCCTCCGGTCGCGCCGGAAAGCGATATCGTCATAGAACCGACCGTCCAACCCATCGTCGAGGCTCCGAAACCGGCTCCCGAAACGACCGTAGAGCCTGAAAAAAGCCTGGATCCTGCGCTTTTCATCGCGCCGCCGGCGAAAGCTGAAACAGTTGAGGCAAAGCCTGAAGCAGCGCCGGCGGTCCTTCCGCGCGAAGCGGAAGCCGCTCCCCTGCCTGAAAAGCCGGAGCCGGTATCCGTCGCCCGGGTCGAGCCGAGCGTTGCGGCGCCCGTGAGCGTGGAATCGTCGATCATCGCTAAGCTCGAAAAAGGGAAATATTACGTCCAGCTCGGCGCCTTCGCCGATCCGGCGGCCGTCAACGAAGCAGTCGCTTCGCTCTCCGGCGTCTTCCCGACTGCCGTCCAGGAAGGAGTCGCGGGCGGCAAACCCTTCTATCGGGTCTTCGTCGGGCCGGTAAACCAGGGCGAAAGCGGCGCGCTCCTGCTTCGCTTCAAAAACCGCGGCTTCCCCGACGCCTTCGTGAAGAAGGGAATCTGATCCAAAGCGGATAAAAAGCAAAAGAAAGGCCTGCCGAACCGGCAGGCCTTTCTTTTAACTGTTGCGGCTCTTCGAAGTTCGCTCCGAAGAACTACCGTCCGTGGCAGAGCTTGTATTTCTTGCCGCTGCCGCAGGGGCAGGGATCGTTGCGGCCGACCTTGGGATAGGCCCGTACGACGGTGGCGGATTCGGGTTCGCTCCGGGAGGACGGGCCGGCCGGCCGCGGGCCGCCGAAACCGGAGGGGACGCGCGCGGGAGCGGCGGCCGGACGCGGTGTCGCGGCTTGGCCTCCTTCCGCCGCGCCGCCGAAAGCGCCGACGCCGGCGTGGCTGGCCGAATGCACGACCGCGACGGGCCTGGCGGCGCGCTCTTCCCGTTCATCCTGAGCGCGCACGCGCACCAGGTATGCGCGGGAGGATATCTCCTGGCGGATGTCGTCGATCATCTTATCGAAAATCTGGAAGCCTTCGATCTTATACTCGGTGAGCGGATTCTTCTGGCCGTAGCTGCGCAGGTATACCGCTTCCCTGAGCGCTTCCATGCTTTCCAGGTGATCGAGCCACTTGCGGTCGATCTCCTGCAGGTATTGCATGCGGATGAAGGCGTTGAGGTTGTCGGCGCCGACGAGCGCTTCCTTCTCGGAAAGCTCCTTTTCCATGTCATCGCTGATGAGCGAGGCGAGTTCGTCGAATTTCTGCGCGTCGGGGGAGGCGGCGTCGAGCTTCAGCTGGTAGCCGAACTTCTCCCGCAGGTAGGTCTGAAGCGTGCGGAGCGCGGAAGCGATGTCCTTCCTGCAGTCGTGCCGGTAGATCTCGACGGCCGCCTCCACCATGTCGCGCGCGGCGCCGACCGCGCGGTCGCGGAGGGACGCGTCGCTGAGGATCGCGTCGCGCTGCTCGTAGATGAACTTGCGCTGCTGGTTGAGCACGTCGTCGTATTCAAGGAGGTGCTTGCGGATTTCGAAGTTGCGTTCCTCGACCTTCTTCTGGGCGCGCTCGATGCTTTTGTTGAGCCAGGGATGGTAGATGGGCTCGCCGGGTTCCATGCCGATCCGCGACATCAGCTTCTTGATGTTGCCGCCGCCGAACAGGCGCATGAGCTCGTCGTCCATGGAGATGAAGAAGCGGGAACGGCCGGGATCGCCCTGGCGGCCCGAACGGCCGCGCAGCTGGTTGTCGATGCGCCGGCTTTCGTGCCGCTCGGTGCCGACCACGTAGAGGCCGCCGAGCCGGCGCACTTCTTCGTAGTCGGTCCGCCATTTCGCGTATTCGGCCTCGTAGGCCGCTTGGTACTGTTCGCTCGTCGCGCTGGTTCCGGCGCGGCGGCGGGCGCGGAATTCAGGGTTGCCGCCGAGCTTGATGTCGGTGCCGCGGCCGGCCATGTTGGTCGCGATGGTCACCGCGCCCTTGGCGCCCGCTTCGGCGATGATGAGCGCCTCGCGCGCGTGGTTCTTCGCGTTGAGGACCTCGTGCCGGACGCCCTTGCGCGTGAGCAGGGCCGATATCTTTTCTGATTTCTCGATGGACACCGTACCGACCAGGATCGGCTGGCCCCTTCCGTGCGCCTCCGCGATCTCGGTGCAGAGCGCATCCCACTTTTCGTTCTCGTTCAGGTAGACCACGTCGTCCTCGTCGTTTCGGGCGACGGGGAGGTTCGTGGGGATGACGACTACCTCGAGGTTGTATATTTTCGTGAACTCTACCGCCTCGGTGTCTGCGGTGCCGGTCATGCCGGATATTTTTTTATACAACCTAAAGAAGTTCTGGAAGGTAATGGTCGCCAGCGTGCGGTTGCGCTGCGCGATCTTGATGCGTTCCTTCGCCTCTATCGCCTGATGCAGGCCGTCCGAATAGCGCCTTCCGTGCAGGATGCGCCCGGTGAACTCGTCGACGATCTGCACGAGCCCTTCCTGCACGACGTAGTCGACGTCGATGTGGAAGAGCTTGTGGGCGCGGAGCGCCTGGGTGAAGTAGTGTATGTATTCGAAGTTGCCCTCGTCGAACACGCTGCCTTCTATCAGGTTGCGCTTCTTGAGGCTCTCCTCGATCTTGTTCATGCCCGCGTTCGAGAAGGAGATGCTCTTGTTCTTCTCGTTGAGCTTGTAGTCGCCGACGACTTCCTCGCCCTGGGTTTCGTCCGGGTATTCGCCGTCGGGCTTCTTCGTGACCTCCACCAGGTCGCCGAGGAGCCGGTCGACCTCAGCGAATTTGAAGGTATCGTCCTCGGCGGCGCCCGAGATGATCAGCGGCGTCCTCGCCTCATCGATGAGGATCGAGTCGATCTCGTCGACGACGCAGAAGTTGTGGGAGCGCTGCACCCGGCCGTCCATATCCCAGCGCATGTTGTCGCGCAGGTAGTCGAAGCCGAGCTCGTTGTTCGTGCCGTAGGTCACGTCGCAGGCGTAGGCCTCGCGGCGGCGGTCGTTGTCCATGTCCGAGAGGATGGCGCCGACCGTCAGTCCCAAATAGGAGAATACCGGCCGCATCCATTCCGAGTCGCGGGAGGCCAGGTAATCGTTGACCGTGACGACGTGCACGCCGTCGCCGGGAATCGCGTTGAGGTAAGCGGCGGCGACGCTCATGAGCGTCTTGCCTTCGCCCGTTTTCATTTCGACGATCTTGCCCTTGTGCAGGACGATTGAACCGAGGATCTGGACGTCGTAGGGCCGTTCGCCGAGCTTCCGCCGGGCCGCCTCGCGGGCGAGCGCGAAGGCTTCGGGCAGGAGATCGTCGAGAGTCTCCCCGTTCTTGAGCCGTTCGCGGAACGATTGGGTTCGACGAGGAAATTCCTCTTCCGGCAGGGAGGAAGCCCAGGCTTCCTTTTCGTTGACTGCGTGCAGCAGGGGCAGAAGGGCCTTCAAGTCCCGCTCGTGTTGGGACCCGAAAACGGCCCGGATGACCTTTTCCAGCATGGCACCCAATGTACAGCGATCGGCCGCCGTTGACAAGAGCGATCGGCGAGTCTATCGTTCGCCCATGTACCCGCTGCTCTTAACGGCGATCATCGCCGCCTTCACCTTCGGTTCCTGCTCCGGCAAGGAGATCCCCGCGGTCGAGCGGGAGAACCTCTTCCGGCTTTCGATCGGGCGCATGGAGGACCAGGTCGATCTTTTCGGGCTCGAAGGCAGGTCGCGCCAGCGCAAGACCCGGATCGCCATGCGCGACGGAATCGTCTACATAGCGGACGGCAACGGCTCGAAGGTGGTGCGCTACACCTCCTACGGCGATCTTCTATCGATGATATACAACGCCGAATCCAATCCGCCGCCGATAAGCCTCAAAACGAACTTCGCCGAAAACGAAGTCGTCACCCGGCGTGCGACCGCCTACCCCCTGAACGAAGTAGGGGAGATCGTCGTCGATTCCCGCAAGAACATCCTGGTCGAGGATCGCGTCCCCCCCGAACGGCGCACCTACGATTCGGAGCGGCGCACCATGCTCGACGGGGTCGTGCTCCGCTTCGACAACGAAGGACGCTTCCTCGAATACATAGGTCAGGAAGGCATCGGCGGCACGCCGTTCCCCCTGATCACCGGCCTCTACGAGACCGAGGACGACAACCTGGTCGTCGTGTGCCGGCACGTGGTCGGCTGGAACGTGTATTGGTTCGATCCGGAGGGGAATCTCCTCTATTTGATCCTCATCGAGCGGGACGACCTTCCCCTGCCCGAAGGCAGGCGGGTCAAGCCGTCGCTCGACCGGATCGTCCCCGCGGTCGACGACAAGAAACTCTACCTGAAGATCGACTACTACAAGGAAACCGTCGACGAGTCGACGAACACCCGCGCCGGCATCGGCTACGACGGTTCGATCCTGTGGACGATGGACGTCAAAACGGGCGCCTATTCCGATCCGCTCGACGTTCCCGCCCTGGAAAGGCTCGAGCTCGACGGAGACAAGAAGGTTTCCGCAGAGCTCGTCTATTCGTTCATCGGCGCGGCCCGCGGCGGCAAGTTCTTCTTTTCGGCCCCCGACGAGGGCGGCTACTCGCTGTTGATGCTTTCGGCGGGGTCCCCGGAACAGAAGCGGGGACTCATTCGGGTCGACGACGACGAGCTGGTGTTCAACGCTTTCTACCTGAGCCAGGACGGCATCCTTTCGGCGCTGCTCGCCGGCGAATACGAAGCGAAGCTCGTCTGGTGGCGCACCGACCGCATGGTAGGGGAGCCGCACGCGTGAAAGCCGCGAGCTGCCGCGCCGCGCGTGATCTGGACGCCGCGGCGATCGGAGGGCACGGCTTGAGCGAATCGGCGCTCATCGACGCCGCGGCGAAGGGCTGCGCCGATGCCCTCGAGCGCCTCGGTCCGATACCGTCGCCGACGGCCGTGATAGCCGGAGCGGGCAACAACGCGGCCGACGCCCTCGGCGCCGCCGTCATTCTTGCCGCGCGCGGCGTCCTGGTCCCCGCCGATCTGACCGTGGTGCTGCGCTCGGAAAAGGAGCGGGCCGCGCTCTCGGCTTCCGGCTCGCAGGAACCATTCTTCGCGTCGCGGCTGAGGGCTCTGGCCGAACGAGGCGCGGCCGTAGCCGTTTGGGACGGCCCTGAGGGGAAGGCCGCCGCGGCCCTGCGCGCGAGCCGCCTCATCCTGGACGGACTTTTCGGAACCGGCCTTTCGGGCCCCGCGAGGGGAGCCGGGGCCGAGATCATCGCCTTCCTGAACGCGCTTTCTTCCGCCGACGGCGGCCTCAGGAAGATCGTCGCCGTGGACCTTCCCTCCGGACTTTCCGACGCCGCCGATCCCTCCTGCCCGATCCTGCGCGCCGAGGCGACGCGCGCGGTCGAGCCGGTCAAGGCCTGCCTGTACCGCCCCTTCGCGCGGTCCTTCGCCGGCCGAATCCTCCCCGTATCGGGCGTGTTCCCCGCTTCGCTCCTCGAGGCAGTTCCAGGAATCCCCATCGTTTCCCTGATCGAAGCCGCCGCCGCGATTCCGCCGGTGCCGCCCGACGCGTACAAGCACCGCAGGGGCCTGGTTGAGATCCATGCGGGCTCGGTCGGCGCTGTCGGCGCGGCAAAGCTGGCCGCGCGGGGAGCGGCGGCCGCCGGAGCGGGACTGGTCCGCATCGTCGCCGATCCGGATATATGGATGCCGCTCGCCGCGAGCGAAAGCGGCGCCATGGTCAGGCGGAAAGGAAGCGCGGAGGGCGGACGAGAGGCGCCCGCCGACGCCTATCTGATCGGGCCGGGCTGGGGACCCGGCCCCGGGCGCCGCGACGAACTGGAAAACCTTCTCTCCCGCGACGGCGCCTTCGTGCTCGACGCCGACGCGCTCGCGCTGCTGGCGCCGCATGAGGGCGATGCCGGCAGCGCGCTGCCGCCGACCTCCATCGCGACTCCGCATCCCCGCGAATTCTCCCGCTTCGCCTGCGTCGACCAGCGGGTCGTCGAAACGGACCCGGACGGGCCGCTGCTCGAGGAAGCCGCGAAGCGCGGAGCGACGATCATACTCAAGGGACACCTGATGCGCGTAGCAGCCCCCGACGGCAGGCTCGCGTACGTCGACGGCATGGAGCCGGTGCTCGCGACCGGCGGGTCTGGGGACGTCCTGGCCGGCCTCGTCGCGGCCCTTGCGGCCAGATCGTTCCGGGCTGCGGGGGAGGGCGGCGGCGCCTTCGATCCCTTCTCCTGCGCGCTCGCCGGAGCTGCGCTGCTGGTGGAGGCCGGGAAGGCAGCGCGGAAGGAAGCCGGCTTCTGCGACGCCGCCGAGTTCGCCCGTCAGGCGGCTAGAATCGCGGGCCGGCTCTGGCTCGGAGGTTGGGACTGACCATGGCACGGAAGGAAAGTGAAGAAGAGCTGGTTTTCCATTATTCGCGGGAGCGGCGGCTGGAGTCGGCGAGCGAGGCTGTGCGCCGGCTCAACGATCCATCCGGCTACCGCAAGCCGACGCTGTTCGGAACGCTGACGGCCAACCGCTCGCTCGCGTTCCTGTTCCTGGGCATCATCGTCCTTTCGGCGACGGCGCTCATCACCGCGTATCTGGTGCCTTCCGCGGACCAGGTCATGTTCAGAGGCAACGAGCTGCGGCTTTCCGCTTTCGGCTATGAAGGCGCGACTTACGTAGCCCTCAAGAAGACGGCGAAGAAGGACGCATACCTGGGACCCGTCACGCTCCACGCCTCTTCGGGCGGCGCGGCCGCGACGCGCGAGTTCGTTTTCGGTCCCGCTGCAGGCGAAGAGTTCAAGTTCAAGCTCGACGGAGTCGGCGAATGGGTCGAGGTCGCCCTAGCGGACGGAGAGCGCGCCGTCGTGCTCAAAACCAAATCGAAATAAGGGCGAAGGTTGACCGAGCCCCGTCTTTCGGGTATGTTTTTTTCGACTGCCGCGCCGGCAGGAACATCGATGGGAGTTCTCGGATAGATGATTCAATTCTATTTCTTATCGATCACGCTCAACCTGCTCGCGGGCTACGCGCTTTCCTACGATAGGGAGTCCGAAGCTCCTTCCGGCAGGGAACTCCGTGAATTGTTCGACGGCGAAACTTTCCGGCTCGTGCTCGGCGTGCTTTCCTTCGCAGTCGGCATGTTCAAGCTGCTGTCGGTCGTGCGCGGCGACGTCCCGGTCGTCGGCGACCTCATTCCTTCCTTCGCGGGGCTCCTCTCCGGCTTCGCGCTCATCCTCGAATTCTACCGCCGGAAGACGACCCTTCCGCTGCGCTTGTCGGAGAAGCTCGACTTGGTCTTCGTGAAGAACCGCAAATGGCTCGGGCTCGGCGCGATCTTCGCCGCCGTAGCGCATTTCCTCTTTCCTACGGTCCTGTTCCTCTGATATGCGCAGATCGGTAGCCGGCATTGTCGTAGAGGGACGCCGCGTCTTCATCGCCCGCCGCGTCAGCGGGGGCTCCATGGGCGAAAAATGGGAATTCCCCGGCGGCAAAGTCGAATCCGGCGAGCGGGACGAGGCAGCGCTCGAGCGCGAATATTTTGAAGAATTCGCCGTCGGCGTGCGGGTCGGATGCAAGCTCGCGGGCGCCGTGTTCGAGCATAAGGGCGATCCCGTCGTCCTCAGCGCCTACGCGGTGGAGCTCCTTTCAAAGGATTTCGTGCTCAGCGAACACACCGAATGGGATTGGGCGAGCTTCGCGGACATCGAGCGGCTCGACTTCGCCGATTCCGACCTGAAGCTGATCCCCGAGCTCAAGGCGCTTGGAACCATAGACTGATCGGGGATCGACGAAGGAGCGAATGAGATGATGCGAAATACGGCGGCTCTTGCCGCGGCGGCGCTGCTCTCTGCGGGCGCCGCGCTCTGCGCGCAGGAAAAGGTGGTCGTCTACGGCCTCAAGGGACCGTCCGGCATCGGCATGGCCAAGCTCTTCGAAAGCGCCCCCGTCGGCCCCGATTTCGCGGTCGAAGCGCAGGCGCTCGCGTCGGCCGACCTCATGGTCGCCCGCTTCGCCTCGGGACAGGCCAAGCTCGGCATCCTGCCCCCGAACGTCGCCGCCAAGCTCGCCGCCGCCGGGAAGCCGCTCTGCGTCGCGGCCGTCGTCGGCGAGGGCATGCTGAGCTTCATCACCTCCGATCCGAGCATCTCGGCCGTCGCTGACCTCTCCGGAAAGGAAGTGTACGTGGCGGGGCAGGGCGCCACCCCCGACTTCGTCTTCAAGAAGATTCTCCTTTCCGCCGGCATCGATCCTGAAAAAGGGATCTCGCTCCGCTATTCGATGGCCTACCCGGAAATGGCCCAATCCCTGATTGCGGGCAAGATCGATTCCGCCGTCCTTCCCGAGCCCTTCGCGACATTGGCGCTCAAGGGCAAGGCTTCGCTCCGCCGCCCCTTCGACGTGCAGGCCGAATGGGCCAAGGCGGGCGGCTCGCCGTCCTACCCGATGACCGTCCTCGTCGTGGACCGGACCTTCGCCGAACGGCGGCCGGATATCGTCAAAACGGTCCTGGCGGCCTATAAGGAATCGGTCGAATGGACCGTCGCTAACCCGCGCCTGGCCGGAGAAGCCGCCGAACGGGCGGAGCTCGGCCTCAAGGCCCCGCTCGCCGCCGCCGCTATCCCGAACAGCGCCTACGTGTTCGTAGGCGCTCAGGAAGCGCGGCCCGCGCTCGAAGCGCTCTATTCGGTGTTCCTCGCCTTCGCGCCCGCCTCCATCGGCGGCAAGCTCCCCGACGACAGCTTCTACTACCGCCCCTGAGCGAACCATGGCCGCCAAAGCAGTTTCCCCGATCTGGACTATCCTCGGCGCGGCTGCGGTGGCCGCGCTCTGGGAAGCGGCATCCCTGGCGGTCGGAAGCGAGCTCATCCTGCCCGGTCCCCTTCCGACCATCGCCAAGCTCTTCGGCCTGGCCGTCCATCCCCGTTTTCCGCAGGCGGTCGGCTCGTCCTTCCTGCGCGTAGCCGCGGGCTTGCTGCTCTCCTTTCCC
>QKCO01000067.1 GCA_003245635.1 Treponema sp.
CGCGCCGGTCGCGATCAGGAGCGGCTTGGAGCCCGAAAGCAGCGCCGCGGGGGAAAGCCGAGCGGCGAAGGCCGCGGCCGCTACCATCGCGCTCGCGCCGGCCAGTCCCGGCATCCCGCCGAAAAACGCGAGGAGCGAGAGCGCGCAGAGGGCGACCAGCTTGGTCCCCGCGCCGAGCCGGTGGAGCGGCGTATTTCCCGGCCGGTAGGCGTAGGGGGTCAGCTCAGCCACGAGCAGTCTTCCACGCGCTCGTAGCTCTGGCGCGGGTCGCGGATGCCGTAAGAAGCCACGCCGCGGCCGAGCACCGCCTCGGGCGTCCCGTCATCGCGGATCCGGCCGCGGTCGAGGATCACCAGCCGGTCGGCGAGGGCGAGCACCTTTTCAAGTTCGTGGCTGAGGACGACGACGGTCTTGCCGGCCGCCTTGAGGTCGCGCACGGTGGCGAGCACCTGGACCACGCCCGGCCAGTCGAGGTTGGCGAAGGGTTCGTCCATGATCACCGCGCCGCAGCCCATCGCGAGCACGCCGGCGACCGCGAGCCGCCGCTTTTCGCCGCCCGAAAGCCGGCGCGGCGGCGCGGCTCGCTTGGCTTCGAGTCCCGTCGCCGCGATCGCTTCGGCGACCCGGCGGGCGGTCTCCCGGGCGCCGAGCTTGAGGTTGTTCGGTCCGAAGGCGATGTCCTCCTCGACCGTTTCTCCCACGACCTGCGCGTCGGCGTCCTGGAACACGAGACCGACCGAACGGCGGACGAGCGCCCCGTAGGCCGCTACGTCCATTCCGCGGTAAAGCACCGTGCCGGAGCTCGGCTTTGCCAGCCCGACCAGCATGCGCATGAGGAGCGTCTTTCCCGAACCGTTGGAGCCGGCGACCACCAGGCACTCCTTTTCGCGTATCTCGAGGTCCACGCCCGAAAGCGCCTCGGTGCCGTCGGGAAAACGCTTGGTCAGGCCGTGTACGGAAAACACCGGCTTTAGATCTCGAGCTTGTCGGCGACCAGTCGGCGCAGGCGTCCGGCCACCGCCGTCGCCGCTGCTGCCTTCACCGCGTCGCCCACCAGGAACGGCAGGAGCCCGACCGAAAGGGCTTTCGGCCAGCCGGCGCCGAGCACCGCCTTGAGCCGGAGCACGCCGGGCACGTACAAGGCGACGAGGCCCAGGACGGAGGCGAGCGCGAGAATCGGCAGAGTAGTCCGCTTGTCCGAGCGCGGCTTTCCGGCGATAAGGCCCGCAACCAGCGCGCAGAGCGCGTAGCCGATCAGGTAGCCGCCGGTAGGTCCGAAGAAGTGCGCGATGCCGCCCTTGGCGCCCGCGAACACCGGCAGTCCGATGGCGCCGATGAGGAGGTAGATGCCGACCGCCGCCGTTCCCAGCGCCGGCCCGAGCACGAGCCCGGCGAGCAGGGCGAACAGGTTCTGGAGGACGACGGGCACCGCCGAGCCGGGCACCGGCACGGCGATGAAGGTTCCGGCGGCCGTCAGCGCGGCGAACAAGGCGACCAGCGCCGTATTGAGGGTCGTTTTCTGCGTATCCATTCGTATAACTCCTGATGCGCGCTATAAAGATCCGAAGCGCAGGGACGCCGTCCCCGCCTCGTATACTCTCAAACCGTCGTCCGTGCGGATCATCGCTCGTCCGAGCTCGTCGATGCCTTCGAATGTTCCTTCGCCGAGCCGGATGCCGTTTGCCGACGCTTCCTCTCCGTGCCTGCCGTCCAGGATAGCCGCGCGCGCGCCGACTCCTTCGGCCGCCGCGTTCCACCGCGCTTCCAGCGCCTCGTCCTCGTACGGCCGCTCCGCCTCGAAGGCGACCAGGAACGCCTCGAGCACCTCGCGGCGGGAAATCCGCCTGCCGGCGATGTCGGCGCAGCTGATCGCTCCTTCCGGCCGCGAGTTCACGTTCACGCCGACCCCGAGCGACAGCCGGGTCACCGCGTCGCCGCGGGCTTCGAGCTCCACGAGGACCCCCGCGATCTTCCGTCCGCCCGAGTACGCGTCGTTCGGCCAGCGCGGACGGGCTTCGGCTCCGACCGCCCTCCGCAGGGCCGCGCAGACGGCCAGTTGCGCCGCGCAGGCGACGCGCGCCGAACGTAGCAGCGGAGCGCCCGCCTGAAGGGTCATCGTGAAGAATAGGCCGCCGGGCTCCGAGGTCCAGCTTCGCCCGGCGCGGCCTTTCCCCTCGCTTTGCCGTTCGGCCACGACCACGGTGCCCGCCGGGACGCCCTTTGCCGACAGCTCCCGGGCGCGGTCCATCGTGCTCGTCGTTTCCGCGTAGTGCCTGAAGGCTCCTTCACGCTCGCCGAATTCCCAAGGGTAGAGGAAATCGTCCGGCGCGTCCGGCGCCAAAAGGTAGCCTTCCTCGGAGGCTTCGATGCCGTATCCCGCCTCCCTGAGCGCGGATACCGCCTTCCACACCGCGACCCGGGAAAGCCCGAGCTCGGCGGCGAAGTACTCTCCCGAAACGGCTTCTCCCGAAAGCGAGCGCAGACGCGTTAGAATGCGGTTCTTGGTGGAAATCCGTTTGGTGTTAACCATGTATATCGATATGGTTAACATATGAGTAAAAAAAAGTCCAGCGCACAACGCGCCGGACTGATCGGCTGGACTGAAAGCGCAGTCTCCGCCGGCGACGCCGCTAAGCGGAAACGGCGTCCTCCTCGGGCCATTCGGGCTCCCAGGCAAGCGCCTCCACGCGGCGGCGGCGGTCCGCGGCTGCCGCGCGTATCGTTTCGAGCAGCAGCCGGCCCAGCAGCAGCAAGGCGGCCATCGCGGGCACCCAGTCGCCCAAAATCGAGTAGACAGTCCGAGCGCCCGCTTCCTGCACGGGCACCTCGACGGCGAGGACGCCCTCGGAGAACAGGGGCAGGGACTCGATCACGCGTCCCTCCGCGTCCACCACGGCGGTCATGCCGCTGTTGGTTGCGCGCACCAGCACGCGGCGGTTCTCGATCGCCCTGAAGCGCGACGCCACGAAGTGCTGCGTCTCCGCGGAGACCGTCTTCGACCAGGAATCGTTGGTGATGTTGACCAGGATGTCAGCGCCGTTTCGGAAGAAATCGGCGCACACGTCCGCGAAAGCGTCCTCGAAGCAGATGGGCACGCCGAAGCGGAGCGGCCGCCCCGAGGCGGTCGGCACTTCCATGACCGTCGCTTCGGTCCCCGACACCCAGCCGCCCGAGAGCCCGACCACTTTCGACATGAAGTCGCGCATCCACTGGTACTCCCAGAACGGTATCGACTCGGCGAAGGGCACCGGGTGCGACTTCGCGTAGGAATAGATCTGTTCGCCCTGCGGATCGATGAGGATCGCCGAATTTGTCGCGTCGTAGGTGTCCCAGTTGAGGACGACCGGCGCGCCGGTCAGCAGCGGAGTTCCGATTTCCGAAAGGAAGGGTACGAAGGCGTCCTTGGCCGGGTTCTTGCGAAAATAGAGCCGATAGTCGAGGTACGGCCGGCGGAGCACCGTTTCCGACCACGCCACGAGCGCGGGTTTTTTCCCTTCGGCCTCGAGCTTCGCGATGCCCCGGCGGCTGAGGTCCTGGCAGGTCCTCAGCGCGGCGATCTCTCCGCCGTGCGCCCATGAATCGCCGTTGTGCTGGACCAGCACGATCGGTACGCGGTCCGCGACGGGCGTCGGATGCGTCAGGCGGAAGACGCCGTAGAGGGAGAACCAGAGGCCGACGGCGGCGAGCACCGCGAGGCTCGCCGCCTGCGGGCGGAGGGCCGCAGGCCGCCGGAGGACCGGCCGGTGTAGGCCCGTCAGGGCGAAGGAAGCGACGAGCGCGTTCGATAGCGCGAGCAGGAAGCTGAGCCCGTAGACGCCGGTCGCGTCGGCTATCTGCGTAATCGTCTGGACCGTGTTCACCGAGTAGGCGACCAGTCCCCAGGGGTAGCCGAGAAAGCCGACCGACTTCGCCCATTCCCACACGGTCCAGACCGCGGCGACCAGGAAGGGCGCGAGCGCATCGTTCCCCAAACTGAGTTCCGAACCGCGGGCAAGGTCGAGACCCTGTCGGTTCGAAAAACGCCTGAGGAAGACGGCGACGAGCATGTGGAGGATGCCGTAGGCGATGCTCGTCGTTCCGAGGGTCCAGAACGCGAAGTCCTGGAAGAAGAAGAGCCAATAGCTCGAGAAGGCGTGGGAGAGCGAGCCGAAGACGAAACCGAGAGCCGCCGCGGCCCGGTAGGAGCGCGTTTCCGCCAGAACGGCGAAATACGGCGCGAGGCAGACGACGCCGAGCAGGGGAATACCGAAATGCGCGGCCTCGTTGGGAAGCGCGAGGGCGAGGGCCGCCGCGGAGGCGATCGTCGAGACGACGGCGTAGAACATCGGCATGGCGCCATTCTAGCAAATTATTTTGATTGAATAATAGCCGCTTGTAATTTATTATGAGAAAGAATAAAGGCATACAGCGGGAGCTCGCGGAATGAAGGACATCGAGTCGATCCATCGCTCTGAGTACGAAATCGCCCC
>QKCO01000174.1 GCA_003245635.1 Treponema sp.
ACGATGACGCCGCTATCGCGCTCAGCGTAGGTCTTCCCCGACGGCGCTATCGCGATGAGGCGGTGATCGCTTTCCTTATAGCCGAGCACGAAAACGATGCGCTCGGCCTCGGAAGTCGCGTTTCCTTCAGGAGGCGCGCTTCCCTCAGGAGGCGCGCTTTCTTCGGAAACGGCCGGAGTCTCCTCTCCGAGAAGTCCGACGAGCGACGAGCTCCTCGCCGAGACGCTCCGCGTCGATACGGCGGTGGAGGTTCCGCCTGTAGCCGTCGGCACCCTGAACGAAAGGGTTTCGCTCGATACCGCCCCGGGTACGGTCTGATCGCTATAAACCACGGTGCTCAGCGTCTGGCGGGCCGCGGAAAGACGCGCTGAGGAAGTCCTCAGGCTCGAGGAACGGCTTGTCGGCGTATAGAGGCTATACTGCGACACGTTCCCGATGCTGAGGCTGCCCGATTTCGTCACGAACACGCCGACCTGGCCCCAGCAAGGCACGTCGACGAACCCTTTGACGCCTTCGGCTCCGTTCTGGAAACGGCCGAATTCCGCGCCGGCCGATCCGGGCAGCGTCATGTCGAAGGGCGGTATCGATATCGTGAAACTACTCCAGAAAACCTGGACGCTCCATTCCTTTATCGCGCCCTTTTTCAAGCGGAACTGCACGTTGGCCCGTCCAGCCAAGCGTACGTATCTGCCGTCTTTCCAGATCCAGATTTCGGCCCGCCCCTGGGCCAGCACGAGCTGCACCTTCACCGATCCGTAGAACACGCCGCCGGCGAGCGAGGCGATAGTTTCCGAATTCGCCAATCCCGAGAGCACCACCACATCGCCCTTCAAAGCCCAATCCCAGTCGGTGATGTCGATCCAGAGATCCACATCGCCTTTCAGCATATTACCGGCCGTCTGGCCGTCGATCAGGCTGACGCCGATCTGTATCCGCGTCCCGTCGCCGAAATACGGCTGGACTTCCGCGGGCAGCTCGTCGGGCGGTCCGAACGCGAGGCCGCCGCGGATTCTGTTCATATACAGGCCCGTCGTCGCGATCGGGAGCCCGAGGCCGTACATCTGGTAGGAAAAGAAAGCTCGCTTGAGCCCTATCGGGTAGGTTTTCGATACATTGGTGAAGCTCGCCTCGGCGGAGAACGTGCCCGCGCCCGGAACGGTGGCGTAGCCGTCGGCGCCGATGAGGTACGTCCCGCCGTCCATCACGATTTGGGCGTTCAAGCGGAACTCCAGCCCGCCGCCGGTAGTGAAGCGCGGGAGGCTGAATTTCCCGCCGGCGATGCGCAAGCCCTCGGCGCCGATCGATACGCCGGCCAAAGCGATATCGGCCTTCGGCATGATGTCGGGCGTCTTGAGGGCGACCTGCTTGAACGTGATCGCCTGCTTGTCGAAGTCGAGTCCGGGCTCCTCCAGCACGAGCGTGAAGCCGCCGATGTCCTTCGTTATCGTCGGGGATACGAACTCGCCCGAGAAATTGCCGTTCGTATCGAAGCGCGCGTCGCGCACGCCCAGCTTATCCCCGCCGAGCGTCGAGGGCAGCGTCAGCAACGCCGAACTCACGGCTATGCCCTCGGTTCCGAAGGAAAGGTCCCGCAGCGCGACCGGGAAACCGATCAGGCTCACATCCACCGCCGCGATGCCCGCCTGGACCGCTTTGAGCTTTCCGTCCCAGCCGACCCGTATCAAGTCGAGCGTCACCGTGTTTCCCGCAAGTCCTTGCGGGAAAGTGGAAGGAATCAGCAACGAGCCGGACATGGAGAAGTCAGACTGCGTCAGATGGATGGTCGTCAGCCGGGCCGTGATGCCCGCGAACACGGGGAAGTCGATTCCCTCCTGACCGGGGCGATAGGTCGCGTCGAACTTGGTGATCGCCATATTCGCGGAAGAGAAGGTGAACGCGGAAATCGCCAGACGGGAGTTAGCGAGGGCCCCCGGCAAGGTCGAGGGCATCACCAAATCACCGGTCACCGAGAGATCGACGTAGCCGCCGCTTTGGGAAGCCGAAATGTTCCAGTATTGAAGGCTCAAGCCGCCGAACAGGCTCACCGCGTCGGAGGCGGCCGGGCCCGAGATGGACGCGTCGAGGTCGACTATCGTTCCCGATGAAGAAACGACGAACGAAGCGACGACCAGTTCCTTGCCCGAGAGTCCCTGCGGCGCGTTGTCCGGCAGCTTGAGCCGTCCGGCGACGCCGATCGTCAGATCCGAAGCATTCTTCTTCTCGATCGCGATCGTGCCGCCGCGCAGGACCAGCTGTCCGAACATCGGCACATCCGGCAGCGACGCCTTCGCGTCCGCTTCGAGCAGAGCCCCGTCGGTATCGAAGCGCAGCGCGTCGATGGAGCAGGTCGTGCCCGCGAGCCCCTCAGGGAAAGAGGTCCCCAAGCGCAGGAGACCGGAGACCGAGAATTCGACGGCGGACTTGTCCGCGTTGAGCGCGGCGCTGATCGACGCAGGAACTCCAGTGCCGAGCGCCTCGAGCGTAACGCCCGAGAACAGCGTTTTGGACTGCGACAGCGAGAGCCCCGCGTCGAAGGCCAGCAATTCACCGGATGTGTTCATCTTGAACGCGCTGACGATCACGCGCTCGTTCCTGAGGCTCTCGGGGAAGCCGCTCCCGGTGAGCGCGAGCTTCGCGTTCGCCGCGCCGATCTCGAAATCCCCGCTGGACTGGTTCTTCGCCAGCGACAGGTCGGCGGTCTCCACCCGGGCTTGGCCGAAAAGATCGAACTCGAGGCCGAGCGCCGTCGCCGAGAATTCCTCGATGGAGGGGCCGTTCAGCTTCAGCTTCAGGGCATCGAGCGCAAGCTCCTTGCCCGCCACGCCTTCGGGGAAGGTCGATCCAAGAATCAGCTTTCCGGCGGAAGCCGACAGGTAATAGTCGTCGCCGTACTTCGCGAAGCCCACCGCCACGTCGCTCGCCTCGCAGAAACCCAAAATCGTCCCCGACAGTCCGCCGAGGCTGCCGTCTATATTCCCGAGGCTTCCGTCGCTATGAATCTCGAATGTCGCGACGTTAATCGTCTTGCCCCGAAGGAAGGCGGGGAAGGCTTCCTTGTCGGGCAGGACCGCCTTGCCGGAGAAGCGGAAGTCGAAATCAGCGGATACCGTCAGCGTCTCGAGCGTGAAATCGCAGTCGAACTTCTTGACCGAGACATCGGAAATGGTGATCGAGTCGAAGGCGAAGGAGCCGTCCATCGGGTCGATCTGCAAGCCGGCGATTTCCGCGCTCTTGACCTGCATATCGTCGCCGAAGAAATCGGCGGGGAAATCGAGCGTGCCCCGATCGACGCCGAGGATATATCGGTTATCTTTTTTCTGAACCGACACGCCTTCGGCCGTGACGATCCAATCGCCGACGAGCGGGAATACCAGCGGATCGTCGATCGAGACCGCGAAGGAAACCACCTCGTTCGTGTCCATCGAATAGCTGAAGCTGTCGATGTCGAGGGTCTTCCCCGCGATGGCCGACGGGAAGGTCGACGGCAGGCATACCGCGCCGCCGAAACTGACGACGCTATCGGCGATGGAAAGGGAATCGAGGTAGAAAGTGAAGCCCCATAGGTCGAAGGGATCGGCGACCAAGCCGCCGAGCGAGAAGTCTCCGTTTCCGGCGATGCTCAGGTTCGATACCCGCAGCGTCTTGCTCTCCAAGGTCTCAGGCAGCGTGATCACCGCCTCTCCGATGGAGAAGCCCTCGTCGGGATCGAAGCGGATCATCCGCAGGTCGAATTCGAAACCGCCGACGGAGAACCGGTACTTGTCGAGCGCCGCGTCCGTCGTGATCGAGCCGTCCGAATGCAGCGTCAATTGGTCGAAATAGAGTTCGTGGCCGTCCAGGATCTCGGGCAGCTTGATGTAGCTTTTCAGCTTGAGGCCGTCGTCGGCCAGCCGGGTCTCGGTGATGCCGAACGTGAAGCCGAAGAGTACCGCTTCCGTTCCCTCGACGAGCTTTCCGCCCGAGCGGATTTCCCCGTCCGAATAGAAGGACGTTTCAGGCAACACGAAAGAAACGTCGGCGCCGCCGACAGGGACGGTCGCGGAGGGAATGCCGACCGTCAGCCCCTCGCGGGTGAAGGAATATCCCTCGGCCTTCATTTCGAGGCCTCCGAAGGTGAACCGTACCGGATTCGTATCCTTCCGGTCCGTCTCGACGCTTCCGTCGGCGTTGACGCGGATCTCTCCCGCGGCGAAAGAGGCCTTCGCGTCCTCTCCGAAAGCCGCGGGGAACGCGATCGTTCCGCCGCTCGTTATGCCGCCGTTCCCGATCCGATAATCGCGCGCGGACACGGCGAACCCGTTCTCGGAAATGAAGGACAGCTCGCTCGTTCCGCTTCCGCACGAAACGACGGAGCCCGCAGGCGTCAGCGTCAGATTCGGGAATACGAACGAGTCCTCGCCCATCGACGGGTACATCGGTACCTTCGCCTCGGCGTCTAAGAGGTTCCCCGCGCCGTTTATC
>QKCO01000170.1 GCA_003245635.1 Treponema sp.
CAATGGTTCAACACCGGCCTCAACGCGGTCTACGGCATCGACGGCCCCGCGCAGGGGCACCAGTATTTCGACCCCGCGCTCGGCAAGGTCGTGAAATCCGACAGCGCGTACAAGCGGCCGCAGCCGCACGCCTGCTTCATCCTGTCGGTCGAGGACGACCTGGTGAACGAAGGCGGCATCATGGACCTGGTGACGCGAGAGGCGCGCCTGTTCAAGTACGGCTCGGGCACCGGCTCCAACTTCTCCCGCATCCGCGCCGCCAACGAGAAGCTCTCGGGCGGCGGCGTCTCCTCCGGCCTCCTGTCCTTCCTCAAGATCGCCGACCGCTCGGCGAGCGCCATCAAGTCCGGCGGCACCACGCGCCGCGCCGCGAAGATGGTCACGCTCGACATCGACCATCCGGACGTCGAGAAGTACATCGATTGGAAGGCCGAGGAGGAGCACAAGGTGGCCTCGATGGCGACCGGCTCGTCCATCGTCAAGCGCCACTTGGACGCGGTCAAGAAGGCGCTCGCCTCCTTCCGCGGCCCCGAAGCCGACAAGTTCAACGCCGAGAAGAACCACGAGCTGGCAGCCGCCCTCCGCGGCGCGCTCAGGGACCAGATTCCGGCGACCTACCTCTACCAGCTCCTTCGCATGCTCGAGCAGGGCGATACGCGCGTGTCCCCCGCCGTGTTCTCGACCGCGTGGGACGACGAGGCGTACAACACCGTCTCCGGCCAGTCGTCGAACAACAGCCTGCGGGTAACCGACGCCTTCATGAAGGCGGTCATCGACGACGGCGAGTGGGACCTCTCCGGCCGCGTGACCGGCAAGCTCCAGCGCAAGATCAAGGCGCGCGAGCTCTGGGACCGCGTTTCGCGCGCGGCCTGGCAGTGCGCCGATCCGGGCCTCCAGTACCACACGACCATCAACGACTGGCATACCTGCCCGGCCGGCGGGGACATCCGCGCGTCGAACCCCTGCTCCGAGTACATGTTCCTGGACGATACGGCCTGCAACCTTGCGTCGATCAATCTCCTGACGCTCTACGACGCGGAGAAGAAAGAATTCGACATCGAAGGCTACCTCCACGCGATCCGCGTCTGGACGACCATCCTCGAGATATCGGTGACGATGGCGCAGTTCCCCTCCGAGCGGATCGCCCAACTGTCGTACGAATACCGGACGCTCGGCCTCGGCTACGCGAACCTGGGAAGCCTCCTCATGGTGATGGGGCTCGCCTACGACTCGGCCGAGGGGCGCGCCCTAGCCGGGGCCCTCTCCGCCCTGCTCTCGGGCGAAGCGTACGCCCAGTCCGCGCGCATGGCCGCGGCCCTCGGCGCCTTCGTCCGCTACGGGGAGAACAAGGACGCGATGCTGCGCGTCGTGCGCAACCACCGGCGCGCGGCCTACGCCGCCGCTCCCGGCGAATACGAGCGCCTTTCCACGGTACCTCCGGCCATCGACCAGAAAGCCTGCCCGCCCGACTTCCTCGAAGCGGCCAAGGCCAGCTGGGACCGCGCGCTCGAGCTCGGAACCGCGCACGGCTTCCGCAACGCGCAGGTGACGGCGATCGCTCCGACCGGCACGATCGGGCTCCTGATGGACTGCGACACGACCGGCGTCGAGCCCGACTTCGCGCTGGTCAAGTTCAAGAAGCTCGCCGGCGGCGGCTACTTCAAGATCATCAACCAGTCCGTCCCGCCCGCCCTAGCGTCCCTGGGCTACGGCGAGAAGGACATCGACGCCATCGTCGCCTTCGCCACCGGGCACAAGACGCTCGCCGGATCGCCGACGATCACGCTCGAGGGCCTGGCCGACAAGGGCTTCACCAAGCAGGCTTTGGACGCGGTCGAGGCGGCGCTCGAGAGCGCGTTCAGCCTCGAGGCGGTCTTCAACCCGTGGATCATCGGCAAGGACTTCGTCGAAGGGACCCTTAAAGTGCCCGAGTCCACCTGGAGCCTGTCCGGCTTCAGCCTGCTCAGGCACCTGGGCTACGCGGCCGACGAGATCGAGGCGGCCGAGCGCTGGGCCTGCGGCACCATGGGCGTCGAGGGCGCCCCGGAACTGAAGGCCGAGCACCTGGCGGTTTTCGACACGGCCACGCCCTCGGGCAAATACGGCACGCGCGCGATCGCCTGGCAGGCCCACATCGGCATGATGGCGGCGGTCCAGCCCTTCATCTCCGGGGCGATCTCCAAGACGATCAACATGCCCAACGCGGCCACCTACGAGGATGTGAAGGGAGCGTACATGCTGGCCTGGCGCAGCGGCGTCAAAGCGGTGGCCCTCTACCGCGACGGCTCCAAGCTCTCCCAGCCGCTTTCGTCCTTCGCGCCGGGCACCGATCCCCTGGCGGACGCGCTGGTCGCGCTCCAGAAGAACCTGGACGCCCCGGAAGCCGCCGCATCGGCCGCCGGCAAAGCGCAGAAGGACCTGCGCGGCGTGCGCAAGTCGCTACCGAACCGGCGCGCCGGCTATACGCAGAAGGCCAAGATCGGCGGGCACTCCATCTTCATCCGCACCGGAGAATACGACGACGGCCGGCTCGGCGAGATCTTCCTGGACATGCACAAAGAGGGCGCCGCGTTCCGCAGCCTCCTCAACAGCTTCGCCATCGCCGTATCGCTCGGCCTCCAGTACGGCGTGCCGCTCGAGGAGTACGTGGACGCGTTCACCTTCAGCCGCTTCGAGCCGAACGGCATGGTGCAGGGCCACGACTACGTGAAGATGGCGACCTCCGTCATCGACTACGTGTTCCGAGACCTCGCGATCAGCTACCTCAAGCGGACGGACCTGGCGCAGGTGAAGCCCGAGGATCTGCTGTCGACGGGGACCAAGAGCGACGCGAAGACCAACGGCGCGGGGAACGGTTCGGTGAAGGAAAGCGCCGGCTTCAGGCCGCACGCCGGCTCCCCCGACGCCGCCGCGAAGGCGGGTCTGGTCGACCAGCAGAAGGCGGCGAAGCCCAAGGCCGACGACGACCAGGCGGTCAAGATCGCCCAGGCGCGGGTGAAGGGCTACGAGGGAGACCCCTGCCCCGTCTGCGGCTTCTTCACGCTCGTGCGCAACGGCACCTGCCTCAAATGCGACACCTGCGGTTCGACGACCGGCTGCAGCTGAGAGCGCGGATTCAACGCCCGTCGGTCCTGACGCCGCCGGGCACGAGCGAATCGTCCAGGGAGATGGGCTCTAAGCCGAATTTCCGCATGGCGGCTGAGACCGCATTCCGGGCGAAAGGCTTGACGAGGTAGGCGTCGCACTGGCCGCGGAACGAGGACGAGATCGACTGGAAATCGGAGAGCGCGCTCGCCATGACGACGCGGCAGCCCTCTCCGGTGAGAACGCCTGCCCCCTGCTCGATCTCACGCAGCTTGTCGAGCGTCTGGTGTCCGTCCATGTCCGGCATCATGATGTCCAGGAACACGGCCGAATACGGATCTCCGGCGAGCGCCGTCCTGAATTTCTCGAGCGCTTCGCCGCCGCGCGTCGCGGTGTCCACGCGGCCGTAGGGAGCCAGATAGTGCTGCAGGACCAGCACCGTGAACTCGTCGTCGTCGACGATGAGCAGCCGGGGAATGCGGAGCGGACGCTCGGTCCTCGGCGGGCTGACCGGATAGAAGGGATCGAACACGATGAACGAGAGGTCGTCCGCCGTCGTTTCCGTCGAGAACAGGACCGAAAGAACCGATCCCGCGTTTCCGGCGTCCTTGGTCCGCCACGCGATGACGCGCCCCTCCTCGCCCAGCGTCGAGAATATGGGCAACTCCGCGATCTTTTCTTCAGACATGCCCGATTCGACCAGCTTTTCCAGAATGAAGGTCTTTTCCTTCGAGAAATCGCAGCGCGCCAGCAAAGCGGCCTCGGCGCTGGTCAGCGGGAAGCCGACTTCCAAGGCGGGAGGCGCCGGCTTCGTTTCGGAAGCCTCGTCCGCCGCCCGCACCAGCGCGCGGAGCTTGGAGACCGCCTCGTCCAAATCGGCGCTCCCGCCGTCCGGGCTCCCGCCGGAGATGTCGGCCCGCGCCGCGTCGGAGGCCTTGAGCATGGCGTCGGTCCACGAATCGTCGGGAAGCAGCTTGCCCGAGCGCAGCTCGTCCAGCCGCGTCTCCAGTTCGTGCATGACGCGGGAAGCGCCGTCATGGCCGATCATCGCGAGGAAGCTCTTCAGGTTGTGCGTTTCCCGGAACAGGGCGTGGACGGACGGGCGCCAATCTTCGCCCCGGACCCTCGCCTTGTCGAAAGACAGCACGCGCGACTCCAGATCGTCCAGGCGGTCGATCGCCTGCAGCTCGCCCTCGGACAATTCCCCCATGACGGAACTCATCCCAAAAGACCGGCGTTCTTGAGCGCGACTTCCATCTTTTCCTTCGTGAAGGGTTTGACGATATAGGTGGCGGCGCCGAGCTTCTTGCAGCGCTCGATCGTCTCGGGGGAGTCGAGGCTGCTCAGCATCACCACCGGCGTGTCCT
>QKCO01000153.1 GCA_003245635.1 Treponema sp.
AATATTCGTACAGTATCTGTACCGCAAACCATTTACCGCATGCTTATATCATATTAAATAAGCATTTATGAATTATTTTAAATTAATACATGAATAGCGAATCAAATGCGTAATAATATTATATACGATTCTATTTTTTCGTATTCTATAATTAAGAGTACGATATACAGAGTTTAGATAAGCGTATATGATCCAGCAGGAAGAAATGATGGATATCAGCGAAGAAGTATTATCGACATTGCGCAGGATCAGCCGCGCGGTGGAAGTCTACTCGAAGACCCTGCTGCGGGAATTCGGGCTCACCGCGCCCCAGCTCACGCTGATGACCACGCTCCGCCGATCCGGCAGCCTCTCGGTCAGCGAGATCGCCCGACGCGTCAGCCTAAGCCAGGCGACGGTCACGAGCATCCTCGACCGGCTCGAGCAGCAGGCCTTCGTCACGCGGGTTCGGGGAAAGGACGACAAGCGCGTCGTCTATATAGAACTGACCGATAAATCGAAAGAGATACTCGCGAAGCAGCCGAATCCGCTCCACAACGACTTCGTCAAGCGCTTGGGAAAGCTCGAGGACTGGGAACAGACGCTTCTGCTTTCTTCTCTGCAGCGGATCGCGAAAATGATGGACGTCGAGCGCATCGATTCGGCCGAACACGCCGCGCCCTGAGGCGCTATTTCCGTTCGGCCCCGAGTTCGAGCAGGTACTCTTTGGAATCGGCCGCGCAGTCCTCGCCGGACAGGGCCAGCACGATGTCGCCCTGGTGCAGCTCGCTCGAACCGTTCGGGATGAGCTCGATGTCGCCGCGTTGGATGCCGACGACCAGGCAGCCCTTCGGCCAGCAGACATTCTTTATCAGGCGATCCGAAAGCCCCGAGCCGGCGCAGACCGGTATCTCGAGCAGGACCTTGCGGCCCGGCGTCGGCCGGTACAGGCTCGGGTTGCTCATCAGCTGGCGCTCGAGCAGCACCTCGTAGACGCCGCGGGATTTGATCAGATCGCCGACCACGAAGGCGGCCATGCAGCCGGCGACGAGTCCGGCGAAATGGTTGAAGTTGCCGCTCATCTCCAGGATCAGCACCGCTCCGGTGACCGGAGCGCGGACGACGCCGGTGAAGAAGGCCGCCATGCCGATGATCATGAAGTTGAGGCCCTCGCTGTGGCTGCCGAGCCCCACCAGCTCGAGCACGCGGCCGAAGATTTCCCCGGTCAGCGCGCCGCACGCGAGCAGCGGCAGGAAGATGCCGCCCGCGGCGCCGGAGCCGTAGGAAACGGCGGAGAACACCAGCTTGCCCACCAACAACGTCAGCAGGAGACCGAGCGCGAACTGGTTGTGGGCGACGTCTTCGATCAGGTTGTGGCCGCCGCCGGTCACGTCGAACAGGTACAGGCCGAAGGGAATCGATATCAGGAGCGCTACGGCCGGCCTGAAGATCGCCGGAATGCGCGAGAGCGTGTACAAATCCTGGGCCCCGTACAGCGCTCGCTTGAAAAGCTCGCCCGCCAGCGCGCACAGGGCGCCGAGCAGGATGATGTAGGGGAAGCGCTCCATCGCCAGCGGATCGATCGTATGAAAATCGAACAGCGGCTTGAGCCCGAAGAAATGGCTGGCGACCAGATCGCCGGAAATGGAAGCGCCCATGGCGCAGGCAAGGAGCAGCGGAGAGAAGCTCCGGTGCAGCTCCTCGAGCACGAAGAGCACGCCGGCCAGCGGCGCGTTGAAGGCGGCGGCGAGGCCCGCCGCGGCGCCCGAGGTGATCAGGTACTTCCGTTCGAGCGCCGGCCGCCGCGCGGCGGTCAGGACGCCCTTGCCGACGTAGGCGCCGATCTGGACCGACGGCCCTTCCCGGCCGAGCGACAGACCGAAGCCGATGGCCAGCACGCCGGCGACGATCTTCATGGGCAGCTCGGGCAGCCATTCCAGGCGCATCTTGCGCAGCAGGGCGCCCTTGATCTGCGGTATGCCCGAGCCCTTGATCATCGGCCGCTTCTTGCTCATCCAGCCGAGGAGGACGCCGACCGCCAGGATTACGGGAACCCAGATCGCGAACAGGACGAGGGAGCCCTGTTTGAGCCTATCGAAGAGGTACGCTCGGAACACGTCCGCTTTTTCGAGCGAAACGCGAAAAAAGACGATGACGAAACCGGTCAAGATACCGATGCAGACGCTTTCAAGGAATACGCCGAGACGGGAACCGTACCAGCGAGAAAGGACCGAATGGATTTCCGAACGATTGCGATGTGACATGTATTACATCTTATCGGATAAGCTCGGGTCCGTCACTACCGCAGACGACCCGGTAGCGCCCGCCGCGCCTATCCGCTAGGGAAACGAAGGTCTCGAGATCCGACGCATCGGGATCGAGCACCTCGTTCGGATCGAAATTGAAATCGATCGTCGTCTCTATGCCTTCGGCGAGCGCGCGCGCGTAGGCGCCGTTGAAGCGCACCACGTCCCAGACGGCCGGCAGCAGATACTCAAGTCCGGCGCTTTCGTACCGCTTGTCCAGATATTCGAGCTGCAGCCGCTCGACGCCGACCGGATCCCGCTTGTCGGGCGCGCGGACGGAGCGCGCGAACGCCGCGAAGCCTTCGAGGAAGAAGGAAGGCTTTTCCGAAAGCGGATGGAGGACCTGGTTGAACCACGGCACCGCCCTGCCCCTGTTGTAGAACAGGTCCGCAGCTTCGGAGAGGAGCCGCGCCTTGTCCAGATCGCGTGCCGGGAAGGTCGGCGTGGAGCGCACGAGGTAGGGCGCATCCGCGTCGAAATCGAGGCCGAAGGCCGCCGCTTCCTCAAAAAGCGCCGTTCCCGGCAGGACCGCCAGGCGGAACATATCCAGGTTGTTCGGATACAGGGACAGCGCGAAATCGAGGCTTTGGCGGAAGCCGCCCAGATCGTCCCCTGGCAGTCCGTACATCAGGTCGAGGCCGAAGACCGCTCCTTCCTCGTTCAGGAGGCCTACCTTTGAAGCGAACAGGCCCCGGTCGAACGGGCGTCCCACTCGTTCGGCGATTTCCGGCCGCGCGGTCTGAAGGCCTATCTGCAGCGAGGCGCCGATGCGGGCGAAGCGCTTGGCCAGTCCGCGGTCGAGGCTTTCCGCGCGCACCTCGAAATGGAAATGGATATCCGGCGCTTCCTTCGCGATGAGGTCGAGCAGGCGGCGGGCGCGCTCCTTGTCGGCGTTGAAGGTCGGATCGAGCACGAAGGCCGATTTGACGCCGGCCGCCTTGAACAGAGAGAGCTCGGCGGCGAGGCGTTCTTCAGGGATGCGCCGCAGCTTCCGCTCGCCCTTCGATTCGTAGCAGTAGGAACAGGCGTAGGGACAGCCGCGTGCGAGCTCCCAGAGCACGCAGTCGCGCTTATCGGCGGAAAGCGCGCCGGAGAGCCAGGGAGACGGAAGCGAGGACGCGTCCTCGAGCGGAGCGAAGCGCGCCGCGCCGGATACGCCGTCCGAGGCCGTCACGCCGGCGACGCTTTCGAGCGCCGTCCGCGACGCGATCGCCCGGACGGCGGCGGCAGTCGCGCTTTCTCCCTCCCCGGCGACGATGAAATCGAAGGGTCCGGCGGCGGAGCGCAGAAGACCGCCCGGATTCGCCCCGGCGTCCGGTCCGCCGACGAACAGAACCGCTTCGGGAAGAAGACGCCGCAGCGAGGCGGCGCATTCGATCGAAGCGAGCCGGTTCCAGACGTAGAGCGAGAAGCCGACCAGGTCGGCCTTCGCGGCGGCGATGCGGGAAGCCAGACCGGAGGACGGTTCATCGGGGTACGATTCGAGAATCTCGACCGAGACGCGCCCGATGAGGGCTTCGTCGGTCCGGAGCGCGGAGGCGACGCAGGCGGCGCCGAGCGGAACGGCTTGTTCCCCGCGGCCGACATGGATGCAGACGAGTACGATGCGGAAAGGAGCCATTGGAGGAATTATGCCCGGATCGGAAGATTTCGCCTATAGTGCCGCGCGGCCCCGACGCGATCCCGCGCTGTACGATTTCCCGCGGCCGTAGTATAACTGAAGCACTATGATCAGGCATCTGCGGGGAGCCGCGTTCGAGCTCGCCCTGAAACTGCTTGCCGACGGCAGAAGCGAGAACGGGCGGCCGGGCAAGAACAAGAACTTCGGACGAAGCCTCAAGAACGCGCTCCGGGGGCTCCTCTTGACCTTCGCCGCGGAGCGCAATTTCCGCTTCGAATGCTTCATGGCCGTCCTCGTGGCGGTCGCGGGCGTCGCCTACCGCATCGACCGGATCGAGTGGGCCGTCGTGAGCACGAACATATTCCTCGTGCTCGCGCTCGAAGCGAAGAACACGGCCACCGAGCTGACCGTAGACATCGCCACGAAGGAATACGACTACGACGCCAAGAGCTCCAAGGACGCGTCCTCGGGCGCGGTGCTGCTCGCGGCGGTATCCTCGGTGATCACCGCTGCGTTCATCTTCGGTCCGCGATTCGCGGGTACCGTCTTGTCTCTTCTAGACCGCCTGTGACCAAGCGACAGCCACTAAAAAGTGTCATTCCGACACAATCAAAAAGAGTCAAATTAACCCATTGCGCCAATAAAACACGAAAATGCCTTCCGCGACGGCTCATGAAATATAAATGAGGTCAGTGCTTCTTTTACGTGCTGCGCGTGCTATTTATTTATCATAGCGACAAATAAACCCTACTCCTACCCCACCCGTGTTTTCTAAGACAAACTTGGCACAGATACTGCTTTAATATTTATGAAAACCAATTCCGCAAGGAGGCACGATATGAACCTGTTCCTGAAAAACCGCGATTCGGCCTACGACCCCCTCGATGAGCTCGACCGGGTACGCAGGGAGCTTTCCCGCTTCTTCGCCGACGAGAACGAAAACACCGGGCTGTTCGACCGGTCGGCCGCGCCTTCGGTAGACTTGATCGAACAAGCCGACGGATACGCGCTCTACGTCGATCTGCCGGGCGTCGATAAAAAGGATCTCGAGCTGAGCGTAGAGAACAACGTGCTCTCGCTCAAGGGCGAGCGCAAGGAAACGCGCGACGCGCGCCTGTTCTTCCGCAAGGAAAGCTGGGCCGGCACATTCCGCCGGACCGTGGCGCTGCCCCAGGCCGCCGATCCTGAGAAGGTCAAGGCGGAACTCAAGGACGGGGTGCTGACCATCGTCATCGGCAAGCGGGAAGAGCTCAAGCCCCGCCAGATCGCCGTATCCGTGCAGTAAGGAAGAAGGAGGCAAGCCATGAACGATATCGCGACGAAGAACCAAGAGAAGGTCCCGGTTCTGCAGCCCGCCTGCAACATCTGCGAAGAGGAAGGGAAAGTAAGGCTCAGCATGGACATGCCGGGAGTCGCCCGCGACGGAATCGAAGTGAGCGTCGAAAAGAACGAACTGACCATCGTCGGCAGATCGGCGCGGAAGGAAGCGGAAGGGGCCTACCTCGTGAGGGAAAGGCGCCGCGGCGAATACCGCAAGCGCTTCATCATCGACGAGACGGTCGACCGCGACCGGATCGAGGCCTCTATGGCGAACGGAGTGCTCAGCCTCACGCTGAATCTCAAGGAAGCCGCCAAGCCGCGGAAAATCGAGATCCGCTGATCCACTGCGGATCAGAAACAGCCCCGGCGAACAAAGCGCCGGGGCTGCTTTATTTTTCCGCGCCGGCCGACCACGCCTCAAGCGCGCGGTAGCTCGTGCGCGCGAAGGGAGCGGCCACCACGGTCGAAAAGCCCATCGCTTTTCCCTCCCGAGCGTAGCCGGCGAAGCGTTCGGGCGTCACGTATTCGACGACGTCGATCTGCTTTGCGCTCGGCCGGAGGTACTGGCCGAGCACGAGGATGTCGACCCCCGCTTCCCGCAATTCGGCCATCGCCGCCGTCAACTCCTCGTCCGTCTCGCCGATGCCCAGCAGAAGACTGGATTTGGTCAGCGGCGCGCCCGCCGCTTTAGCGAGCCTCAAGGTCCGCAGGCTCGCGTCGAAGGAGGCGCGCGCGTCGCGCACCGTCTGCAGGCGCCGAACGGTCTCCACGTTGTGCGCGACCACGTCGGGCCCCGCCTCGACGACCAGCTCGATCTCGCCTTCCCGGTAGTCGGGAATCAGCGTCTCGACCTTCACCGCGGGCGTCCGTTCCTTGATCGCGCGTATGCAGGCGGCGAAATGGCCGGCGCCTCGGTCGCTCAGGTCGTCGCGGTCGACCGAGGTGATCACCGCGTATTTGAGTCCCAGCTCCGCCACCGCCGCGGCGAGCTCGGTGGGCTCTTCCGCCCGCACCGGCCGCCCTTCCCGGGCGGTCGCGACCGCGCAGAAGCGGCAGCCGCGCGTGCAGATGTCTCCGAGCACCATGAAGGTCGCCGTGCCGCAGCCCCAGCACTCGCCCTTGTTCGGGCAGCGGGCTTCGTCGCACACCGTATGCAGTCCCCGCCGCGCGAGAACTTCGCCTACGCGCTTCCACTCGGCGCCCGAGGGAACGCGCATCCTGATCCAATCGGGCTTTCTCAAAGAGTTCGGTCTATCCATCGAACCGATTCTAGCCGCATCGGCGATTTTCGCCTAGAATCCCGCCTTCCGCACCGCTTCCTCGGCGGCCGCCCGCGCGGATCCTTCGAGCTTCGTGATTTCGCTGTTGCCCATATTCGTTCCGCTGCGCTCGACCAGCGCCATCTTCACGCCCGGTTTGGTGACCGTCGCGTGCCAGACGCCGCGCGGCACCGTGTACAGGCAGCCGGGACTCATCATCGCGCCGTGGAAGTTCCCGTCGCCGTCCCGCAGCAGAAGACAGCAATCCCCCGCGATATGCACGAAAGTCTCGTCGGTTTCCTTGTGCAGCTCGAGCGTGTCGAGCCGCTCGAACGAGTTGGCCGGTTTGTAGTTCTTGATGCCGACCGCCCATTCCCCGTTGTCGTAGGCCCACAGGAGCCCCTCCCCGTCGAACGCGGTCCCCTTCAGCGCTTCCAAATTTCCCTCCACGCCGCGAACGCGGCAGAGCTAACAAAAAGGTTCAACTATTTGTTAGCTACCTTGAAATTGAGCGTGCGACCGGCACGTCCTAAAAGATCAGCCTTTCACGGCGCCGGCGGTCATGCCGCTGATCATCGTCTTCTGCACGAAGAAGAACATCGCGACGATGGGGATCGCCGCGACGACGCCGCCGGCCGTCAGCAGCCCCCAGGCGATCTGGTATTCGCCGACCATGTTCTGCAGCGATACCGGAATAGTGCGCACCGCGCTCGAAGTGAGGATCGACGCGTAGATGAACTCGTTCCAGGAATTGGTGAAGATGTAGATGCCCGTCGCGGATACGCCCGGCAGCGCGATCGGCACGATAACGCGGACGAAGGTCCCCAGGCGGCCGAGTCCGTCGATCTGAGCGCTCTCGTCCAGCTCCCGCGGAATCGCCCGGAAGAAGCCGGTCATCATCCAGGTCGCGAAGGGGATCGTGAAGGTCGAATAGGCGATCATGAGCGCGAAATGCGTATCCATGATGCCGAGCTTCTTCATCATTATGAACAGGGGAATGATCAAGAGGACGATCGGAAACATGTTGATCGCCAGGAACTGGATGAGGAAGAACTGCTTGAAGCGGAACTTGAAGCGTGCGAAGCTGTAGCTCGCCGTCAGCGTCAGAGCGAGGCCGATGACGGTACTGCCGAGCGCGACGATGAGGCTGTCCTTCACATTTTTTCCGAATTTGATGTTTCCGAACAGGCGCGCGTAGTTGTCCATCGTCGCCTTCTCGGGAAAATAGCGCATGGCCGTATCCGTCTCGCTCTGCGGCGTGATGGAGGATACGAAGGTCCATACGTACGGGCCGACCGCGAAAAGCACGATGAGGAGGACCGGCAGGTGCAGCCCGAACAGGAGCCGGAGAACGCCCGGTTTCTTCTTCATAGGGAATCCTCCGTCGAAAGGACTTTCTTGACGTAGCCGGCGACCACCGCGGCCAGGAGCGCCGCGAGGAGCAGGGCGAGCGTCGAGGCGTAGCCGAAATCGAGCGCCTTGTAGGCTTTCAGGTAGGAATAGAGCGGCAGCGTATAGGTGCTGTAGCCCGGCCCGCCGCCGGTCATCACGAAGATGATGTCGATCGAGTTGGCGACCCAGATGATGCGCAGTAGGATGGACGTGAACAGCACCGGAACGAGCAGCGGCAGGGTTATCTTGAAGAAGCGCGTGACCGCTCCGGCTCCGTCGACCATGGCGGCCTCGTGGAGGCTCGCGGGAATCGACTGGAGCCCCGCCATGATCATGATGCAGAAGAAGGGGAAGCCCTGCCACATGAGCGCGATCATGACGGCAGGCAAAGCGGTCTTGTCGTTCGAAAGGAAGGGAAAGTAGCGTGAGAGGAAGCCGATCCTGACTAAAAGATCGTTGATGACGCCGCGGTTCCCGTCGTACATCCAGCGCCACATGAGCGCGGTGATGACGGAGGGCGTCACCCAGGGAATCAGGATGAGGCTGCGCGCGATGCCGCGCCACCAGAACGAGCGGGACAGAAGCAGCGCGGCCGCGAAGCCGAGCGCGAGCTGCAGGGAAATGACGCCCGCGATCCAGACGATCGTATGGCGGACCGAGAGCCAGAAAACGGGATCGGAGAAAGCGGTCGCGTAATTCGCGAGCCCTATGAATCCGCGATCCTTCGGCTTGTAGATCAGATACTTCATGAAGCTCATGACGCCCGTCTGCACGATCGGAATCAGGACCACGATCGCCGCGGCGAAGACGGCAGGCGCTATCAAGGCGTAGGGAAAAAGATCCCGTTTCTTCTTGGGCATGGTGTTCCCTCCGGCGCCGAAGGATCGGCGAAAAACAGGAGCTGTCCAAAAAGTTCGTAGAACTTGCTTGGACAGCCCCGCGGTCAGGACATCGTCTTACTGCTCGAAGTGCTTGGCGAAGGTCTGCATCATCTGCTCGCTGGTGATCTGGCCCAGGAGCGCCTGCCCCATGGCCGTCGGCCAGACGGTTTCTACGAATTCGGCGATCTTGGGATGGGCCGGAAGCACGCCGGCGAAAGGCATGGAATCGACGGTCGCCTTCATGAAGCGGGCGAGCTTAGGATCGGATTTGTCTCCGTTGGAGATGTTGATGGAGACCTGCCCGGAAGCCTTCTGCCAGATCGCGTTGTTCTCGGCGGTCGCGAGGAAGGAGGCCCATTTGAAGGCCGCGTCCTTGACCTTGGAGCCCTTGAATACCGCGTTCTCCTCGTCGCCGAAGCTCGTCCAGGCGCCTTCGGTGCCCATCGGCACGGGCGCGGCGGAGATCTTGTCGCCGAGCGCTTCGTCCATTTCCTTGGCGCTGCCGATGTGGTGGATGGTCATCGCGGTCTTGCCGCTCTTCATGTTGGCGATGATTTCCTTGAAGCCGTCGGTCGGAGTGGTCGGCGGGCTCACCTTGTACTTGCGGTACAGGTCGATGAACCACTGATTCGCGGCGATAGCCTTGGGCGTGGTCAGGCCGGATTTACCGTTCTCGTCGAAGAATTTGGCGCCGCTGGAGAGCACGAAGGTGCCCCACCAGTCGTGGCCGCCGCGCGCGCCGCGGATGCCGAAGCCGTAGACGTCCGGTTCCCCGTCGCCGTTGGTGTCGCGCGTCAGCTTGCGGGCGGTCTCGAGGAATTCGTCGCGGGTCTTGGGAGGAGTCAGACCGAGTTCCTTGAACATGTCGGTGCGGTAGTACATGTAGAGGATGACCATCTGGAGCGGCATCAGGTACTGCTTGCCGTCGGTGTACTTGGTCAGCTTCCATACGTTGTCGTAGATGTCGCTCTTGCCCGCCCATTTTGCCAGGTACGGATCGAGGTTCTCGAGGGCCTCCATTTCGACCAGTTGGGGCTGCCACCAGAGCTTCACCTGGGCGACGTCGGGCGGCGTGCCCGCGGCGACGGCGGTGACGAGCTTCTGGTAGTAGCTGCCCCAATCGACGCGTTCGGCGACGACCTTGATGCCCGGGTTCTCCTGCTCGAACTTCGCGATCAGGGGATTGATGGCGACTTCGGGATTGTCGAAATGGTACCAGAACTTCACCGTCTGAGGCTCGCTCTTTTGGGGAGCGGCCTCGCCTTTCCCGCCGGCGTACGCGCTGCCCAGTAAAAGCGCGAACAGGCACAGGATCGAGAGGATTCGTTTCATAGCAACCTCCTTCTTTTTTCCGCGCGCCTACGGCCGCGGCCGAAAGACCGGCGACGCCGGTCGGATTCGCTCGTTCGGTCCGTCTATTTCCTTTTCACCGCCTTCAGCGCGGCCTCTTCGATATCGGCCGCCGTCAACCCGTATTTCGCGAGGATCTCGGCCGGTTCGCCGCTTTCACCGAACACGTCGCGCACGCCGACCGCCTCGATCGGCACGGGATTGACCGCGGCCAGCGACTCGGCGACCGCGCCGTAGAGGCCGCCGATCACCGAATGCTCTTCCGCGACGACGACCGCGCCGCAGCGGGATGCGGCTTCGGACAATGCGGCCGCGTCCAAGGGCTTTACGGTATGCATGTTGAGCACCCGGGCGTCGACGCCCTTTGCCTCGAGAGACCTCGCGGCGTCCAGGGCGGCGGCGACCATCGAGCCGCAGGCGACGATCGCGACGTCCTTCCCGTTCCGGACCGTCCGCGCCTTGCCGATCTCGAAGGGCGCGTCGTCGACGATCGGCGTGGCGATCCTACCGAGCCTGAGGTATACGGGGCCTTCAAACGCCGCCGCGGCGAAGGTCGCCTTGTAGGCTTCGTTGGCGTCGCAGGGGACGATCACGGCCATGCCGGGAATCGCGCGCATCAGGGCGATGTCGTCGATTCCTTGGTGGGTGGCCCCGTCCGCGCCGACGCACACGCCGCCGTGGCTCGTCGCGATCTTCACGTTAGCTCCATTATAAGCCACCGCGATCTTGACCGCCATGTTCGCCAGGCCCGCGGCGAAGGTCGCGAAGGTGGTCGCGAACGGGATCTTTCCGGTCATCGCGAGCCCCGCCGCGACGCACACCATATCCGTCTCGGCGATGCCCATCTGGAAGAAGCGGTCGGGATACTTATCCGCGAACCACTGCACCTTGATGGCGTCGGCCAAGTCGGCGGTGAGGGCCACCACGTCGGGATTCGCCGCGCCGAGCTCGACCAAAGCCTTGCCGAAGGCGTCGCGGATGGGGGTCGGTCCGGTGAACGTCATTTCGCGCCTCCTAAGGGAAAATCGGCGTAGGCGCCGGAAACGCCGATCTCGTCCAAGGCACGCGCGACCTGTTCCGGGGAGGGGCAGCCGCCGTGCCATTTCCGATCGTTCTCCATGAAGGAGACGCCCTTGGACATCACCGTCCGCGCGATCACCGCGGTGGGCACGCCCGTTGCCCGCCGCGGCCTTTCCAGCACCGAGGAAATCGCGCCCAGGTCATGGCCGTCGATCTCCGCCGTTTCCCACCCAAAGGCGTTCAGACGCTCCGCCAGGCGATCGAGGTTCTTCACCTTATCGACGGGCCCGTCGATCTGAAGGCCGTTGTCGAGGACGAAGAGCACCGCGTTGCCGAGCCGGTACTGCGGCGCGGTCATGAGCGATTCCCATACGACGCCTTCCTGCAGCTCGCCGTCGCCGACCAGCGTGAAGACCTTCGCGTCGCTCCCCGACATCCTGAGTCCGAGCGCGATGCCGTTGGCGACCGAAGCGCCCTGACCGAGGGGCCCGGTCGACGTTTCGACCCAATCGGACAGGTGCTTCCGCGAAGGATGTCCCTGCAGCCGGGAGCCGAGCTTCCGGAAGCCTGACAGCTCGCTGCGGCCTATGCAGCCGGCAAGGCTCAAAGCCGAGTACCAGGCCGCGCAGATATGTCCGTTCGACAGGACCAGCCGGTCGCGCTCCTTGCCGGTTTCGCCGCGGACGCGCATTCCTCCCGCGTACAGGCCGGCCAGGATATCGGCGGCGCCGAGAGCTCCCCCCGGATGGCCCGATCCTGCGTTCGCGATCATCCTGATCACGTCGCGGCGAATCTGGACGGCCATATCCGCGGCCCTCCCCTTCAGCGATGGGTCCATGGCTCCTCCTTATCTTTTCAGGCGTCTCAATCGCGAATTCTCCATGTGGGCATTCATCGCGGCCTCGGCCGCGTTCTCGTCGCGCGCGAGGATGGCGTCCACGATCGCCTGGTGCTCGATCCGGGTCCGCAGCGAGCGGCTTGGATCGTGCTCGTCGAAATCCCTATTCATAGCGATGATCTTCGGCGTCATGATGCCTACCAAGGAAAGAGTGACGCCGTTGCCGCAGGATCTGGCGATCGCCAGATGGAATAGATGGTCGAGATCGAGAGTATCGCCTGCGGCGTCCGCAGCCTCGGAAAAGGCGCGATGCGCCTCGAGGATCGAAGCGATCTGCGCCTCGGTGGCCCGCGTGGCGGCCAACTTGGCGGCATGGCGCTCGAGCACGGCTCTCGTCTCCATCACCGAGGCGATGTCTTCGGTTCCTTCGATTTCGATTATGGCTTGGATGATGCCCGACATGGCTCTGCCGCCGATCCGTTCGACGACCGTGCCCTTCTGGGGAAGCGTCTTCACCAGGCCGTAGTATTCCAGGCGCTGCAGCGCCTTGCGGACATACCCCCTGGTCGCGCCGAACATCTCGCAGAAACGGCGTTCCGAAGGCAGCTTGTCGCCGGCCTTCAGGCCTCCCGCGATCAGCAGAGACTGCATCCGCTCGAGAACCAGCTTCTCGCCCTCGGTCCGCTTCTCATCCAAATCCGCGGAATCCATCGATTCCCTCCGCTCGCCGGACGGCGTACGTCGGCATATATCTGGTTAACCAGTCTTGGTTAACCAGATTCGATCGTACACCCATTGCGGAGAACAGTCAAATGAATTGTTCCAACAACGCGTCCCGCGCGGCTGGGACTCGCCGCGCCGCGGCCATTCGGCTACAGGGCCGCGAAAAGCTTCCACTTCGCTTCGTCGATGCCGACCGAAGCCTGTCCCTTGCCCGCCCGCACCACAGGCGTTCTCATGAGCAGCGGATCGCGCGATAGTTCTTCCCGCGGGTCGTATTCCATGTAGGCGAGTCCCCGCTTCTTGGCCGCCGATCCTTCGGCATCGACTAGCATATCGATGCCTCCGACGGCCCGCGCCATGTCGTCGAGTTCGCCCGGACTCGGCGCCTTTTCGGCGATATCGCGGAACTGTACCGAAACGCCCCGTTCCTTGAAGAAGCGCAGAGCCTTCTGCGTATCGCGGCACTTTTTGGTACCGAAAACCTGGATCATCTGGGCCTCCTAAAGAAAAGGGCCGCCCCTCGAGGGACGACCCTTTTTCAATTGCGACAGCAGCGACGTTGTCGGCGGGGAGTTTCGGCAAAGCCGAAACTCCGAAACGAAAAGCCTATGGCTTTTCGCTCAGCCGCCGTAGACCGCTATCATGACGCCCGCGGCGATCGCGGTGCCGATGACGCCGGCCACGTTCGGGCCCATGGCGTGCATGATCAGGAAGTTGCCCGGATCGGCCTCGAGTCCCACCTTGTTGGAGACGCGCGCAGCCATCGGGACGGCGGAAACGCCGGCGGAACCGATGAGCGGGTTGATCTTCTCCTTGAGGAAAAGATTCATCAGCTTGGCCACCAGGACGCCCGTCGCGGTCGCGATGCAGAACGCGATGAGTCCGAGCACGACGATGGAGATCGACGCGGGATTCAGGAACTTCTCGGGGGTCATCTGGCTTCCGACGCCGAGCGACAGGAAGATGGAGACGATGTTGAGGAGCTCGTTCTGCAGGGTCTTGGAAAGGCGATCGACGATGCCGACTTCGCGGATGAAGTTGCCGAACATGAGGCAGCCGATCAGCGGCGCCGCGGACGGCAGCAGCAGGATCGCGAGGATGAGCGCGGACAGCGGGAAGAGGATCTTCTCGATCTTCGACACGTGGCGCAGCTGCTTCATCTTGATCTTCCGCTCGTGCTCGGTGGTCAGCGCCTTCATGATCGGCGGCTGGATGATCGGCACGAGGGCCATGTAGGAGTACGCCGCGACGGCGACCGTGGCCAGCAGGTGCGGGGCGAGCTTGGCGGCGATGTAGATCGTCGTCGGGCCGTCCGCGCCGCCGATGATGGCGACCGCGCAGGCTTCCTTCATGGTGAAGTTGAAGCCGGGGATCAGGTTGAACGCGGTGATGCCGAACAGCGTGCCGAACACGCCGAACTGAGCCGACGCTCCGAGGAGCGCCGTCTTCGGGTTGGCGATGAGCGGACCGAAGTCCGTCAGGGCGCCGATGCCCATGAAGATGATCATCGGGAAGAACTCGTTGCCGACGCCGGACTCGTAGATGATGTTCAGGAATCCGTGGGGCGCGTCGCCCATCCCGCCGAACGGAATGTTCACGAAGATCGTGCCGAAACCGATCGGAAGGAGGAGCAGCGGCTCGAAGTTCTTGGCGGCGCCGAGATACACGATCACGAAGCCGACCAGGATCATCAGAAGCTCCTGCCAGCCGAACACCGTGATGGAGTCGCCGGCCGGAGTCATCTTCGCGACCGCGTCGGTGAAGAACGCGTAGAGACCCGTCGTCTTCGCGATGTTCACGAAGAACTCGACGAATTCGATTTTCTTGATCTGCCCGTTCTCAGTGCCCTTGATCAGCCCGTCCGGATTGGCGAACGAAGCGAAGCCTTGGGCGGGCTCGACGGACGGCGCGGCGGCCTGAGCGGCCGCGGGGGCCGCCCCGGCGGACGCGAAGACGCGGGGCATGAAGGAGAACACGAAAGCGGCGGTGAGCATCGCCAAGACTATCTTGGTGACGGCTCGCCCGTCTTTTTTAAGGTTCAGCATGTATCCCCTCTTCCTAGCTCAGCTCGGCGACGGCCTGCTGGGCGGCGACCTGCGTGCCGGTGGGCACGAGGAAGTGGATGGAGCCGGCGCTCGTGGCCTTGATCTCGAGCTCCATCTTCATGGACTCGATGATGACGACCGTCTGACCGGCGGCGACGCTGGCGCCTTCGGCGACCGCGAAGCGGACGATGGTGCCGGTGACCGGAGCGTGGACCACGGCGCCGGCTCCGGAGGGAGCGGCGGCGGCGGGAGCCGCGGGGGCGGCGGCGGCCGGAGCGGCGGCGGGAGCCGCGGCCGGGGTCACGGCCATGGTGCCCTCGGGGCGGACGACGACGTTGTAGTCGGCGCCGTTGACGTTGACCACGTACTTGGCGGCGGAGCCGGCGGCGGCGGGAGCGGCGGCGGCGGCCTTGGGGGCTTCCGGCTCGGCGGTGAACTTCACCGGTCCGTTGGCGCGCTTCTTGAAGAAATCGGGAGCGACCTTCGGGAACATGGCGTAGGTCAGGACGTCCTCGACGTCGACCTTGTCGGTGCCCAGGAGCTTCTTGGTCTCGTCCTCGAGCTTGCCGAACTCGTTCGGAATGTCGTCGGCCGGGCGGTGGGTGATGGCCTTCTCCATCTTGAGGGTCTCCAGGGCCTTCTTGACGACTTCGTCGTTCTTGGGAGCCGGGCAGGCGCCGTACTTGCCGACCAGGAGGTCCATGGACTCGCCGGTGAGCTTGGCGTAGCGGCCGAACAGGACGTTGAACACGGCCTGGGTGCCGACGATCTGGCTGGTGGGGGTGACCAGGGGCGGATAGCCGAAGTCCTTCTGGACGACGGAGATTTCCTTGAGCACGGCGTCCATCTTGTCGGCCGCGCCCTGCTCCTTGAGCTGGCCCTCGAGGTTGGAGAGCATGCCGCCGGGAACCTGGGCGGCGAGGATGCGGGTGTCGGCGCCGAGGAAGGAGGACTCGAACTTCTTGTAGTTCTTGCGGACTTCGCGGAAGTACTCGGCGATCTCGAGCAGGAGCTTGGTGTCCAGGCCCGTGTCGTACTCGGTGCCCTTGAAGATCTCGACCATGGTCTCGGTCGGGCTGTGGCTGGTGCCCATGGCCAGGGAGGAGATGCAGGTGTCCAGGATCTCGGCGCCGGCTTCGGCGGCCTTGGCCAGGGTGGCGACGGACATGCCGGTGGTGGCGTGGGAGTGGATCTCGATGGGGAGGCTGACGGCCTTCTTGATGGCCTTCACCAGATCGTAGGCTTCATAGGGCTTGAGGAGGCCGGCCATGTCCTTGAGGCACAGGGAGTCGGCGCCTTCGCCCGCGAGCTGCTTGGCGAGCTCGACGTACTTTTCGGCGGTGTGGAAGGGCGTGGTGGCGAAGGAGATCGTCGCCTGCACGTGCTTGCCGGTCTTCTTGGCGGCCTCGGTGGCGGCCTTGAAGTTGCGGGGATCGTTGACCGCGTCGAAGACCAACCTCTGCCGGGGAGAGACATCCCGTGCTGGACGACGAGATCAGTACGAAGCTACGCGCTCTCGGCTACATCGACTGAGCGTATATGGGCTCCGGGGAGAGGCGTCGGGCTCCGGAAGGGGC
>QKCO01000113.1 GCA_003245635.1 Treponema sp.
GCCTTCTCGAGCGCCTTGAGCTGGAAAATGCGGCTGCGGCTCACGAGCGCGCGGTTCACTTCGAAGAAGGGGTTTTCCGTGGTCGCGCCGATCAGGACGACGGTCCCGTTCTCCACCCAGGGGAGGAGCGCGTCCTGCTGGGCCTTGTTCCAGCGGTGGCCTTCGTCGACGAAGAGGATGGTGCGCTTGCCGTAGAGCTTTTTGCGTTCGGTCGCCCGGTCGATGGCTTCCCGCACGTCCTTGACGCCCGCGAGCACCGCGTTGAGGCTTTCGAAGGCGCTTTTGGTCGAATTGGCGACCACGCGCGCCAGGCTCGTCTTGCCGGTCCCCGGCGGTCCGTACAGGATGATGGACGATACGCGGTCGGCCTGGATCGATCGGCGGAGGAGCCGCCCCTTTCCGACGATGTGGTCCTGTCCGACCACGTCGTCGAGCGTGCGCGGCCGCATGCGGTCTGCCAGCGGAGAATCCCGGCCCCCCGCCTGCGTCCCGAAAAGCTCGTCCACTTTTATTGGCTGACCAGGTTCCAGTCGCCCTTGTCGACGGTCGACCAGAGTCCTTCGACCTGCGCGGAGGCGTACAGGATGTTCGCCGTACCTTCCCACGACTGGTAGAGGTGGTTCACCGGCACCACGCCGAGCGAACTCGCGTACTGGTCGTAGTCGTTCACCGAGGAATCCGAGCTCGGCTTGCTGAGCGATATGCCCGTCAGCTCGCCTGAAGCCAACGCGATCTCGCGGTATCCGTAAGTCGTGCCGTACTTGTAGCCGATAAGGAGGTAGTCTGGAACGCCGTCCGCCACTCCGCTCGTGCCGGTGTCGTACTCGGCGATGGCTCCGGTGAAGTAGGCGCTGCTGGTTCCGGTGTCGGTGAAGGCGGCACCTTGATTCGAGAAGAGAATATTATCGCTATCGTAATAACCGCCGACGGCAACAACTGACTTCGTCAAACTCTGTCCGACCGCCGTGATACCGGTGATCGTATAGCCTGAGGTTCCGGACGCAATATTGCTCGAACTCAGCGCGGTCAGCGTGGATGTCTTGTAGATGCCCAATTCCGACATGGCGAAATAGTAATTTGTGCCGTCGTACGCCGCACCAGTGAACTGTCCACCGTCTGTCAGCCCGTCGAGCAAGGAAACGAATTCGGTGCCGTCGTAACGGAGCAGCGCATACTCGGATTCGTAGGTCGTACTGGTGGAGTCTTTTCGGCCGCCGGCGAACAATTCGCCGTTGGCCGTGTAGATCGTGTAGATCCGGTACCCGGTATTGTTGGTGAGAGCTGAAGAGCTCCAGCTTGTTCCGCCGTCGGCGCTTTCCCAGACCGCCGTCTCAACCGTGTCCTCGCTGATCGTGTTGGTGTCCGCGACCGTGTACGCGTAGAGGTTCGTGCCGTCGGTCGCTATGTTGCGCACCTTTAGCTCGCCAGAGGAATCCGCCGGCCGGGTAGCCTTGCTCCAGGTTCCAGATCCATTGTTCGCCGGTGTAGCGTCGCGCTTCCATAAATAGCCGTTTGCGACGAAAAGATCGTTGCCGACTTTAACGATGCGGCTCGGCGTTCCTTGAACGAGCGCATCGGCCTTTTGAGTCTCGCTCGAGATCGAATTGAAGATGGCGCTTTGGTCGCAGGAGGTCGCGCCCAGGGCGATCGCGGCGGCGAGCACGGCGCAGCGGCGGGCGGTAAAGATCGTAAAAAATCGCTTCATGCCGTGCTCCTCTTAGAAGTGGTACCGTGCGGTCAGGGTAAGTTCGAGCATATTGCCGTAGATCGTCGTGTAATTGTCGGCGGTCCACTGCGGCAGCCACCAGTAGGCCGCGTTTATGCCGAAGGACCAGTCGGCGTTGTAGCGCCAGTACGCGCCCGCGCTCGGCTTGACGATGATGCCGAAATAGTTGGTGTCCAGGTACCCGTACGAGGCGCCGCCGACCATGACCGAAAGAGGAAATTCGAAGGGCGAGGCGACGAACTGCCAGGTAGCCTTGAGTCCGAAGGGCATGACGAACAGCGTGTTACCGCCGAGGGTGCCGGCGAACATGCCGCCGAATTCGCCGCCGAGGGCGAAATGGTGGGACAGGAAGTAGCTGTAGCTGAGCGATCCCGCGCCGCCGATATTCGTCTTGTTTTCCGCAAGCTCTCCGGTTCCCCTCATATAGAAGAGCGGCACGATAGTGCCGAGGGTGATGGAGAAGGTCTGGTCGCCCTTGTTGTAGAGCGACGGCGAGTAGCCGTCCCATTCGGATTCGATCGGCAGCTTTTCGTCGGGCGCCGGCGCGTTCGTTTCCTGCGCGCCGAGGGAGGCGGCCGCCGCGAACGCGGCGAGCAGCATAAGAGGCAGTGTGGTCAGCTTTCCGGGCATTAACGTCTCCTTGGCCGGGCCTACTATATCGCAAGCTTCGTCGTCTAGCAACGGAGCTTCGAACATGGTAAAACGATGTCGTGCCAAAGGGCACGCGTGCCCGCGGGCACATCCGGTATAACAACGAGGCGGACGAACGGTTACCGCCGGGAGGATACGACATGTCGGCCGGCATCATCGACGGAAAAGCCATCGCCCTTCGCGTCCGGGAGGACGCCGCCGTGCGTACCGCCGCCCTGAAGGCCGCGGGCGTCGAACCCTGCCTCGCGGTCGTTCTGGTCGGAGAGGATCCCGCCAGCCTCTCCTACGTGACCGGCAAGGAGAAGGCGCTCGCCGAAGCCGGCATGGCCGGCCGGGACATCAGGCTTCCCGCCTCGACCACGGAAACGGAGCTTCTCGACCTGGTCGCGCGCCTCAACGCTGACCCGAGCGTAGACGGCATCCTGGTGCAGCTTCCGCTCCCCAAACACATCCGCGAAGACCGCGTCATCGTCGCCATCGATCCTGCCAAGGACGTCGACGGCTTCCATCCGGTTTCCATCGGCAACATGGTGATCGGCCGGCCGGGCTTCCTTCCCTGTACTCCGCACGGGGTGGTCGTCCTGCTGAAGGAGATGCAGGTGAAGACCGACGGCGCCCACATCGTCGTCGTCGGCCGCTCGAACATCGTCGGCAAGCCCCTGGCCAATCTGCTGACCCGCCGCGACGTCAACGCGACGGTCACCGTCTGCCACACCGGCACCAAGGACCTCGCCGAGCACACCCGGCGCGCGGACATCCTCATCGCCGCGGCCGGAAAGCCGCGCCTTGTTTCCGGGGATATGATACGCCCCGGCGCCGTCGTCATCGACGTCGGCGTCAACCGTGTGGAGGACCCGACCGCCAAGAAGGGCTACCGGCTCGTCGGCGACGTGGACTTCGAAGCGGCCAAGGAAACCGCCTCGCTCATCACTCCCGTGCCCGGCGGCGTCGGCCCCATGACCATCGCCATGCTCATGCGCAACGTGGTCGAATCTGCCGAGAACCGTTCCTCCCGCGCATGATAGACGTCCAGAATCTCGCTGACGACCGCGACGTGCCGCTCAACAAGGTCGGCGTCAAGGGCGTCCGCTACCCGGTCACCGTGCTCGACCGAGCCGCCGGCGTCCAGCACACCGTCGGGGTCGTCGACCTCTACGCCGACCTGCCGCGCCACTTCAAGGGCACCCACATGAGTCGCTTCATCGAAGCCTTCCAGCGCCACCGGAAGGATCTGTCGATGCCGCGCTTTCTCGAGATGCTCGAGGAAATCCGCACCGACCTCGAGGCCGACGCGGCCTTCGGCGTCCTGTCCTTCCCGTACTTTGTCGAGCGGCCGGCGCCCGCCTCCGGCCTGGAGAGCGCGATGAGCTACGAATGCCGCTACGAGGGCGAGGTCCGCGAAGGCCGACGCGACTTCTTCGTGTCGGTGGCCGTTCCCGTGCAGACCGTCTGCCCCTGCTCCAAGGCCATCAGCGAACGCGGCGCCCACAACCAGCGCGGCGTCGTGAAAATAGAAGTGAAGCTCGGTCCATTCTTCTGGATCGAGGAGCTCATCTCCATAGCCGAGGCCGCCGCCTCGAGTCCCGTCTTTTCCCTGCTCAAGCGCGATGACGAGAAGCTGGTGACCGAGCGTGCCTACGACAACCCGAAGTTCGTTGAAGATTTGGTCCGCGATGTGTATATTGGCATAAGATCGCTCGACCGTTTTCCCTGGTTTTCGGTGGAAGCGGAGAATTTCGAGAGCATCCACAATCATAGCGCATTCGCGTACGCCGAGTACGGTTCGCGCCAAGGAGCTAGTCGATGAACGATATTGTCCCCACCAGCACGCTGGCCAGGCACGGCGTCGCCGCGGTCGGCGGCATCGCCGGCGGCATCGGCCTGTGGGCCCTTCGCCTGTTGTCCCATGTCCCGATCATCGGCCTCGTGGCCGGCGGCGTGGTCACCCTGGTGGGCCTCGGGGCGCTTTCGTCCCATGAGCCCGAAGACAAGCGCGCGGGCGTGGTGACGACCGCCGCGGGCGCGCTCACGGTGCTTTCCAACATCGGCCTGTTCGGCGGCATCGCCGGCGGCCTTATGGGCGTCGCGGTCGTCGGACTGCTCGCGATGGGCGGCTGGAACGCCTTCAAATTCATGAAAGGACTGAAAACGAGGGCTTAGCTTCCTCATTATTGCCGCACGATGACGTATTTCTTTGAAACCTACGGCTGCCAGATGAACAAGGCGGAGTCCGCCGCTCTCGAATTGGAACTGGCCCAGCGCGGCTGGACGGCCGCCGCCGGCGCAGAAGCGGCGGACCTGGTCCTGATCAACACCTGCTCGGTCCGCGCGACCGCGGAGACGCGCGTTCTCGGGCGCATCGCCCATTTCGCCGCCGAAAAGCGCAAGCGGCCGTTCCGCCTGGTCGTGGCCGGGTGCATGGCCGAACGCCTGAAGGACTCCCTGAAGGATAAGGCGCCCGCGGTCGACCATGTGATGGGAACGGCCGCGCGTTCGGTTTTTCCGCTGATCCTCGATTCGATGGAGAAGGGCGCGCCGCTCGAAGCGGTCGAAGAAGCGCCCGTCTTTTCCTTCTCCGCCTCGCATCTGGAGGAAGGCTCCTTCCGCAGCTTCGTGCCGATCATGCACGGCTGCGACAATTTCTGCTCCTACTGCATCGTTCCCTACGTGCGCGGCCGTGAAATTTCGCGCGATCCCGCGTCGATCCTCGAGGAAATAGACCTGCTCGAAGAAAGCGGCGTTCTCGAGATCACGCTCCTCGGCCAGAACGTCAACTCCTACCGCTGGACGGGCCCGGACGGCCGGACTGTCGATTTTCCGGCGCTGCTCCGGCTGGTCGCCGAACGCGTGCGCCGGATCCGCTGGGTACGCTTCATGTCCAGCCATCCGAAAGACCTTTCCTCCCAGGCCATCGAAACGATAAAGGAATACCCGGTCTTCTGCCGGCACATCCATTTATGCGTCCAGCACGGCTCGAACCGCATACTGGAAGCGATGAACCGCCGGTACACCCGGGAGCGCTATCTCGAACTCGTCGACGAGATCCGTTCGGCGCTTCCGGACGCGACGCTTTCGACCGATATTCTTATAGGCTTCCCCGGCGAAACCGAGGAGGACGTCGAACTGACGCTCGACCTCATGCGGACGGTGCGCTTCTCGAACGCGTACATGTACCACTACAATCCGCGCGAGGGCACTGCCGCGTACAAGCTGCCCGGCCGCATTCCGGACGCGGTCAAGAAGGAGCGCCTGCAGCGGGTGATCGATCTGCAGCTCGAGCATACCAAGGAGCTGATGGCTTCCCGCGTAGGCGCGAAGGAGACCGTCATCGTCGATACCGTTGCCAAGCGGGGGAAGGGTGATCTGCTCGCGCGGACCCAGCGCGACGAGATGGTCGTGTTTCCGGGGCCGCTCGAGCTGGTCGGCACTTTCGCCGAAACGACCCTTTCCTCATTGCGCGGAACGACTTTTCGGGGCACACTCGATTAAGGAGGGATCATGAGCGTCAAGGCGATTCTTTCGGCTCTTTTTCTCGGCGTGATCGTTGCTTTCATCGCGCTCAATCAGAAGAACGCGTGCGATATCTCATTCGGCTTCACGGTCTTGTCCGGTGTGCCCGTTTACCTCACCGTGCTCGCTTCCTTCGTCGTCGGCATGGTCGCGGTACTTCCCTTGTCCCTCTCTCGCCGCCGCCATTCTTCTTCCGGCCGCTCCTCTTCCAAGAAAAACTCAGCCGCCGAATCGGGTTTGCTCAACGAAGCGTCCGCCGCGCGGAAATCCGACGGACCCAATGGCCGCGGGCAATAGGCTTCGCTTCCGGCTGCTCATTCCTCTCGCGGCTGCGATGCTTTCTCCCGCGGCCTTTTCGGCGCCCTCCTTCACGGAGAAGGACCTCCGCGCGCCGGGCGCCGCCGATTCGGTGCTGTCCGCGCTAGGGGAGGCCGCTTCGGCGGCCGAAGCCGTCGCCCTTCTCGAGCGCGCCGCGCCGCTGTCCGCGGACGGCCCGGGGCGCGCAAGCCTTTTCTCCGCGCTCGCGCGGCTTCGGGAGCTGACCGGCTCCTTTTCGCTCGCCGCCGACGCCTGGCTTTCCGCCGCTTCCGCCGTAGAGGCGACGACGGCCGCGGAAGCTTCGCTCGAAGCCGTCCGCTGCCTGATCGCCGTGAACGATAACGCCCGCGCGGCGGAAATCGCGTCCACGGTCGCTGCGGCGGCGCCGACGCCCGAATTTGCCGAGCGCGCCCGCCTGCTCGGCGCGTACGCTTCCGCCTTCAATCGCGACCCGTCGGCCGAAAGATTGCTGCATTCGCTTCTTGAGGACCAGGCGCAGAGCGCTAACCGTCCGACGCTGCTGTTCATTCTTTCGAGCCTATATGGGGATCGGGCGGCAGCCGAACGGCTTGCGGCCGAGTTTCCGTCGACGCTGGAAGCGCGGATCGTCTCGGACGAAACGGTATCCCTGGCCGCGGCTCCCTACTGGCTGCTCGCCGCGGAGCGGTCTGCTGTCGCTGTCTCGGCGCTGGACGGCGAAAAAGCGGCCGCTTCGGAAGAAGCTCCGGCCGCGCGTTCCGGTCCGGTATCCCTCCAGGTCGGCTTGTTCCGCAGCGAGCGGAACGCGAAAGAGCTCGCCGCGCGGCTCGCGGGCAAGGGCTTCGCCGCCGGCGTGGAGTCGCGCGCGGTCGAGGCTGCATCCTATTGGGCGGTCACGGTCGATCCCGGCAAGGATCCCGACGGGATGACGATGCGGCTCAAAGATGCCGGATTCGAATCTTTTCCCCTATTTTGAGGGAACGGCCTTGAAGGAGAGCTGCCGTTCGTGCAGGTCTTCCGCGCCGTGCGCTCCGAGCCTGACCTTCGTCAACGCGATCGAGTTCGAGCTTCTCTCAACGGAGTAGACTGCGCGGGAAGCGGAGCCGGCATCGCTTTTGCCTTTTCTCAGTTCGAGGTATTCGCGGCCCTCCAGCATGAAGAACGCGTAAACGCCGTTTTCGTTGCCGAAATCGTAGCGGCCGTCGGCTTGGAAGCGCAGCAGGCCGTCGGAGCCTTCGTATTCGGCTTTGATCCGGGCCGGGCGCTTCGCTTCGGCTTGTTCGGGGGCCTTGTTCGAGGAAACCTTCCGGTACGTGCCGTCCCAACGGCCGACGACGCCTATCTTGAGCCTGATATCCTCGAATGCCTTCAGCCGGATCGAATCGGCCGACTCGAGCTCGATATCGATGAGCCTGCGGAGCGTCGTCACGGAAATATTCTTGGTCGTCAGGTAGAGTCCGTAGCGGGTCGCGTTCGAATTTTCCCAGGTGAACACCTCCTGGGTATCGTCGGAGTAGAAGATGACCTCGCGGCGGCCGGGATCGAACAGCACGTACTGCCGGGTGGAAAGCTCTCCGGACGCTGAAGAGAACGCCCATAATCCGTCGAGGAAGCGTTCGAATTTGTCGGGGGTCCCATCCAAGAGCTGCCGGACCCGGCGCTGTTCTATTTGGGCTCCCGGTATCCGGGCGACACCGACCCGTTCGTATCGATTGGTCGCCGGGTCGAAATCGTAGACGGTCTCGATCTGGTCGAGAATGTTGGCCGACTCGAAGTCTCTTCCATAAATCGATATTTTGTAGCTTGCCCCGCTCGCCATGCCCATGTGGTAGGCTTGGCTGCGGTCCTTCTCCGATACGGAGATCGAGCCGTCCGTTCTCAGGTCGGCGATCTTGTCGAAGCCGGACCGGTCGATCTGCTTGCGGAAGACGGTCATGGTCTGCTCGCCGGCGCCGTTCATGCCGGACGCCACGACGCAGAGGCTCCGGTCGCCGATCAGATCCTTGACGAATACGCTGAAGGTTCGGGTTCGGGTCGTGCCGGTGGCGGCGTCCCAGACGCGTTTGTACCCGCCGACGGTATCGTCGAAGTCGGCGTACGCGAGGTAGATGGGACCGTCGGGTTCGGCTGCTTTTCTGATTGCGATGATCTGCTCGTCTTGCGGGTCACCGTCGAAATCCTGAGTGATGACGGAAATGGCGCTTTCGCCTTCGGCCAGAGCGATCTTCGCGTTCGAGACGTCCTCGAAAGCGAGCTTTTCGGCGCGGTCCGAATCCTTACCGGCGTCCGCTCCTCCGGCCTGCATCCGCGGGGAAACGATCTTCGCTTGAGGGGCGCTCGCCCTGGCGCCGTCCGAATGCCGAAACGGTGAAAAGTACAACCATACCGCCGCAAGGGCCGCCGCCAGGAAGACAAAGGGAATCGCGTGTTTTATCTGCATCCGATCGACGCGGCCTCCAATGCCGCGGTGACCTTTTGTAGCACTTCGGCTTTCGTTTCGGCAAGGCCTTTGGTGCATTTGAAGCCGGCGGCCGTCTTGTGTCCGCCGCCGCCGAAGGTTTGCGCGATCGCGGAGACGTTCACCGCTCCTTTCGACCGCAGCGAGCCCCGCAGCTTCCCGTCGGGGCTTTCCTTCATAAGGATCGAAACCTGAACCTGCTTGCTCCGCAAAGGGATGTTTATGAGCGGTTCGGCTTCCTCGTAGCCGGCTCCGGCCTCCTCGAGATCGCCTTTGAGCATCAGCTGGAAGGCGATCTTACCGCCGCAGTGCAGCTCGAGCGTGGACAGTACGCGCTTCTGCAGCAGGAGCGCGCCGAGGGAGGCGCTTTCATACATGGCTTGGTATATCCTGTTCGGAACCGCCCCGGCCTCGACCAGCCGGATCGCCGTCCTGAACGTAGAGGCGCTCGTCTTCGGGTAAATGAACGAACCGGTGTCGTAGACGATGCCGGCGTACGCCGCTTCCGCCGAAACGCCGTCCAGTGGTGCTCCCAGCAGTTCGGCGAGCCGGACGACCAGCTCGCAGGTCGAGGACGCCGTCGTATCGATGAGTCCGGAGATCGCTCCCTTCTTCGGCGGCTCGTGGTGGTCGATGGCGTACAGTTCGGCCGCAGCATCCAGCAGGGCGTCGGAGACCGTCCCCAAATTGAACCTATCGGCGCTGTCGAGCACCACCAGAACGAAGGGCCCGTCGGGCTTCTTCTCGGCCCGGCAATCGCAGACGCCGATCAGTTTTTCCGGGTCGATGAACGCGTATCGCTCCGTCGCGGGCGATGCGTTGACGATGCGTGCCTTTTTGCCTAAATGGCGAAGCGCTTTTATAAGCACCACTTCGGCGCCGAGACCGTCCGCGTCCGGGCCTTCGTGGGTCGTAATCAAGAAATCGTCTCTGGAGCTGAAGAATGAGGCGGCTTTCTGCAGGTCGTCCAATTGGTTCATCCTCGACGGAACCGAATCCGTCCTTCTACGGGGTAGGGGTGGAACCCATATAGCTGCGCGTCGCTTCCGCGACGCGGCTCTCGATGCCGACGCCGACGACGAGCGCTTTCCAGCCGGGCCTTTCCTCGACGCGGGAATATTTCAGAAGCTTGTCGGCCGCGTCGTTTCCGGGCTCGATCAAGCTGCTCGCGACGAGCACGTATACGAGCTTATTCGGACTCGCTCGCCGCTCCGCCTTATCGAGCAGGCTTTTCAAGGCCCCCGCGATATCAGGGGTCTTGCCGTCGCCCGATATGGAGCGAATAGCCTTTTTGACGGCTTCTTTCGAACCTCCGGCCAGCGTCTGCTCGTCGACGAGGCTCTCCGAAGCGTCGGAAAAGGTCCAGACGGTGACCCTGTCTCCTTCGGCGAGCAGGCCGTCGACCACGCGGGCGCAAATCCAATCCGCTGCGTCGGCTACTGAACCCAACATCTTATTGGACTTATCGATAAGTATATACGCGTCTATGGAATCGGTTCTCACATCCTCAGCTGAAAGGGGTAGAACGGTAAGAAAAGATAGAGGGAAAACGCAAAAGAAGACGGCCGCGTACACCGCTTTCATGTTCATGCGCATATTATTTACTATATTACGACAGCCCGTCGAGCGCAAAAAATGAAAAAACGCTTTACATTTGATTGCCGATGTTGATAATCTACAGAGAAGGTACGAAGAACAAGTAAACGACGATAGAAGGAGTCAGGATTATGGGAGCCATTGACCTGCCCAAAAGCCCGAATGTTTTCCATCCGGAGAAGCCGAGCGCGGTCGGTTCGCGCAACTCTCTCGCGCAGGAATACCGGGATCAGCAGAAAGAAGTGAATCAACTCCTCGAAGAGGAGACTAATAAAATACTGCATCATCTGCAGTCGAAGTTGCCTAAGGAAGTTCTCGAGCGCCTGGACGTGATGGGCGGCGTGAAGGAAAAGCTCTACAACTACTTCAACCAGAACTACCAGAACATGTTCAACCGTTACATGGTGACGGCTGAAGATGAAATGGTGAAGAAGATCCGCAACTACATCGATAAGGAAGAGACCAAGGTTCTCGCTCGGTACACGCCGAAAGAGATCGCCGATCTTCTCGACCAGGTCGGCGGCGCGGACAAGTTCAACACCGGCGAAATCGAGAAATCGATCGTCAACATGTACGGCCATCTGCAGGGCCATATCCAGCGCGGCATAAACGACCTCGAAAACCTGACCAACAGCCTGCTTCGCCAGAAGACGGATGTCGGCGCGTTCATCCGCGGCGAAAACGCCTATTCCATCGTCAAGTGCGCCTTCAAAGACAATATCATCAAGCCGAAGACCGTCTGCGACGTGAAGCTTTCGGTCAATATCCTCGATTCCGAACTTATCAGCCCGATTTTCCATTATCAGGTGACGGTCGAGTACTTGATCAAGGATCTCATCTCTAAGCACATCATCGATTCCATCGATAAGGAAATCGAGAAGCTCAAGGACTCCCGCATCGACGAGGGGCTCGAAGAACTCTCCGACAGCGAGATCATCTTCGCCAAGATGAACTCCGTCGAGAACTATACCGACGACAAGGCCGACGATCCCAAAGCCAAGCGCTACAGCATCATCGCCAAGAACCTGATGGACCGCATCAGCGATCTGCGCGCCGAAATCGATCCCGCGACCTTCGATCAGCTCAACATCCGCGAGAACCTCAAGAAGATCGTGGATATGGAGAACATCCGGAACCGCGGCTTCAACACGGCGATTAACTCCATCACCTCCATCCTCGATACTTCGAAGATGGGCTATCAGTACATCGAGAACCTCAAGAACGCGCGCGAGCTGCTCATCCGCGAATATGAGGATACCGACACCGCGAATCTTCCCGACGAGCGCTACCAGATCCGCATGCGCTACTACGACAACGCGCAGCTGATCGAAGACCGCAAAGCCTACGACGTGCAGGCGAAGAGCTTCGAGACGGAAGTCCTGCACCTGTGGGACGTCCTCAACATGATCTACGAGGACTCCAAGTTCCTCACCCGCGTCACCGACTTCAACGACCTCGCCAAGCTCTATAAAAAGAAGATCGCGAAGAACGTGAAGGAGAAGACGGGCGATCCTTTGTATGAGGACATCGAGAAGGTCTGGGACGAAATCAGCTTCGTGAAGCCCGCCGAGACCGAAGTCGAACGGATGAACCGGACTTACGTGTATGAGAAGGATAAGATCCGCCACAAGATCATCCTCATGCGCGACAAGATGAAGAGCATGTACGGATACCAGTATCCGATCCAGCGCCGCGTTATGGAAGAACGGTTGGTGTTCCTCGAAAAGGAATTCAACCGCTTCGACTACATGATCAATCCCTATCATATCCAGCCCGGTCTCTTGCTGGACGTGGATATCACTTCCATCAAGCGCAAGAAGGCTACGCTGGACGGCATGGCGAATGTGCTCAACGAGTTCCTCCATGGCGTTTCGAAGGGCTTCCAGGATGCGGCTTTCGCGTCCTTCAGCCGCCGCCGTTCGACGGTGCGCCAGGACATCGCCCAATCGTTCTCCGCTCCGACCGAAGAGGGCGCGGAAGGCGATGATCCGGGTAAGGCATATCTCGATATGCTCAACACGGACGACGATGTCGCGATGATCCCTGAGAAGCTCGCCGAACCGGTGGCCGACAAGCCCGCCAAGGTTGCTCCCGCGAAAGCGGCTCCCGCCAAGCGCGGAAGGAAGCCTAAGGCGAGCGGCGTCGTCGATACAGCCGAAGCCAAGCCGAAGCGGGGCAGGAAGCCCAAGAACAGGGACGACGGCGGAATCAGGGAAATCTAGGATTAAATAGCATAGGCAATAGATCATACGCCCCCTGAACGGGGGCGTTTTTTCTAGGAGGCCAAATGATGGGTACAATGACTAAATACGAGAACGTTTCCACGCGTGAAGGTTTCAATTCGGTAGTGCGGCATGTGAAAGCGACTATTTCCTACGTGGAAACGGTCGCGTCGAAAACCAATCTAGCAGATTGTTTTGCTCAAGACGACGCCTCCGGCGATCTTTCAGCCGATAGGATCGCCGCCGTACTGCGGATGACGCTCGTCGACAAGTTCGGGTATCAGTGCGTTTCCCGCAACTTGTCTTCAGTCTCCGAAAATTTGGATCAGGTTGCGGAGGAAATCTCGAGGTGGAATTCCGTCGATATCGTCATCGCCTACCACCATCCTGATCTCGGTCTGCTCATCGCGAATCCGAAGGATCCCGAGCAACTGGCCGCTTTCGGCGGCTTGCGCAAGCGCGAGCTCGCGGTTGCGTATGTCGGCCGATTCGATAAGGGCGGCGATGAGTTCTGCGGGAAGGTCGCGTCTATTGCGCTCAGCTTGCTGGAAGGCGCTAAGGTCAACCTGCCGAAAGATCTATATACCGGTACTTGCGTTTATAAGAAGGCAAAAAAGAAAGCCGCCGCAGCGGCCCCGGCAACGAAGAAGCCTGCCGCGGCGAAAAAGGGTAGACCGCAGAAGAGCGCCGGTAAAGTCGAGGTTGCCGTTGCGCAAAAAGTGCAGCCTGCAGCCGCTCCCGCCGCGCCTGCTGCGGCTCCCTCTGCTCCCGCAGCCGGTCCGCGTCCCGGCGGTCGGATGACGCCCATGTATTCGGTGGTTGTGCAGAACGAGCTTTTCCACAACGGAAACGTGGAGGCATGGAAACGGATCATCGAAAGCTATAAGGCCAAATATCCCATGCTCGAGGTCTACATCTACTACGACGGGGAGCGTATCCTGAACATCAATTCCCTTTTCAAATGGGGAAAGGTGAAGCATGGGAGCACCATACAATTTGCGGTCGCGGGGACAGATATCAAGGATGTCGCTAAGCTGCAGCGCTATCTGATACAGGGTGCGAGCCATATGTTCGAAGCGTTCCTGCACGGGCCTGTCAGCACCGTCCTCAAGCTATTCTAAAAAGGAGCGCCCCGATGGACGATCGAATACATTTTTTCAGCCATATAGACGTTATTTCGAAAAAAGTCGACCCGGTGCTCCTCGGCATCCGTGGGCGTCAGGCGAATGAGTTCGCGGAACTCGGTTTTCCCATACTGCCCGGTTTCATTCTCGATTCGCGCATCATCGCGCAGTTCGAGAACACCGATATACGAAAAGATTTGAAGTCCGTTCTCGGCAAATGCGCTGGGTTGGTGGGGAAAACGTTCGGGGACGAAGGGGAGCCGATGCTTCTCAAGGTCGTCGTATCGACCAATCTTGCGGTTTCGAATTATCCAACGCTGCACAATTTCGGCTTGGTAAAGTCGACGATCCCTGGATTCGCCCGCTTCGTAGGCGATAAATTCGCCGCGCACGAAGTGCTCTTCCTCGTGAGGGGAATGCTGAAGGTGGAAGAGCGGATAGCCGAACTGGAAGGACGCGATTCCGATCGCACGGCGGCAGCAGCAGCGCGAGGTAAAGTCGAAGATGCCTTAGCTTCCGAACAAGTTTCCAAGACCGCGCTTGAGATCATGGACGAGTACGCCCCGCTGTTGCCGACAGGCTTCTTCGATTCGGCGCTCGGCCAGCTTGAGTTGACGCTCAAAGAGCTCGCCCGGCTATTGGCGAAAGACGACCAGAACGACGGCGATACGGCGCTGATGGTGCAGCCGATGGTCTACGGCAATTACGGGAAGGATTCTTGTTCCGGCTATTTCAATTCCCGCGACATTGTCACCGGCAACAAGAAGCTGCAGGGCGAGTTCTTCCGCGAGAAGTTCAACGAGATCGGAGCCAGCGGACAGGATATCTCAAAGGTTGGCGAGCAATACGTCAAAGATCTGCAGAAGATCGCGTGGACCTTGGAAGACCGGTTCAAGGAAATCCGGCAAGTCCGGTTCACGATCGAGAAGGGCAAGCTTTGGCTGATTGAGCAGCGTGCGGTGGACGCGAAGTCGACGCAGGCCGATATCAGGTTATTGCTCGACTTGGCGCAGCGTAAGGTTGTCGACGATGCCTATATCGTCAAGGCCATAGAACCTGGGCGGCTCAACGAGATTCTGCATCCGGTCATCGACCGCGCTTCCACGAAAGGTCTGGTCGCGTTCACCGGAGGTATCGCCGGCGCCCCTGGGGCGGCAATCGGCCGCGTCTTCTTCTCCACCGATGCTCTCATTGAAGCGCGGAAAGTTGCGCTGCAGAAGGGCGAAGACCATCGCTTCATCCTCTGCATGCCTTCGACCTTCGCCGATGACGTCAAAGCGATCGAAGTGTCGACGGGCGTCATTTCCTGCGAAGGCGGCTACTCCGCGCACGCCTCCGTCGTCGCGCGGCAATACGGCAAGGTTTCCATGGTTGTTCCGGCGATGAAGATCCGGGGGAAGAAGGCCACGATCGGCGAGCTCGCTTTCGCCGAGGGCGACTATATAACCCTCAACGTACCGTATTACGGGTCCCCGAACATCTACCTCGGCAAGGCTTCGCTCATCGAACCCGATCCGGCCGAGTCCGGGCTGTTCGATTTCATCGCCACCACGAAGAAATTCCTGAAGAAATTCCACGTCAGGGCCAATGCCGACAGTCCCCGCGATGCTGCTTTGGCATTGTCATTCGGAGCCGAAGGCGTCGGCCTTTGCCGGACCGAGCACATGTTTTTCGGCGATGCGCGCATCAACGTTTTCCGGGAAATGATCCTTTCGGATACGTTGGAAGAGCGGATGAAAGCGCTCGAGAAGCTCCGGCCGATGCAGCGCGACGATTTCTACGGCATCTTCAAGGCGATGACGGGCAAGGAAGTCACCATCCGCCTGCTCGACGCCCCTCTGCATGAATTCCTGCCGCACAACGACGATGAGCTGGCGGCGTTCCTGGAGCATCTGCAGAAATCGACCGGAAAGAAACCGAACAAGTCTGAGATCCTCGCCAGGATCGATTCCCTTGCCGAGTTCAATCCGATGCTCGGCCATCGCGGCTGCAGGATAGCCGTGTCGTATCCCGAAATCTACGAGATGCAGGTCAAGGCCATTTTCGAGGCCGCCTACAAACTGCGGGAAGAGAAGATCGATGTCAGGCCCGAGATAATGGTGCCGATAGTGATGAACGCTTCCGAATTGAAGCTCATCGCCTACGGCAAGAAGATCGAAGGAAGCACGTACAAAGGCATCGTCGAGGTGGAGGAGGATTTCCGCAAGGAACTCAAGGCTAAGACGGTTCCGTACTCGGTCGGCACGATGATCGAATTGCCTGCCGCGGCCGTAGGAGCCGGAGAGATCGCCAAATTCGGCCGATTCTTCAGCTTCGGGACCAACGATCTCACGCAGACGACGCTCGGCATTTCGCGGGACGATTTTACCGGTTTCATGCCCGACTATACGCTGTACGATCTGATCGACGGCAACCCCTTCTCCAAACTGGATCCGCGGGTCAAGGAGCTAATTTCCCTGGCGGTCGAGCGGGGCAAAATGACGCGTCCCGACCTGATCGCGGGCCTTTGCGGAGAGCATGGCGCCAATCCCGACAACGTGCGCTTCTGCATGGATGCCGGACTCGATTACGTGTCCTGCTCTTCCTATTCCGTTCCTATAGCGCTTTTGGCCGTCGCTCAGGCGGAGCTGGAGCGCGCGGCGCGGTAATGGTATTAGACGCATAATAATAAATA
>QKCO01000089.1 GCA_003245635.1 Treponema sp.
TTGAGGTTGAGGAGGTCGATCCGATAGTAGAGGTCCTGCCGGAATTGGCCGTCCTTCACCCGGTCGCGGATATTGATGTTGGTCGCCGAGATGATGCGCACGTCCACGGGCACGACGGTATCGCCGCCGATGCGCCGGATTTCCCGTTCCTGAAGCACGCGGAGGATCTTCGCCTGGAGACTGAGCGGCATCTCGCCGATTTCGTCCAGAAAGATCGTCCCCTTATGGGCGAGTTCGAACAGCCCGATCTTGCCGCCCTTCACCGCCCCGGAAAAGGCCCCCTCGGTGTAGCCGAACAGCTCGCTTTCCAGGAGCTGCTCCGGCAGCGCGGCGCAGTTGACCGCGACGAAGGGCTGGGCGCTGCGGCGGCTCGCGTTGTGGATGCTCTGGGCGAACAGCTCCTTGCCCGTGCCCGTTTCCCCGACGATGAACACGCTCGAATCGACCTGGCTGTACTTGTAGGCGCTCGCGATCAGGGCCCGCATCGCTTCGTTCCTGCTCAGGATGTGGTTGAAGTCGTAATGGGCGACCAAGCCCTTCTTGCTCAGTTCCTTGCGGATCTTGCGCTCGGTCTCGCGCAGAGCCTCGACGTTCCGCATGGTCACGAGCTCTCCGGCGATCTCCCCGGCGACGGTTATCGGCGCGGTCTTCACGAGCGTGAGCTGCCCGCCGATCGTCCGCAGCGTTTCCGCGTTCGCGGGGGCGGAAAGCAGGGCGCCCCAATCGTCCTTCGGCTCGAAATCGCTTATCTTGCGCCCTTCTATGCGCGCGGTCCGGTCGCGCGCCAATAGGGCCGCCGCCTGCACGTTCGCCGCGATCACCAGGCCCTGCCGGTTGACCGCGAACAGCGCGTCCTCGGCGTTGTTGAGGACGGTAGTCACCAGGTTGGCCCGCGTTCGCTCGCGGTTGAGCGACCGGGCCGCGGCGACCGCGTCGTTGAGCGCGCGGGTCATCGCCTCGTTGCCCGACTTGATGTGGACGTAGCGGAGCCCGACGTCCTCGCACTTGCGGCAGAGCGTCAGCCCGCCGATGAACGTATCGATACCCAGCGCGGACAACTCGTCCATCGCCGCGTAGAGCTGGGATTCGGTGACCGCCTCCCGGACGAACACGGGGATGCCGGTCAGATCGCGGAGCTTGCGCGCGTCGCAGATGCCCGCGTCCGGCAGCACGACGCCGACTCCGGCGCCGCCCGCCCGGTCGCGGCAGAGCCAGAGCGCGTCGATAAGGTCGCTGCCGGAGACCGAAATCTCGACCAGGTGGACGTTCGGGTTCTCCCGGGCCAGCGCCTTGCCGGTGATGCCGCGGGCGACCACGATATCGGCGTCCGGCCGCTTGACGACCAAGTCTCCGGTTCCGATGAAGTGCTCGAGCTCCACGACGAAATCCCGTGTGTCCACAGCGTCGAAATAAGCGCGGACCTGCTCGTTGAGTTCTTCGTACGGGACCACGACAAGGATCTTTATCATCTCGGGAATCGGCTCCTTCGGCTCTGCGTCGCTCTCCGATTGTACCATACCGGGCATCCCTCACGAAGCGTCGTCAGGAAGGTAAAATGATCGGAAGAGGAAAGACATTCGCCGCGAATGCGATTATAGTTCAGGTATCTATGGGAAAACGCAAGGAGCCGGGCAGGACACGCTATGAGTCGATCCTCCTGAAGCTGCTGGCCGACAAGCTTACCGTCGCCGGCCGCTATCTGGAATTCACCTTCGACGTCTGGCACGACGCGTTCAGGAGACCTTTCCGCATCGGCCTCTATTTCGCCGAGATCGAGCACTTGGGCATACGCTCCATCCCGATCATCTTCATCGCCTCCGCGGCCATCGGCATGATCCTCGCGCTCCAAATGGTCTATCTGATGCAGCCCTATCAAGCGGAGATCGCCGTCGGCGCGGCCGTCGCGAAAGTCATGGGCAGAGAACTCGCGCCGGTCATCACCACGCTGATGCTGATCGCGAAGAACGGCTCGGCGATGGCCGCCGAACTGGGAACCATGTGCGTCACCGAGCAGATCGACGCGCTCGAAGCCATGTCGGTCCGCCCCATCCAGTACCTGGTGGTGCCCCGCGTGGTGGCCTCCATCCTCGTATTCCCGATTCTCACCATGATCGCGAACATCGTCGGAGTCGCCGGCGCCTACCTCGTATCGACCATACTCTACGGCATCGATCCGGCAAGCTATACGGCGTATATGTTCGGACTGCTAAACCCCAAGGATATCTATTCGGGCCTCGTCAAGGCATCGGTGATGGGCTACCTCGTGGCGACGATCAGCACCTTCTTCGGGCTGAACGTCACGCAGGGAGCGAAGGGAGTCGGCGACGGAGCCACGAGAGCCGTCGTCGTCTCGTCGATTTCCATTCTGGTCGCGGACTATATCATGGCGACCATCATGATGATCTTCCTGTTCGCATGAAGCCGATCATCCGCGTAAACTCGCTGAAGAAGCGCTTCGGAGCGACGACCGTTCTCGAAAACGTCGACGTCGACTTCCCCGAAGGGCTCATCACCGCGGTCGTCGGCCAGAGCGGAACGGGAAAAAGCGTCCTTTTCAAGAGCATCATCGGACTCCTGAAGCCCGACGCGGGGCAGGTCTGGTACCGTGACAAGGAGATCACCGGCGCTGATCCGGACGAGCTGCTCGAGATCAGACGGCATATCGGATACTCGTTCCAGAACGCCGCGCTCTTCGACTCGATGAACGTTCAGGAAAACCTCGAATTCCCGCTGCGGGAAGCGATGCGGATCAAGGACCACGCGGAGCTGCGCCGCCGGGTGGCCGAGATACTCGAATGGATCGACCTGCCCGGCATCGAGAACAAGACGCCGAGCGAGCTTTCCGGAGGCATGCGCAAACGCGTCGGCGTGGCCCGCTCGCTGATGACGCGCCCCGACGTGCTGCTGTTCGACGAGCCGACGACGGGGCTCGATCCGGTGCTCGCCGAAACGATCAACAACCTGGTCATCCGGGTCAACAAGGAGCTCGGCGTCACCTGCGTCATCATCACGCACGATATTCCGGCGGCTTTCCGCATCTCGGACAAGATAGCCTTCTTGGATAAAGGTATTATAATAGCAGAGGGGACGCCTAAAGAAGTCGCCGCGAGCGGCCACCCGCTGGTCAGGGACTTCATCCGCACCTCATTCAACGAGTTGGAAGTATGAATCTCGCACGCTACGTGAAAATCAGCTTGTTCGTTCTCACTGTCGGCATAGGCGGCATGGTTTATATTGTGAAAGCCGCCGACGGTTTCTCGTCGCTGAACACGAAGCTGTACGACGTGGAGCTCGACGACGCGACGGGGCTCTACATCAATTCGCAGGTGTTCATGGCGGGCGTGCCGGTCGGCAAGATCCGCAAGCTCGAGCTCCGCGACGGGCGGGCGCATCTGCGCGTCGCCTTCTTCAAGGACATCGAGATCCGGGGCAACGCCTACGTCTCGAAACAGGCCTCGTCGCTCCTGGGCACCTCGATACTCGCGCTGTCCCCCGGAACGCCTGAAACGCCGATCCTGAAAGAAGGCGGCCGCATCCAGGCCGCCCCCTTGACGGGCGATTTCCAAAGCACGCTCGCGGCCGCCGGAGACCTCAGCGCCAAGATCATGGAAATCCTCAACGACTTTCAGACGCGGCACCTGGAGCTCCTGGCCGCGTCCCTCGAAACGATCAAGACGCTCGGGTCCCGCCTGGACGAACAGTCAAAAGGCGAATTCGACCGCATCTCGCGCATACTCGAATCGACCGCGCTCATCGCCGAACGCCTTGAGAAGATCAGCAAGAACCGCGAAGCGGACCTGGACACGTCGATGATCGAAGTGCGGGCCGCCCTCGAAAACATCAGGGCGATCAGCGCGGGCGTGCGCAACGGCGAAGGCACTGTCGGCAAGGCGTTCACCGACGACGAGCTGTACGGCAAGCTGCTCGCCATCGCGGAAAAGACCGAGGACGCGGCGAAGACCCTCGACGTCGCCCTGCAAAGCGTCGACCGGCTCGCGACCAACGCGGACAAGGTCGTCGTCGACGCGAGCGACATCGTCTCGAAGGCGAACGGGCTCGGGGTGCAGGTCGACGTGAAGGCTGACTACGAAGTGATCAAGGGCCGCGCCGTCTCGGGGGCGGGAATCAGGCTCGATCCCCGCAGCGGCGACCGCTACTACCGCATCGGCGTCTCGGGCGCCCCGGACGGCGTCGAGTCGACAAAGACAGAGATTTCGGGCGGCACGACAACCACGACCGTAACCAAGGACTCCGGCTATTACTTCGACGCGGAACTAGCGCGCATCTTCGGACCGTTCACCCTGCGCGGCGGCGTCT
>QKCO01000077.1 GCA_003245635.1 Treponema sp.
TTCGGGGCGGAGAAGTGAAGATGCAGCTCGGCAGGGATATGGGGGTCCAGGTCGGCGACGAGTACGCCGTCATCGAGAAGACCGAGCTGGCCGGGCTCTCCGACGACCGCGAGGACGGTCTCATCCTCATCAAGAACGTCGGCGGCCAGCTATCCACCGGCACCGTCCTCTACGCAGGAAGGACCCTCGGAGAAGGCGCTCAGCTCCGCGAGATTCCGCGTCTCGGCGTGGACCTATCGCCGTACCTGTCTTATCTGAAGTATTTCTCTCCCGTCACCGGGTGGGCGCTGGGAAGCACGACGGATTCCGTATCGGAGGGAACGCTCGCCGTCGGACTGAAGGCGTCGATGAGCCGCGGCTTCTACGATCTGCGGCCGATCGCGGGTGTTCAGCTCAACTTCGATACGAATCTCTGGCTTCCGCTCATCGCCTACGCGGGCGCTGAGTACAATATCTATCTGAGGCGTTTGGCTTTGACCGGCTCCGCCGCGATCGCCGCCGCTTCTAACGTGATCGTGCGGATCATTCAGGAGAACGCGTCCCAGAACGACAACGATTGGTTCACCCATGTCGGTCTGCGTGTCGACGGCGGCTTGAGCTTCCTCATGACGAGGAATATTCGGGTATTCGCGAATGTCGAAGCGGAATACCTTTTTGGCATCGCGTCGAGCTTGGACGGGCCGTTCCAGAGCTACGGCGGCTACGGGGTGTCGGCGGGCGTCGTATTGAAGCAATAGCTCAGCTGAAGAAAGCGAAAGGCGCGTCCGCGGGCGCGCCTTTTTTTGCGGTTCGGCTATTCGTTCAGCAGCTCCTCCCAGGGAGAGGGCTCGAGCGAATCCTTGTCGATCTCCGCGTAGAGCTGCGGCTCGAAGCGGCGTTCGGGGTACAGGCTGCCCCTCGTATTGAGGAAGGCCAGATTCGTGGAACCTGAGCGGACCATTGTATTCGGGTCGCGGGTCAGCGCGTCGTAGGCGCGGGCCGATTCGGAGTACAGCGCGAGCGCACGGGACCGGTAGCGGGAATCTCCCGAACGTTCGGCTAAAGCCTCCAGCGTGACGCCTAGGTTGTTGCGTGCGCGCATGAGCCGCTCGGCCAGGTCCGCGTGGTCCGGGCGATCGTTCGGGAGCAGCACCGGGAACCGGGAGCGCTCGGCCTCGAGGAGGTCGAGCAGGCGGTTGTAGTAGCCCTGGGCCGCATGGAGGTCTCCGCGCCGGTAGAGCGCGTTCCCGAGAGAGAACAGGATCCGCCGGTTCAGCGGCGTTTCGGCGGCGGCCTTGAAGAAGGATTCGACCGCTCCGCCCCAATCCTCTCGCGCGTAGGCGGCGTAGCCGATCCGATACCGGATTTCGGGCGGGGCCCAGCCGTTGAGTTCCGCTTCCCGGTAGTCGCTCACCGCCGCGTCGAGGTCTCCACCCTTGAAGTATTCGATATCGCCGAGATCCGCGTACAGCCTTCCGAATTCGCTCTTCCTGCCGAGCAGCTTCCGTTTGAGTGCGTCCTCGTAGATCCGGATGCCCTCGACCAGGTTCTCTTCGGCGGAGATGAATTCCTTTTCGCGCATCTGCAGGTAGGCGAGCCGGCGGTACGCGTCGATGCGGTATCCGGTCCGGCGGGCCGACCGTTCCGGGGCGGCCTCGAAGGCGCTGAGGGCTTGAGAGACCGCGCGCTTCTGCTCCGCCGGCCGGCCGTATCGTTCGTAATAGCGGGCCAAATGGTAGTAGGCTTCCGGGTTCTTCGGATCGCGGCGGGCCGCTTCCTGGAGCAGTTCCCGGATGTTGTCGATACGGGCGACATTCGGGTCGGGCACGCCTTCGACGACCGCCGTCTTCTTGTCGAGGAAGTAGCCGCCGAGCTCTGCCAGCGTATCGGAGGACACCTTCCGCTTCTTCGACGAAAGGAAGTATTCCTGGAGAGGCAGCGTCTCGGCGAGCTGATCGGTACGGATCAGGTAGAGCAGCATCCGTTCGAGGTATTCGTCCCGTCTGCCGTAGCGGCCCATCAGGCGCGCGAAGGCTTTGCGGGCTTCCTCGTAGCGGGAGGGATCGATTCCGCCCCATTCGAGATTGTTGTCTCCGAGCGCGAGCAGTCCGTCCTTGTCGTCGAGCGAATGGTCGAGTATTTCCCTGCGGAGTATCCGTTCCGCCTTCTCGTAGTTGCGCAGCGTCCTGCTTTCGAACCCCGCGTACTCGAGCGCGCCTTCCTTGTTCTTCGGATACGCCGCCAGAAGCTGATCGTATTTCTGCTCCGCGAGAAGGTACTGGCGCTTCTCGGCGAAGCCTCGAGCGTATTTGAAGTACCAATTCTTTATCCGCCACACCCTGCCGGCCTGGTCGAAGCGTTCGTTCCCGCGTGCGTAGTCGCCGGAAGCGAGACGTTCGTAGCCCTTCGCGTACAGGAAATTGGCGCGGAGCGGCTTGTAGACGAATTCGATGCCCAGATAGGCGATAGACGCCGCGACGAGTCCCGCGAACACGACGATGCGCAGGAGCGGCAGGATCGTATGCACGAAAAGGTAGGCGAAGGTGTTCTTCTGCGCTTCGAGGGCGGCGCCGCTGCTTTTCTCGAAGCCTTTCGGGATGACGATCGGGCGTCCGATGAGCCGCCCCGCGAGTACGGCGGTCTCCTTCGCGCCGGCTCCCTTGACCAGCAGCCGCACGAGCGCCGACATCTGGTCCGGCGGAACGGCATGCTCAGCGATCAGCTCTTCGCACGCTATGCGCAGATTGAGCGGATACGATGCCAGGGTCTGCTGGAGCCGCTCGAAGTCTTCATCGCTGAGATTTATCTCCTCGACTTCGCCCGCGACTCCGGGGGGCGGCGCCTTCGCTGCCCGAGCGGCGTTGCCGGCCGGCGATGCCGGAACCTGAGGAGCCTTGAAGACATCGTCTATTCCTTCTAGCGAAAAATCCTCGAGCGTCGCGAAGCCGTCGTCGGCGCCCTTTTCTTCGGAGTCCTTCTTTTGGACGCCGAAATCCTCGGAAAGGAAATCGTCGTCCAGGCTGAAGGTGTCGAACGAATCGAGCGGCGCATCCTCGATCGCCTCGGATTCTCCTCCGATGCTGCCGAATTCGTCCGCCGCCGGCTCTTTGCCCGGCTGTTCAGGGCTTTCTTCGTCTGCCGCTCCCGGCAGCGCTCCCCCGAAGTCGATTTCGGGGATCGAAAAATCCGAACCGCCCTCAGGCTCTTCGAATTCGGCTTCCGATTCTTGTTGAGGCGGAGGCTCCTCCGCGAACAGCGAAAATCCTTCTTCTTCCGCTTCCGCTTCCGCTTCCGGCTCGGCCGGCAGGCCTGCCTCTTCAGATGTTTCCGGCTCTTCGGCATCTCCGATGCCGAAATCGGGCAGGTCGAAGGCTTCCTCGCTCGGTTCCTCGTTCTCGCCGAAAGAAGGAATATCCATCCCGCCCGCACCATTGTCGGCAGGCTCGCCGTCCGCGCCGCCGAGGTCGAAATCGGGGAACTCGAAGGCATCCTCCGGTGCGGGTTCCTCGGGGGGCGGAACGGACTCTTCGCCCGCCGCTTCTTCCGCGGCGGCCTCGATGTCGTCGGCGAAGCCGGCCAGCAGATCCTCGGGGATTCCGGACTCCTCCGGTTCGGAAGCTTCGCCTTGGGGCAGGTCTTCGGGAATCGAATCGAGGAAGGCGCCGAAATCGAAACCTTCGTCTTCGCCGGTTGCCGTCTCCTCGGGCCCTATCGGGGCCGGCTCCTCTTCGGCCGTTTCCGGGAGCTCCGCATCGAGCAGGGACGCCAGGTCCTCGTCGATCTTGTCCTCCGGCAACGGCAAGTCGTCGAACTGCTCGCCTCGGCTCGCGAGGACGGCGGCTTCATCGCCGATGGTGCGGAAGGAGGTTTTGAATCGATCGAGATCCTGTATCCCGGGCATACGTTTCCTTTAATTATCATCGGCCGGGAAACGCCGTCGCCTGAGTACGTTCCCGTCAAGATATTGAAGCATCGGTCGATGATTGTAAAGAAGATATGAAATACCTAACGGCAATCCTCGCGGGGGCGCTGGCCGCAGCCGCCGTCGGCGCCTTGGACATGGAATCGATCCGCTTCACCGACCGCCTCAGTTCGATAGCCGTCGCCGGGGCTCCGGACGTTTTCGACGGCGCGGTCATCTTTACCGCTTCCGCCGCGAATCGGCGGGTCGGCGTCTCCTTCGCCCACGAAGGATTCGGCCGAGTACACTGGTTCAAGAAGCTCGATTCGCCGCGGGCCATGAACGGAGCGGGCGTCCTGCTTTTCGTCTACGAATACCCGCGCGAGATGCGCGAAATCGAATACCGTCTCGTCGTGGACGGCCTCTGGACGCCCGACCCGTGGAATCCTCCTGCCCGAATGGACGGGGCGACCGGCCTGGCGTATTCGGTAGTCGCGCTTCCTCCCTCCACCGATCGTTCCCCCGTCGGCGCGTCCTCTGCGGGCGTCGTCGATTTCCGATTCGAAGGAGCTTCCGGCCAGAATGTCACGGTAGCCGGGACCTTCAACAGCTGGGACCCCTTCATGTACGAACTGACGGAAGACAGTCCGGGCCGGTACTCCCTCTCGCTGCCGCTTCCTCCGGGGACCTATCTCTATGCCTTTTTCGCGCGCGGCGAACGGCTGCTGGATCCCCGCAATCCCCGAAAAGCGTACTCGAAGGAAGGCAAGACCGCTTCCGAGATCATCGTCAAGCGATGAGCCGAGGAAATACCGTCATGAAAAGAAAAGATGCGAAGCGAACTCCCAGGAATCCCGTTGCGGCGACGGTCGAAGATTTCGCGCTGGTCGTGTTGGGGAGCGCGATCGCGGCAGTCGGCTTCAACCTGTTCATGCGGCCCGTCGGGTTGGCGTCGGGCGGCGTAGTCGGCATTTCGGCGATCGCTCAGCGGCTTTGGGGCTTCGAGCCCGCCTTCGTTCAGTGGGGCTTGAATTTGCCGCTCCTCGTCCTGGCGGTCGTCGCATTGGGGCGTCGTTTCGGGCTCAAGTCAGCCCTCGGCTCCTTCCTTCTGCCTTTTTTTATCCTCCTCACCAAATCGCTTCCCGGCGTCACCGAAGATATGCTGCTCTCGGCGCTCTTTGCCGGCATCGGGCTCGGGGCCGGCATCGGGCTCGTATTCCGCGGAAACGGTTCGGTCGGCGGCTTGTCCGTTCTCGCCAGGGTCCTATCGGATCGGACCGGCGTCTCGACCGGCACCTTCCTGATGGCACTCGACGGAACGGTTCTCATCGCCGCGGGAATCCTGTTCGGCCTGGAGACCGCCATGTATGCGCTCATCGTGGTATTCGTGATGGGCCGGATGGTGGACCTGGTGCGTGTCGGTCTGGGAAATTCCAAGCTTGCGCTGGTCGTGTCGGAAAGGCATGAGGAAATCGGTGCCTCGATCTTGAACGAATTGGACCGCGGGCTGACCAAGCTTTTCGGCCAAGGCGGCTTTTCGGGTACGCAGCGGCCCGTGCTCCTGATAGTCATGGATCCATCGGAAGTAGTCCGGTTCAAGGCCGCCGTTCGGCGCATCGATCCCGCTGCCTTCGTCGTTATGCTGGACGCCCACGAAGTGCTCGGACTCGGCTTCAGCGCGCGGAGCTGACGGCTCTGGGACAAGATTTGCCGTTCAGGCAAAGAAAAAGCCGCGCTGATGCGCGGCTTTTTCTTTCTAGCAGGGGCAGGACTCGAACCTGCGACCTCCGGGTTATGAGCCCGACGAGCTGCCAACTGCTCTACCCTGCGTCGTGTGTTCCGGTACTATAGTGATATGCGGGAATAGTGTCAATACGATACGGCAAGAAACGAAGAGTTTTGTGCGGAATGGTGCCAGAAAATAGAAGATTGTCAATTTTCTCCAGAGCGGCGAGTTTTCAATTGAGAAAGGGCGAGGGCTAAACCGCCGATGGCGATAAGCACCGGCACAATTATCGGGAATCCGTAGACGAGGAGCCCCAGGTCGTATGCGCCGTGAACGATTACGGCGGCGGCGAAATAGCCCGCCCTGCCCGGTGCCGGCGCGGCGTCGGAGGCCGCTTTCCCTATCCAGGCGCCGCAGGCCGCATGGAGGGGAGCCGCCGTGACCGCGCGCACGAAGACCGCCGACGGATTGGCCGAAGCGTATACGATCGTCTCGATGAAGCCGAATCCGAGGCTGGCGGCCATGCCTGCGGGGACGCTGTTTCCGGGTTCGCCCCAGCGTTTGCGCAATGCGCGCACCGATAGATATTTCGCCCCTTCCTCCGTCAGTGCGATCACCGCGAACGCGTGTCCGGCCAGACTGAAGACGCCCGAGGAGCTCAAAGGCGGAAACAAGAGCTGCGTGATGGCCGCCGGGATGACGGCAGCAAAACCGGTCGCGACGGCGAGGAGAAACCTAAGGAGGCCGAAATGTGGCCTTTTTGCCGACAGGTATCCGATTCCCGCAGCCAACGGCGCCGCGGACAAGAGCGCCGTCGCGGCGATGGCCGAAAGTTCCGTCATCGCAGCCCGTTGCGTTTTGCTATTTTGGCAAGACAATCCGGCCTTGTCATGTCATACTCCATTCGGTTCGATGCGGTTGTTCTGCGCTTTCCCGGTCTCCATGCCCTCCCGGCGCTTGACCGACTTAAGGCATAGATTATACTAAAGGAAACATATGGATAGCGAAAGAGTACTGATCGTCGAAGACGAGAAAATCATCGCGTTGGACTTGCAGCGCCGCCTCGAACGATTCGGGTACCAGATCTGCGCCACCGCTTCGGAGGGCGAAGAGGCTGTCCGCAAGGCCTCGGAGCATCGCCCCGATATCATCCTCATGGATATCATGCTCGCCGGCGCCGTCGACGGCATCGAAGCGGCCAAATCCATAAAGCGCGAACTGCAGATTCCCGTCATTTTCCTGACCGCGTACGCCGACGAACGGACCCTCGAGCGCGCGAAGGAGGCTGAGCCGTTCGGGTATATCCTCAAGCCCTTCAAGGAGCGCGAGCTCTATACGACGATCGATATCGCGCTGTACAAATACCGCGTAGACAAGCGGCTCAAGCAGCAGGAGCGCCTTTTCTCCGCAATCCTGCATAGCGTCAACGACGGCATCGTCGCCACGGGGATCGATCTGGACATTCTGTTCATGAATCCCGTGGCCGAGGAGATGACCGGCTGGACCGAACCGGATGCCCAAGGCCACCCGGCCGCTACGGTCCTTTCGCTTCTCGATTCTCGGACCCTGTCTTCCCTCATTCCCGATTCCCTGCCCTCCGACCGTCACCCCGTATTCTTTCGGGATGCGATCATGAAGAGCCGCCATGGGGCCTCCTACATAATCGACGGGTCGATCACGAAAATCCACCAGGACCGCAACGAGACCGAGGGCTATGTGCTCGCGTTCCGGGACATCAGCGAATTGAAACGCATGTCGGCGACGATCGACTATCAGGCGAGCCATGATTCGCTCACCGGTCTTTCGAACCGCGAAGAATTTTCCCTGCGCCTCTCCGAGCTGCTCGAGGAGCTCAAGCGGAGCGGCGGCCGGCACACGCTTATCGAGCTCGACGTCGACCGCTTCAAGGTCGTCAACGATACCTGCGGTTCCCTTGCGGGGGATGAGCTGCTCAGGCAGGTAGCCAACGTCATCCAGTCCTTGACGCAGCGGCACGACATCTCGGCCCGGCTCGGCGGCGACGAATTCGCCGTAATTCTCCGGGATTGCTCCCTCGACGACTCCATGCACGTCGCCAAACGGCTGCAGGACGCCGTTCAAAATCATAAATTTATTTGGCAGAAGAATTTGTTTCCGATCACCTTGAGCATAGGCGTCGTGCCTCTGGCCGATGAGGAATCCGACATCCACCAGGTGCTCGCCGCCGCGGACGACGCGTGCTACATCGCGAAGGAAGAAGGCGGAAACCGAATCAACGTGTTCCAGCGCACCGACGAAAAGTTCCTGCAGCGCCGCGGCCAGATGGAATGGATCGCCAAGATCAACGAGGCGCTCGACAAGAACCGCTTCCGCCTCTGGTACCAGCTCATAGAGCCGTTGTCCGGCGATCCAGCCTCTTTGCCTAAAGCCGAACTGCTCATTCGTATGGAAGCGGCCGACGGCTCGATCATCGGCCCGGGCGCTTTCATCCCTTCAGCCGAACGCTACGGACTCATGACCGCGCTCGACCGCTGGGTCGTCGAAACGGCGGTGAAATCCTGGGACCGCCTGAAGCGGAACGGCCATCCCTTGGTCGAACGTATTTTCACCATCAATCTGTCCGGCCCCACTTTGCTCGATGAATCCTTCGCCGATTTCGTCGTCGCCGTCTTCGGCACCTATGGGGCGTCTCCCCGATCGTTCTGCTTCGAGATCACCGAGACCGCGGCCATACAGAACCTTTCATACGCTTCTCGGTTCATGTCCAAGCTCAAGGAGCAGGGCTTCACCTTCTCGTTGGACGATTTCGGCTCGGGCTTCTCCTCGTTCAGCTACCTGAAGAATTTGCCGGTCGATTACCTCAAGATCGACGGATCCATCGTCCAGAACATCGACGAGAGTCTGGTGAACTATACGATGGTGGAATCCATCAATTCGATGGGTCACGTCCTCGGCCTCAAGACGGTCGGCGAATACGCCCGGAACGAAGGCGTCGTGGATCGTCTGCGGAAAATCGGCGTCGACTATGGGCAAGGATACGCTTTGGCCGAGCCGAAGGAAATTCCGTAGTTCTCTCCTATTTAATAGATTTAACGATATTGCTTGCGTTTTCGCCCATTTGCCGGTACGATTTGGCCAAGTCTAAATCGAAATTGAAAATAGGGATTGAAAATGGTCAAGCTGATTCGTCTTGCCGTCATGGAGCGGGATCTTGCGTGCGCCTTGAGCCGGGTCGATTCGGAGGATGAGGCCGTGGACGCGGTGCTTTCCGCGGCGGTTTCCTATTCGCCCGACTGCGGTATCGCCGTTTTCGCTTCAAGCGGCGACTGGTGCGCCGTTCGGGCGCTCGGCGAACGGTCCTCCGCGGCGTGCGCGCTCGCGATGGGCGGTTCGAAGGAGGGCGGCGCGCTCGCGCATCTGCCCGCCCGCCGCGGCGTTTCCGGCCATATCGCCTATATCGGTTCCTGCGCGCATCCGCGCCCCGTCGTCGTCCGCGCCGCGGCGCTGCTTTCGGCCGCGCTGGTCCGGCTTGCGGCCGAGCGTGGGAGGCAGTCGGCCGCCGAGGAGCGCGCCCTGCTGGAAAGCGAGCTGCGCCATCGGACGCGCAATTCCCTTACGATGATCAAGCGGTCGATTTCTTTCCTCGTAGGCTCTGTCTTCCGCGGTTCGCCCGCGCTCGTGGCGGCGATAGACGAGCGGCTGGGCGCCCTGACGACGGTCCACGATCTGCTGAGCCGGACCTGTTCGGCTTCAACGGTCTCCGTCGAAACGTATTTCGGGGAACTCGCGGAAGCGCTCAGGCGGATCACCCCCGATGGAGTCGGCACCGTCATCGCCTACTACGATGCCGAAAAGCCGCTTTCGCTGCCGCTCGAGCGGGCAGCGACGATCGGCCTCGTTGTGCATGAGCTGGTGATGAATACGATCAAGCACGCCGCCGGAAAGCTCGTCCGGATGGCCGTCCGCGTCGATCTGCTGGAGGGCGATCTGCTGCTCCGCTACGAGGAAATTCCGGTGCAAACGGTTTTCGCAAAAGAGACGGCAGCGCCTTTTTCGGCGGGCGCGAATGCGGCGGACGGCGGCGCCGGCCTCGATCTGATTGCGTCTCTGATCGAGCGCGCGCGCGGCAGGAGGCTGGACGACGGCAGCGATTTCTGCTCGTTCTCCGCCGCCTTCCCTCTCTGAATCTCTATTCGTTGCCGATGCAGGTGCCGACCGAGCGGGCGGTCGCGATCATGTGGTGGTCGACGGGTACCGATTTGACGCGGCCGGCCGGCTCGGAGAGGTCCACGGCGCTGACCTCTTCGCCCTTGAGCGACACCATCTTGCCGTATTCCCCTTTCGCCAAGAGGTCGGCCGCAGCGGTGCCGAAGGTGGTCGCCAGCACGCGGTCCCAGGGGCTGGGGATGCCGCCGCGCTGCAGGTACCCGAGCACGGTGACGCGCGTTTCCATGCCGGTCTCTTCCTCTATTTCCCGCGCGACGCGGTAGCCGATGGACGGAGTGGCCGTCTTCTCCCGGTACTTTTTGCGCTCCTTCTTGTCCATCGCCGCCTCTTCTTTTGAAACGGCGCCTTCGGCCACGACGACGATCGAAAAGCTCTTGCCGTCGCGCGCCCGCTTGAGCAGGTGCCGTCCGATGGCGTCGATGTCGTAGGGAATCTCCGGCAGGAGGATGACATCTCCGCCGCCGGCGACCCCCGCGTAGAGGGAGAGCCAGCCGGCCTTGTGCCCCATCAGCTCGATGACCATGACACGGTTGTGGCTGTGGGCAGTGGAATGGAGCCGGTCGATGGCTTCGGTGGCGATGGTGACCGCTGAGTGGAAGCCGAAAGTCATGTCGGTGCCGACGATGTCGTTGTCGATCGTTTTAGGCAGGCCCACGACGTTGAGCCCTTCCTTGGCCAGAAGGTACCCGGTCGTATTGGTGCCGTTGCCGCCGAGCACGACCAGGCAGTCCAGGTTGAGCCGCCGGTAGTTCTCCTTGATGACTTCGACCTTGTCGCCGCCCACTTCCGCGTCCGTCTCCTTGTCGCGCGCCTTGAAGGGCTTTTCCCTGCTGGTGCCCAGGATGGTTCCTCCGCGGGTGAGGATGCCCGAGAAGTCCTCGGGCTTGAACAGGCGGGCGTCCCCGTCGATCAATCCCCGGTACCCGTTCGCGATGCCGATGACCGTCATGTTGTACTTGTCGTGAGCCGCGCGGCAGACGCCTCGGATCGCCGCGTTCAGTCCCGGGCAGTCGCCGCCGGACGTGAGGATGCCGAACGTCTTGGTCGCGCTTTTGGTCGATGATCCCATCTGGTTCCTCCGATATTCAGTATATGCGTCCTTTCTTCTTTTCAAAAGACTTCCGATCGGATACGGTGCTTGATATGAAGCCTTTCCGTCGGTCCCCGCTGCTCGTCGCCGCCCTCGCTTCCGTCCTTTTCCCGCCGCTGTCCTCCTTCGCCTCCGAGCACACTCGGGTTCCCCTGTTCGGCACCTCGAAAGGCATCTATTCGCTTGAGGCGGACGGGAAGGCGCTTCCGCTCTGGACCGACGGCTCCGTGTCGAAGATCGCCCGCTACGGCGGTGAATATTTCGCGCTCGGCGAGCGGGGCATCGTCGCCACGGCGGATCTGGCGACCTGGGAACTGCGGAACGCGGGACTTCCGGTCAAAGTTCTTAAGAAGTTCGACGGCGCGCGGAAATCCTTCGACCGCGTCGTGCAGGAACTGAAAGACCTCGAGGCCGATCCGGCGGATCCGGGGAAGCTGGTTACGGCGGTGAAGGACGCGGTGTTCCTCTCCCGCGATGGCGGCCGAAGCTGGGCGAATCTCGGCTTCCCGGTCCGCACCAACGGCGTCAAGGCCGTCGCCGTCGCGTCATTGCCGGAAACGGTCGTGTTCGTCGCTCATGCAATCTACGGCGTCTACTATCTCGAAGCCGACAAGAAGGGCGCGAAGTGGACCGAGCTGAACGAGGGACTCGACCTGCTCGAGACGACGAGCAACCCCGACGAAGTCTCCGACATAAAGGTCATAGCCTCATCGAGCGCTCCGACGATCTGGGCATCCCAGACCTTCAAGGCGTCCATCTATAAGCTCGACTGGGATGCGAAGCGCTTTCTGCGCGTCTGGAACGACGGCCGCGACTTCGGCACGGTCGATTCTCTCGATGCCGTTGCCGGGGCTCCCATCCCGTCCGCAGCGGTCCGCTTCGTTGAGGACGGCTCCATCGGGGAGCTTTCGCTGAGTCTCGAGGGCGTCGCGGCAGTGAAGGAGCGGGCCGACCTTTCCGCCTTGGTTGCGCGCGCCGGCAAGGCCGCGGGCGCTTCCCTAACCTGTCTCCTCACCGATTCAGTTTCCCTCAGCGAGCTCTGGCTGCTGCCTTTCGCGCTGCCGCAGGCGCCCGCCCGGACGGTTTCCGCCCGCGGCAAGGAAGGCCTCTATCTTCCGGTGAACCACGCGGGCGATCCCCGGCTGCTCGCTCCCTACATCGCCACGATCGACTCCCGCGGATTGGACATGGTCGTGGTCGACATGAAGGACGACTATGGACGCCTGCGCTTCGAACCCCGCGACCGGTCGATCCGGGAGAAGGGGAGGGTCTTCAATCCGATCGATGTCGAAGCTTTCGCGGCCGCCCTCAAGCCGCACGGCGTATGGCTCGTGGCGCGCGTCGTCGTATTCAAGGATCCCGTTCTCGCGCGCTGGGGCGGCGGCAAGTACGCGGTCTGGGACGAAAAGACGAAGGCGTCCTGGCAGGGTTTTCGGACGGTGAAGCGGAAAGCCGCGCCGCCTTCGACTGAAACCGAGACCGTCGTCGAGCCCTACGACGAGAAATGGGTCGATCCGTATTCGGAGGAAGTCTGGGATTACGTCGCCTCCATCGGCAAGGAACTGACCGAGCGGGGCTTCGACGAGGTCCAATTCGACTATATCCGCTTCCCCACCGACGGCGAAAACCTGCGCGACGCTCGCTACCGCTGGCGCGATCCGGGCATGGACATGGAGAGCGCGATCCTATCGTTCCTCGGCCACGCTCGCTCCCGGATCTCCGCGCCCATTTCGATCGACATCTACGGCGCCAACGGCTGGTACCGCACCGGCGCACGGACGGGGCAGGAAGTGGAGCTCCTATCCAAATACGTCGACGTGATCTGCCCGATGTACTACCCGAGCCATTTCGAGCAGGATTTTCTGGCCAACGAGCCGCCGGAGGCCCGTCCCTACCGAATCTACTTCCGCGGCACCCTCAGGACCGACCGCATCGCGCGCTCGCGGGTCGTGGTCAGGCCCTACGTCCAGTCCTTCTACCTCAACGTGTCCTACGACAAGAAGTATTACGGCGCCGACTACGTCCGCTATCAGGTGGACGGCGTCCGCGCGGCGGGCGCTCCCGGCCTGACGTACTGGAACAACGTCGGCCGCTACGACGAGATCCCGGCGCCTCTGAAGGTGCGGACCGCGGGGAACGCCGCGGCCGACAGCGGCGCGGGGATCGACTGATGAACGGCCTGCTCGATTGGGGGCTCGGCGTGGTCAGCTCGGTGCAGACTTTCCAGTCCCCGGCGCTCACCGCGGCGATGAAAGCGGTCACGTTCTTCGGCTCCGAGTACGCCTACCTCTTGATGCTTCCGCTGGTGTATTGGTGCGTCGACGAGCGGAAAGGGTTCAGGCTCGGCGTCGCCTTCCTCTTCTCGGCCTGGCTCAACGCGTTCCTCAAGTTAGCCTGGAAGCAGCCCCGGCCGTACGATTTCGATCCCTCGGTCGGCCTGGCCCGCGAGACCTCCTTCGGATTTCCGTCCATGCACGCGCAGGGGCCGGTCACTTTTTGGGGCGTCGTCGGCTCCTGGCTGCGCAGGCCTTACGGGCTGCTTCTCGCCGTCTTCGTTCCGCTGATCGTCGGCTTTTCCCGCGTGTACCTGGGCGTCCACTTCCCGACCGACGTCCTCGCCGGCTGGGGCTTCGGCCTTGTCGTCCTCGCGCTTTACTTCGCGTTCGGGAGCTTGATCGAAGCCGTCTTCGCCGCGGCGCACGCGCGAGTCCGCCTGATCGCCGTCGCGGCGGTCGCTCTGGCGATGAATGCGCTGCATCCGCAGGATGTTGCTCTCGCGGGCGCCTTCCTGGGCATGGGCTTCGGCTATATACTCATGCGGCTCAAATTCCCGTTTTCGGCCGCGCTGGGCGGCGGCGGGAGGCCGGCGCGTGCCGCCGCCCGGATGCTTCGGCTGATTCCGGGGCTCGCGGTCGCAGGGGCGCTGTACATCGGTCTGAAGGCGATCTTTCCGGGCGAAGCGTCCTCGTACTACCGGCTGTTCCGCTTTCTCCGCTACGGCGCGCTCGGCTTCTGGGTCGCCGCCGGAGCGCCTTGGCTGTTCCTGAAACTTAAGCTCGCCGGAGCGCCCACTCACGCCGCCGGCGAATAGCCTGAGGTCTTACGCCCGATTCTTCACGAATTCGTCGATCACCTTGCGGAGAGAAGGCACCGTGTCCGCGTATCTGAGCACGGCGTCCAGGTAGCCTTCGGGCTCTCCCGTATCGAGCCGCGTGCCCGACAGCCGCTTGTACACTACCTTTCCCGCCGCCATCAGCTTGTTGAGCGCGTAGATATGGTAGTACTCGCCGCCTGAGTGCGCTTTCCAGCCCTCCTCGAGGTAATCGAAGAACTCGCTCGTGTAGAGGTATCGGCCGATCGACACTTCCTTGCTCGGCTCCGTGCCCTTCGCGGGCTTCTCGACGATCGCCTTCACTCGCTTTCCGTCCGGGGCGATGTCCAGAACGCCGTAGCGGCTCACGTCGCCCGTCTCGAGTACCGAGGCCATCACCGAGCAGCCGGTCTCCTTCCACGCATCGATGAGCTGCGCGGCCAGCGGCGTCTGGCCGATATGGAGGTCGTCGGGGTAGGCGACCACGCAGGGCTCGCTGCCGACCAAGCCTCGGATCTGCAGGAGCGCATGCCCGGTCCCCATCATCCGCTGCTGCCGGACAAAGGCGAAGCGTACGTCCGCCGGGACGTCGATGGCCTTGAGCTTGTCGGCCTTGCCTTCCTTCTCGAAGACGCCCTCGAGCTCGACCTCTCGGTCGAAATAGTCCTCGAGTACTTTTTTTCGGCGCGAGCTGATGATGATGATGTCGCGGATCCCTGATTTGACGAACTCGTCGACGATGAACGAAATGGAGGGGATGTTGACCAGCGGCAGCATCTCCTTGGGGACGGTCTTGGTGACCGGCAGGAAGCGCGTGCCGTATCCGGCCGCAACGATTACGCCTTTCATGGAAGGCATCCTACGCGGTTGTCGCGGCGTAGCGCAAGATGAGGCATCCCTGATAGCCCAATTCTGTGTAGTACCATTACCTGCGGTGCGTTGCTGCGTCAATATTACTGAATATCATACCTTCTAGGGTATATTCTTGACATATCCCTGGTAGGGTATTATTTTCAGATATACCTTAGTGGGTATGACATCAGTTAAGAGGAGGTGTCCCTTGAAGTACCTCATCTCCACGCCCGGCCAACTCTCCCAGGCGCTGCGGAACGTTCGCAAGGCCCATGGCTTAAGCCAGGACGGCGCGGGCAAGCTGGTAGGGCTTCTCCCGAAGACGATCTCGGCCCTTGAGAATCGTCCAGGGTCGGCGACCATCGAGAGCCTTCTGAAACTTCTCTCAGCCCTCGATCTCGAGCTCGTGATCGCCCCCAAGAAGGAGACTGACCCAGAGAATCAGAATACGTCTCCATCTGTCGAGGACTGGTAATCATGGCCAGACCTTCGCGGAAACGCGCTCGCGGCGTGTGGCTCAATGGGATTCGAGTCGGGACCTGGTCCATCGGCGGGAGCGGCGTGCATGAGTTCCAGTACGAGGCTTCTTGGCTCGACCACGCTCAGGCTAGGCCGATATCGCTCTCCATCCCCTTGGACGAAGCCATGTATCGCGGCGATGTCGTGTCCGCTTTCTTCGACAATCTCCTTCCGGATTCGAGCGAGATTAGGCAGCGGATCAGGAGTCGCTACGGAGCGGCGTCCCTCTCGGCCTTCGATCTCCTTGCGGAGATCGGGAGGGACTGCGTTGGCGCCATCCAGCTTTTAAGCGAGGACGAGGAACCATCCCCGGGAGAGCGCATAGAAGGCAGACTGATCGATGAGCATGAGATCGCCGGTATCTTGAAAGGGCTGACCGCCGTAGGGCTGGGCGGAAGAACGACCGACGAGGAGTTCTGCATCTCCCTGGCGGGAGCGCAGG
>QKCO01000176.1 GCA_003245635.1 Treponema sp.
GCGGGGAATCCATGCCGTCCTGCGGGGGCTTCGGCTGTGACCCAATGACCAAGCGAGTCGCTGGGTCATTGGGTCGCAGAGCGGCGCATCGCTCTTCAGCCGACGCGTTCGCCTCGGTCTCGACCTCCGACCTCAACCGAAGCGGCCTGAAATGTAGTTCTCCGTCCGCTTGTCCTTCGGGTTGAAGAACAGGTCCTTGGTGGGAGCGAACTCGACCAGATCGCCGGTGAGGAAGAATCCGGTCTGGTCGGAAACGCGGCCCGCCTGCTGCATGTTGTGCGTGACGATGATGATCGTGTAGCGCTTCTTGAGTTCCTCGAGGAGATTCTCGATGCGGCTGGTGGAGATGGGGTCGAGGGCGCTGGTCGGCTCGTCCATGAGGATGACGTCGGGCTCGACCGAAAGGCAGCGGGCGATGCACAGGCGCTGCTGCTGGCCGCCGGAAAGTCCCATGGCCGGCTTGTGCAGGCGGTCCTTCACCTCGTCCCAGAGCGCGACGCCCTGGATGCTCCGCTCGACGATCTCCTCGAGCTTGCGCTTGTCCTTGGTGCCGTGTACGCGCGGACCGTAGGCGACGTTGTCGAAGATGCTCATGGGGAAGGGATTCGGCTTCTGGAAGACCATGCCGATGCGCTTGCGAAGCTCGATGACGTCGTAGTCGCCGTAGATGTCTTGGCCGTCGTACCTGACGCTGCCGTCGATCTTCACCCCGTCGATGAGGTCGTTCATGCGGTTGAGCGTCCTGAGGAAGGTCGACTTGCCGCAGCCGGAGGGCCCGATGAGCGCCGTGACGGACCGGGCCGGGAGGGATACGTTGATGCCGTTGAGAGCCTTGAACTGGCCGTAGTGCAGCACGAGGTCTTCGACGGCGAATTTCGCTTCGGTGGATTCCATTCTGTTCAGTCTCCTTGTCCGGTCCGCTATTGTTTGCCGGACATCTTGTTGAAGCGTCCGATCGCCCGGGTCGCCGCGATGTTGACCAGGAGGATGACGAACACGAGTATCGTAGCGGTCGCGAAGGCTTTGTCCAGGGAAATGCCTTCGGCGACGATGAGGTAGATGTGGACGGCGAGCACGCGCGAGGAGGCGAACAGGCTCTTCGCGGCGTCGTAGCTCGATCCCATGGTGAAGATGAGCGCCGCGGTTTCGCCGACCGCCCGGCCGATCGCCAGTATCACGCCGGTGAGTATGCCCGGCGAGGCCGCCGGAACGACGACCTTGAGCACGGTCTGCAGCTTGGTTGCGCCGAGGGCGAGGCTGCCTTCCCGCAGGCTCGGCTGCACCGTCTTGAGCGCCTCCTCGCTGGTTCGGACGATGGTCGGCAGGATCATGAGCGTCAGCGTGAGCACGCCCGACAGGAGCCCGATGCCCCAGCCGAGGATGCCGACGAAGAAGAGCATGCCGAACAGGCCGAAGATGATCGACGGGATGCCCGCCAGGGTTTCGGTGCCGAGCCTGAGGATCGTGACCAATCGGCTCTGCTTCGCGTATTCCACCAGGTACACGGCGGCGAAGACGCCGATGGGAGTGGCGATGAGCAGGGTGAGGATGATCATGTAGAGCGTGTTGACGATGATGGTCGAGATGCCGCCGACGCGGCCCGACATGCGCGGCTTCTCGAGCAGGAAGGAGAGGCTGAGGTTCGGCCCGGTCTCGAGGCGCTGCGCGCGCACGATGGGGAGGCGCGCCTTCTTCGCTTCGCTCCAATACCAGTACCCGGCCGCCCCTTCGGTGGTTTCGAGCGCGGCGGCGAATGCCTCCATGCTGGAGGTCCGCAGCACCGTCGCCTTCACGGCGGTCGTTCCGGTGAAAAGACCGTGCGCGATCTCTCCGTGCGCGGCGAGCGTTTTTCCGAGCGGAGAGTCGGCGGGCGGCAGGACGAGCGTTACCGGCAGATTTATGCCGCCGATCTCTTTCCAGTTGGACACCTCGCCTGAGAACAGGCGCTTGCGCTGATCCGGCTCGAGCGCCCTGAGGACGTCGTTGCCGACGATCTTGGTTACAGAGGGGTTGGCGGCGATGGAGACGCGCCTCATCTTGAGGGTCTTGACCCCTTTGGGCAGTTTCTCCGCGTCCGCGCTGCGGACGAGCGCCGCTGCGCCGTAGTCGGCGGCGACCGTTTCGAACGCTTCGCCGGCGTTGTCGTAGCTTTCGACCAGCGGCGATTCGTCGGACGCCGAAACGCCGAGGGCTGCCAGCGCTTCGGCATGGCCGTCGGAGGGAAGCAGCGGGCGCAGTTCGTATTCCTGCTCGCTGAGCTTGGCCCAGTCGATGAAGTCTCCCGAGAAGATGCCGGCGACCCGCTCGAAGGGCAGTTCCTTCTCGTCGATCTTTTTGTTGACCACGAGCGTCCAGCCGTCTACGGACGCTTCCTGGAGCGAGATGACGTCGTATTCGTATATGCCGCGGGAATAGAAGCCGCGGACGACGATGAAGGCGACGATGAAGAAGAGGATGCCGATGGTGAGTCCCGCGGAGCCCCAGATGAAGCCCTTGGCGATGTTCTCATTGCGCCGCTTGATCAGCGTGCTCCGCGAGACGCGGGGTTTTGCCGTTTTGTCCATGGTTAGGCTTCCTTCCTGACCGCGTGCCGGAGGATGGCCTGCACGATGAGGTTCAGCACTAGGATGAACACGAAAAGCACGATGCCGGTCGTGAAGAGGCTGGTCATGTGGTCGCCTTCGGCGTAGCTCATATCGGTGATGATGTTCATGGTGAGCGTGCGCGTCATGTCCAAGGGGGACTTCGGCATGATCGGCGCGTTGCCGGCGACCAGGAGGACCGCCATGGTTTCGCCGATCGCCCTTCCCATGCCGAGCACGATGCCCGCCAGGATGCCGGAGCGGGCTGCGGGGATGAGGACCCTATATATCGTCTGCCAGTGCGTCGCGCCGAGACCGAGGGAGCCTTCCTTCAGCTCGAAGGGGACCGCGCGGATCGATACTTCGGTGATGTTGATGATGGTCGGGAGCGTCATTATGGAAAGGATGATCGCGGCGGACAGGACGCTGTAGCCGTTGCCGCCGAAAACGGTGCGCACCGCGCTGGAAACGAACACGATGCCGAATAGGCCGTAGATGACCGAAGGGATACCCGCTAAAAGCTCGACGACGCTCTTGAGGAAGCGGGCGAAGCGGCCCTTGGCGAACTCCGCGAGGAATATTCCGCAGGCCATGCCGACGGGAACGGATATGAGGAGCGCGAGGCCGGTCACGTAGAAGGAGCCGACGATGAACGCGAGGATGCCGAAATGCGGCGGCTTGCCGACCGGCTCCCAGACGGAGCCGAAAAGAAAGTCCCCGATCGGGACTTTCGCGAACAGAGGAAGCCCGCTGCGGAAGATGAAGAAGGTGATGAACAGGACGCTTACTACGGAAAGCATCGCGCAAGCGAGAAAGAAGAACTCGACCGTGCGGTCCTTCAGATATTTGCTCTTCAAGAAGGATAGTCTCCTCGCCATGGATACAACGGCAGGGAGGACCGAGGCGGCCCTCCCTGCAGATCACGTGGTGCCGCGCCGTATTATTTCTTGGGGAGCGGGATGTAGTCAACGGACTTCACGATCGCCTGTCCCTTGGGGGAGAGGACGAAGTCGATGAAGGCCTTCTCTGCGCCCTGAGCGTCGCCCTTGGTGGCGAGGTAGAGGTAGCGGGAGATCTTGTAGCTCTTGTTGATGACGTTCTCGACCGTGGGGGCGACGCCGCTCACCATGATGTCCTTGCCGCCGGCGGACTTGACCTGCTCGACGAAGGCCATGCCGATGTAACCGATGGAGTGCGGGGTGGAAGCGACCTTGGCCGCGACTTCGCCGTTTTCCTTGGCGACGATGGCGTTCTTGGTGTAGGCGGGCGCCTTGCCGAAGGGCTTGTCGCAGACCAGCTCCCAGAAGGCTCCGTAGGTGCCGGAGGTCTCGTCGCGGTTGATCACGACGATCGGAGCGTCGGGCCCGCCGATGTCTTTCCAGTTGGTGATGTCGCCGTGGAAGACTTTGGCGAGGTCTTCGATGGAGATGTTGTTCACCGGAACGTCCTTGTTGACGACGACGGAGAGTCCGTCCAGGGCGATCTCGACGACCTTGGCGCCGGCGGCGATCTCGCTGTCCTTGAACTCGCGGCTGGAGCCGGCCAGGCTGTAGACGCCGCCGAGCATCTGCTTGATGCCGGTGGAGGAGCCGACGCCCTCGTAGGAGATCTTGGCGCCGGGATTGGTCTTCTGGAAGGATTCGATCGCCTTGTAGGCGATTGGCGCCACCGTGGTGGAGCCGCCCCAGG
>QKCO01000041.1 GCA_003245635.1 Treponema sp.
GCTTCGCGCGCGAATTCGGGGTAGGCCGGCTTAACGGTCGTGACGGGGACGGGCTCGTCCTCGTAGTAGACGAACTCGCCCTGCTGCGGCAAATCGTCCGACGCGATGACCAGCGAGTCACGCCCGCTGCCCGACCCCAATCCCACCGGCGCGATGGACGCGGCGATCTCCTGCTGCGTCATGATCGTCTGCTCCGGCGCTTGGGCGTCCGGAACCGGCGTCGGGATTCCAATCGTAGGCTTCGCGATATCCGCCAACTGGGGGAGCACTGGCGGCGGCGGCGCCGCCGACAGCGGCGGCGGCGGCGGAAGCGTCTCCATGCGGATGACGCGCCCCGTGTACTCGACTTCGTCCTCCGGCTTGATGAGCGTGCTGCCGATGTACGCTCCGATTAGCGCCAGATGGATCGCCGCGGAAACGATCAAGCCATTACGCAGGAACCGCTGCCCGTTTGCCTTGAGGTCCACCGCCCCCATCGGGACGCGGTCGAACGTGCCGGAACTTGCGGTGGTCGCCTCCGCCATCAGAGGGCCTCCACTTCAGCCTTCTCTTTTTCCTCGAGCGGCGCTAGAGAGAATCGGTTTAGCTCCGCGAATTGGAGCTGATCGATGATATCCACCATGTACTTGTACTTCGCCATCCGGTCGATCTTCAGCAGCGCGACGAGCTTTGGGTTGGCCTGCGAGCGTTCCGCGAAAACCGACCGCATGTTCTGCCATTTCTCTTCCTTGAATGGTTCCTTGGCGATCCGCCAGAAGATCCGAACCTCGTCTCCCGGCGGCGCGGGGTTGATGATGCGCACGGTCATTACATTTGATTCGGCGATCTCGACCTTGGCCTTGGGATCCGGCGGCAGATTGATCTCCAGCGCCTGCGGCTTCCGGAAGACCGTGGTGCACATGAAGAAGATGAGCAGCAGGAAGGCGATGTCCACGAAGGGGGTCATGTCAATCTTGATCCCCAGCCGCTTCGGCGCGCGCCTGCGCAGACCGCCTTTCTTTTTACCGCCTTTTGCTTCTGGTGTGTCGACAGCACCCATGGTGCGCGCTTCCCTTTCGTCGGTCCGGCCGTCGTCCTAGTGGACGAGCGCCGATTTCTCGCTCTTCATCAGCTCCGTCACGAGGCTGAACGTGATCGTATTCGTCTTTTGCATCGTGGCCATGACGTCTTCCATCACGCCGTAGTCGCTGTCCCTGTCCGCCTTGATCGCCACCCTCAGACGAGGATTCCGTCGGCGCTGCTCCATCACCAGGGTCTCCAAATAGGCCAAATCGGTCTGCTCCTGGGCCTGTTTGCCGATTTGCCAATAGAGATCGCTATCCTTGGTTATGGCAAGCACCAGCACGTCCGATTCCGGCACCTTTAGGTTCGAATGGCTGTCCGGAAGCTTGATGGGTGCTTTCTGCGGCGGGTCGAACTGCGATGTCGACATGAAGAAGATCAACAGCAGAAAGGCGATATCGACCATGGGTGTCATGTCGATCTTGATGCCGATCCGCTTCATCTTCTTCGCGGACATTTACTTTCCAGCCTCCTTCAACGCCAGCACTTCGATCACTTCCAGCGTCGCCTCGTCCATGCCGTAGTTGAAATTGTCGATCATCGTCGAAAAGACGTTGTAGAGAACGATCGAGAAGATGGCCACCCCGAGGCCGCCGGCGGTGTTGATCAGGGCCTCCGAGATTCCGATGGCCAACTGAACGGCGTCGACCGAACCTGTGTGCCCAAGAGCCGAAAACGCGCGGATCATCCCGACCGTCGTTCCGAGGAGCCCCACCATCGTCCCGATGGAGGCGATCGTTGCCAGAGCAATCAGGTTTCGCTCGAGGAGCGGGACTTCCAGCATGTTCGCTTCTTCCATCGCCTTCTGGATTTCCTGAAGCTTCTGCTGCCGGTCCATCTCGGTCGTTCGTAGGACGAGGTAGCGGTCGAGTCCGGCGCGAAGCACGTTCGCGAGCGATCCGCGCTGCTTGGCGCACGTCTCCGCGGCGCCGTCGATGTCCTGGGCGTCGATCTGCTTGCGCACTTTCTTCATGAAAACCGGCGCCGACTCACGCCCTTTGGCGCGGGAAAGCGTGAAGAGCCGCTCGAACACGAACGCGACGGACATGATCGAGAGCATGATCAGAACGACGACGAAGGGACCGCCCTTTTGTATGTACTCGGGCAACTGCATGAAAATAACGACTGCGATGGTCGCTGCCACGATGCCGAGAATCGAAATAAACAGACCCTGTCTCACTGCTGCATCCTCCTGACGTGTGATGGGGGGGCTGAACCGACCGCCAAGTATGCCCCAGCGTGGCCCCCCCGGCAACCCCTCGTTCCTATTGCCGACCCCCTACTTGAAGCTCGCCAGCGCCTCCGCTTCCTCGTCGAACACCTCGAAGACCAGGGAGAGCTTCGTCACGACGAAGATGCTCTGGATCTTCTTGTCGACGGCGCACAACTTCAGCTTGGCGTCCCGTTTCGAATAGCTTGCGTGTCCCGCGATCAGCACCCCCAGCGACACGCTGTTCATGAAGGTGGTCCGGCCCAGGTCGATGAGCAGCTTTCGATTGCCCGCTTCGGCGAGCTCCTTGATCTTGGCCTGCAGTTCGTCGGTTTCCTTGCCTCCCAGAAGCATCCCCTTCGGACTGAGGATCGTCACGTCTCCGGCGGTCCGAACATCCAAGCTCATCGTGCCTCCTTGATGGGATGACGGTGACGGCGTCGCCGCCGCCCGGTGCTACTGTTCCGCGGCTCCGGCTGCCCGGAGCTGCTGTTTCGCCTCGAAATCGCGAAGTATCTGAAGCCCCTGCGATGCCTGGGGATTCGTCGGGTCGATGTCGAGCGCCTTGTTGAATTCTTCCTTCGCGCGAGCCAGATCCTTGCACTTGGAGTAGGTCTGCGCCAGCCAAACGTGACCCTGGACGTGCTGCGGATCCATCTCCGCCGCCCTGACGAAATAGGTCGTCGCGTCGACGCAGCGATCCATCAGCAGAAGCGCCAGACCGGCGCCTCGCGGCGCGTCCGCGTTCGACGAATCCGCCTCCATCGCGAACTGGTAGGTCTCCAGCGCCACCGGCAGCGAATCCGGCTCCATGGTCAGGAGGGTCTGCCCGATCCAGATCAGCGTCCGCGCGTCGCCGGGCTTGACCGCCAGCGAGCGGCGGAACGTCTCGATGCCCCCGGACTTGTCGCCGGTCTGAAGCTGGCAGAGGCCCAGGTTCAGGAGCGCCGGCACGAACACCGAGTCGTACGAAAGGGCGGTCTGGAAATGCGGGATCGCCGCGGGATAGTCGCGCGAGGTGAAGAGGAGCAGTCCGATTTGGAAGCTCGCGTCCTTGGCCAGCGACGAATCCTCCTCCACCGCGGCCCGGAGCAGCGGCAGGGCCTTCGTGGAGTCGGGAACCGTGGCGAACAGGCTGCCGATCTTCAGCTTCTCGGCCGGCTCGATCGAATCGGCGAGGGCCACATAGCGGTCGCACGCCGAGACGGCCTGATCCTGCGATTCCGCGCCCTGTTCGTTGTAGAGCTTGCAGAGCGCCCCCAGGACCTCGGGAATGTCGGGCTTCAACTGGTCGGCCTTTTCGAGATGCGCGATGCCCGAGATGCGTTCGCCGCGGTCGTTGCTCTTCGACTCCGCGACGCCGAGCTCCTTGTACCCGATGTAATCATCCGGACGGAGCTCCACGTATCGCTGGAACCGCTCCGCCGCTTCGCTGGCGCGCTTGGCGCGTGCGAAGAGGCGTCCGGCCTCCAAGTACGCCGGCGCGTAGGTGCTGTCCACGTTCGTGGCCCGCTGCAGGGCCGCGAGTCCGGCGTTGAATTCGTTCATCCCGACGAGCGCCTTGCCGTAGAGGAAATGCGTCTCGGGGTTGTTCGGTTCCAGTTCGGTCGCCCGCCCGTATTCGGGCGCGGCGAGCACGGGGATCTTCTTGCGGTCGTAGAACGCGCCGAGATCCATGCGAATCCGGAAACTGTTCGGATCCGTTTCGCGGGCGCGAATGAACAACTCCTCCGCCTGCTTCAGATCACCCTGACCCTCGAGGGCGAGCGCCGTCCCCCCCAGGAAGAGCGCGCGGCCCCGCTTGAGCAGCGTGCCCTTGCGGAAGACCCTCTCGGCGTCGGGGTAGCGCTTGTCGTGGAGGTAGGCCTGCCCCAGCGAGTAGAGGGCGCCCGGATCCTTCGAGTCGTACGTCACGGCGTCTTCCAGCTTCGCCGTTCCCTCCTCGATGTGCCCTTCCTTGCGGAGCAGATTTCCCAGGCCCGTCAGCGCCTCCGAG
>QKCO01000030.1 GCA_003245635.1 Treponema sp.
GCCTGCGTGTCCTCGTCTTCCTCGTCGTCGATGCTCTCCGCTATCTCGCCCCTGCTTCTCTGTTCCATGCCGCCCGCCTCAGAACTTGCCGAAGTCGTCGTCGTCCAGCGAGATCACGTCCGCCGGATTCACCAGAGCCGCGCGAGTCTTGGCCGGAGCTTTGGCCGGAGCTTTGGCCGCGGACTTGGCCGTGCCCTTCCCGACGAGATCGTCCTTGTGCAGCGTCAGCGCCCGCGCGGGACTCTTCGCGGTCGAACCGCCGCTGCGCGCCATTTCCGCGCGCAGCATCGCCAGCATCTCCGCCTCGCTCATCCGGCTCCGCTCCCGCTCCTTCAGCTTGAAGCGCGCGACCATCGCCTTCAGCTGCTGCGCCTGGCTCGACAGCTCCTCTGCCGCAGACGCGCTCTCCTCCGCGCTCGCCGTGTTCGCCTGCGTCACCTGGTCGATCTGGTTCAGCCCCGTCGATATCTGCTCGAGCCCCTGCGACTGCTCCCGGCTCGCCGTCGACACTTCCTCCGCCAGACCAGCGCTCTTCACGGCTCCCTCCGCAATGGACGCCAGCTGCTTCGCCGTCACGTCAACCAGCGAGTTCCCCCGGGCGATGTTCGCTATCGCCTCGTCGACCATAGCCGTGGTTTCCTTCACCGATCCGGCCGACCGCACCGCCAGGTTGCGCACTTCCTCGGCGACCACCGCGAAGCCCTTGCCGTACTTCCCGGCGCGCGCCGCCTCCACGTTCGCGTTCAGCGCCAACAGGTTGATCTGGAAACTGATGTCGTCGATCGCCTTCACGATCTTCTTGATCTCTTCCGCGCTCTCGTTGATGTCGCTCATCGCCGACACCAGCTCCGCCATCTGCGCATTCCCCTTTTCCGATTCGCTCTTCGCGGCATTGGCCATCGTGTTGACCTGTACCGCGTTCTCCGTGTTCTGCCGCGTCTGTCCGGCGATTTCCGTCACCGAGGAGGTGATCTCCTCGAGCGAACTTGCCTGCTCCGTCGCGCCCTGCGACAGCGATTGGCTCGCCTGCGATACCTGCTGGCTTCCCGCGGTCACCTGCTCCACCGCCATCGAGACCTGGCCCAGGATGTCGTTGATCGAATCGATCGTATCGTTGAGCGCGGTCTTCAGGATGTCGAAGTCGCCCCGGTAGGCGCCGGTCATCGTCGTGGTCAGGTCGCCGTCGGCCATGCGCTTCAGTATCGCCGTCGTTTCGTTGATCGGGTCGATGACCAGGTCGAGCGTCCGGTTGACGCCTTCGACAATCTTGCGGAAATCTCCCTGGTGCCGCGTCGCGTCGGCGCGCGTCGTGAGCCGTCCCTCCACCGCCGCCTGCGCGAGAGTTCCCGCATCGGAGACGAGGCCTCCGACCGCGTCGATGCAGAGGTTGAGATTGTTCTTGATCGTGTTGAAGTCGCCGTTGTAGCTGTCCGTAATCTTCGGCGGAATGTCCCCCTTGGAGATCCGGTCGACGTACGCCGCGGCGACGTTGAGCGGTCCGATGACCGCATCCAGCGTCTTGTTCACGCCTTCGACGATGTCGTGGTAGCCGCCCTTGAATTTCGAGGCGTCGCCGCGCGTGGAAAGCTTGCCGTCGACCGCAGCGACGGTCAACACGCCCGCCTCTGCAACGAGACCGTCGATGGTATCAGCGACCAGATTGAGGGAAGCTGAGACTTGGGCGAATTCGTCCTTGGTCTTCACCACGAGCCGCTCGGAGAAATCTCCCGCGGCGATCTTGTCCAATACCGCGGCCGAGCGCCGCAGGGGAGTCGAAATCGCGCGGCCGAGAATCACGCCGAGAATCACCGCGAAGAGAAACGCGAGCAAGGCGACCGCGATGAGCGCAGCCCGGGCAATGGGAACGCCAGCCAAGGCTTTCCGGGGAATTTCTCCGCCGTAGTAGGCGGTATCGTAGTCATAAACCTTCTGCAGAGCCGCGAGCATATCGTCGAACGCGAGCCGCCGGTCGCTTTCGATCATCGAGAATATCTCACGGTTCGCCGCTTCCCGCTCGGCCCCTTCCAGAGCCCGGGCTTTCTCGACATCGGCCATGACTTCGTTGTTGAAGCGTATGGCCCCGTCGAGCGCCTTGGCGAAATCCGCATATAGGATCGTCTCTTCGGCCGTCATGCTCAGCGTCTCGAAGCTCGACTTGGCTTTCTGGTACGCCGTCCGGGCCTTCGAGATATTCTCCATCTGGCGTTCGTAGAAGGCCCGGTTATCCAGGGCGTATGGGTGGGCTATGGAACGGATCGCCGTCTTGATGTTGGTCATCTCGAATTTGATGGCGTTCAGATACGCCAGAGAAGGGATCGAATTCTCGGCAAGCTCGCGGATGCTGCCGCTCAGCACGGTGACTTGGGACAGCGCTACGCCGCCGACCACCGCGCAGAGCAATGCCACTGCAAGGAAACCCGCGAGCAGTTTTGTCAAAATTTTCATTCTGTTTTGCCTCCGTTATTTTCATTACCTATTCTGTTCAGTACTTGTATCCCTATGAACGCTTTCACGCCTACCCGAGCAACGGAATAGTGCCGGCGGAGCCGCCTCCGCGCGACATTTCCGCGCGCAGCATGGCCAGCATCTCCGCCTCGCTCATCCGGCTCCGCTCCCGCTCCTTCAGCTTGAAGCGCGCCACCATGCCCTTCAGCTGCTGCGCCTGGCTCGACAGCTCCTCCGCCGCCGACGCGCTCTCCTCAGCGCTCGCCGTGTTCGCCTGCGTCACCTGGTCGATCTGGTTAAGACCGGTCGATATCTGCTCGAGCCCCTGCGACTGCTCCCGGCTCGCCTTCGAAACTTCCTCCGCAAGGCCCGCGACCTTCGCCGCTCCGTCCACGATCGACGCCAGCTGCTTGGCCGTCACGTCCACCAGCTCGTTTCCCCGGCCGATGTTCGCTATCGCCTCGTCGACCATCTTGGTCGTTTCCTTCACCGAGCCCGCAGACCGCACCGCCAGGTTGCGCACTTCCTCGGCGACCACCGCGAAGCCCTTGCCGTACTTGCCGGCGCGCGCCGCCTCCACGTTCGCGTTCAGCGCCAAGAGGTTGATCTGGAAGCTGATGTCGTCGATCGCCTTCACGATCTTGCGGATTTCCTCGGCGCTCTCGTTGATGTCGCTCATCGCCGACACCAGGTCCGCCATCTGCGTATTCCCCTGCTCCGCGTCGTTCCGCGCCGTCTTGGCCAGCGTATTCACCTGCACCGCGTTCTCGGTGTTCTGCCGCGTCTGCCCCGAGATCTCGGTCACCGAAGAGGTGATCTCCTCGAGCGAGCTCGCCTGCTCCGTCGCTCCCTGCGACAGCGACTGGCTCGCCTGCGACACCTGCTGGCTCCCCGCGTTCACCTGATCGACCGACGCCGAAACCTGGCTCAGGATATCGTTGATCGAATCCAAGGATGTATTGAGCGCCGCGGCCAGGGAGTCCAGCCGCTCCTTGGTTTCGGCCGTATCCCCGTCCGCCTCCGCGACGACGAAATTGCCGGAAAGGTCGCCCGCCGCCACGGTCGTCAAATACTCGTTGAGCTTGCCGATCTCGCCGTTCTGGAAATCGGCGACCTTGACCATCTTGCGCTCGGCCTTCTTGATAGCGGTCTGGTCGACGATGACCTCGAAGGCCCCGACGGTCGCCCCGGACCTGTCCAGCACCGGAACGCCCGTATAGGCTATCTCGTACTGTTCCTTCAGCGGAACGGCGACCGTCTCGGAAGACGCGGACGAACCGATCTTCATTGCGCGGCCGCAGGCGCAGCGCTCGCTGCGGCAGTCCTTGGTTTTGAAGAAATCGTAGCACTGCCGGCGAGCGGACGCCAGCTCCGCGGCATTTCCGGCGCCAAGGGAAGCCCCGGCCTTGTTCATGTACAGGATGCGGTATTCGGCGTCGATGATCATCGCGGGCGTGGGCATGTTGTCCAGGAAGCCGACGACTCCGTCGATCAGCGCGTTGATGCCGGAGACCAGCTCCCGGTACGCGCCGCTGAAGCGCTCGGGGTCGCCGCGCTCGGTCAGGCGGCCGGCCACCGCGGCCGACGAAAGCTCGTCGGTCTCCGCGATGAGCGAGGACACGGTGCCGGCCAGCGTTTTGATGCTGATCTGGAGGGCGGCGAGCTCGTCCTTCCCGCCTTCCTCGAAGGACACCGACAGATCGCCCCGGGCGATGCGCTCCGCGGCATCGGTGCAGGCGGAGAGGGGCTTCAGGATCGAGCCGGTGATCGCGAATGCGAGCAGAACGGCCGCGAGAACCGCCAGCGCGCTGATCCCGATGATGATCGCGCGCGACGCGGCGGTCAGCGATTCCGCTTCGGTCGCGGCCGAATCAGCCAGGGAAAGCTGGTAGGCTTCGAGAGCCGTCCACGCGTCGAGGTATTCGGCCTGCCGCGCCCGAAAGTCGCCGAACAGCAGGGAAACCGCCGCATCCCGGTCTCCGGCGCGGACGGATTGCGATATGAGAGCCTGGACCTTCAGATAAGCGGCCCGGGTCGAGACGACGGAGGCGAGCAGGCGCTTGCCTTCGGCGCTCGCGATGGCCTGATCCAGCTCGGCCAGAATGCCTCCGATCGCGGCCCCCGCGGCCTTCACCCGATCTTCCTCTTTCCCGATCTCGACCGGCTCCGTCCGCAAGATGGCGTTCCGGAGGGCGCGCGCGGAGACGTTGACGTTGTCGACGGCTTGGTAGACCAAACGAACCTTCGGATACCGATCCTCGACCAGAAGGTGAAGCGACTCGTTCATGCTTCCGATGCGCAGTACCGAAATCAGCGCGAGGAGAACGAGCAGGAGCGTGACCGAGGCGAATCCGAGCGACAGCCGCGCGCCCACTTTTATCTTCCGAAACATTCCGTCCTCCTCCGGCCCCCCGCGGGACCGCCGCGCTCCTTATTCGAGCCGCAGGCCCATCAAGCGGCCCGTATCGATGATGAAGCTGACCGTTCCATCCCCCAGGATGGAGCAGCCGGAGAGCCCCTCCACTTTTCCGATGTATTCCGAAAGCGACTTGATGACGATCTGCTGGTTCCCCACGACCTCGTCGATCAGCAGGCACGCCCGCTTCCCCGCGCTCTCGACCACCAGCATGATCCCGGCGGTCGGATCGAGCTCGGCGCCGGCCACGCCGAAAATCTCCCCCAGCTTCAGGAGCGGCATGATCGAGCCGCGCAGGTTGACCGTCTCCTCGCCCCCCTCGGTCTTGTTGATCTGCTCGGGCCGCGCCTTGAAGAACTCGAAGATGTCGTTCAGCGGTATCGAATAGTAGCTTCTTCCGACGCGGACCGTGATGCCGTCGATGATCGCCATCGTCAGGGGGATCTGCAGGATGAACTCCGATCCCTTGCCCGCTTCGGTCTTGATATCCACCCGGCCCCGGATCTTTTCCAGGTTCCGCTTGACCACGTCCATGCCGACCCCTCGGCCGGACACGTCCGAAACTTTTTCCGCCGTCGAGAATCCCGGCTCGAAAATGAGCGGCCAGACGTCCTTGTCCTCTACGAGCGAAGGGTCGCCCTTCACCAGGCCCCGCTCGACAGCCTTCGCCAGGATGCGCTCCCGGTTGAGCCCGCCCCCGTCGTCCTTGACGCTGATCCATATCTCAGAACCTTCGTAGCGGGCCGATAGGGAGACGGTTCCCGTTTCGCTTTTGCCGCGCTCCCGGCGCAGGGAGCCCTGCTCGAGGCCGTGGTCAAGCGCGTTCCGCAGGATGTGCACCAGCGGATCGGAGATTTCCTCGATGACGTTCTTGTCCATCTCCGTGTCCTCTCCGGACACCCGAAAATCGACGCCCTTGTCGAACTTCCTCGACAAGTCCCGCACCAGCCGCGCCATCTTGTGGAACAGGCCCTCGAGCGGGATCATCCGGATCATCATCGCCGTTTCCTGGATTTCCCGGCTGATCTTCGTCAGCGCGCCGAAGGACTTGTTGAAGAAGTCGAGCTTGAGGCCGGCCAGATCCGGGCTGTTCGCCACCATCGCTTCCGCGGTGATGAGCTCGCCGACCAGATCGAACAGCTTGTCCAGCTTCGTAGTATCCACGCGGATCTCGCGGCGCTGCACTTCTTCCGCGGGACCCCGGTCACCGGCCATGCGCCGCTGCGTTTCCAGCGCCTTGCGCACGTCCTCCTGCTTGACGGTTCCCGACTCGACCAGGAGCTGGCCGACCGGCTTCTCCTGCTCCTCGAGGGCCTTCCGCACGTCCGCTTCGGGCGCAACCCCCATCTCCACCAGGATCTCGCCCAGCGGCTTGTATCCGATATCCGCCGCGGGCACCGGCTCCGCGTTCGGCGGAGCGGAAACCGTTTCGGCATCTTCCCGCGCGCCGTCCGTTCGGGCAGACCCGGCCGGCGCGGGATCGGGCGCCGGCTGCGCGGCGTCCTCTTCGCCCCGGAAAGAGACCGAGGAAAGCAGGCTCCGCACCAGATCGATGCGCGCGAGCACGCTGTTGACGAAGGCTTCGTTGAGGGGCGTCCCGCCCTTGCGAGCGGCATCCAGCTGCTGCTCGAGGTCGACGCAGCGGCTCTCGAGCGCGGCGTAGCCGAAAAAGCCCGCATTTCCCTTGATCGTGTGCACGGCGCGGAACATCGAGTGGACCGATTCGGCTTTGTCGTCGCTCGATTCGAGCTCCATCACGTCGCGCTCGGCGTGCTCGATAAGGTCGGCCGATTCGGCCACGAAGCGCTCCGCCATGTCTTGAGTGACCAGATCATTCAAAAGGATGAAATTGTAATCGCCGGGAACGCCGCCCTCGGGATTACGGAGCCGATCGATCAGCTCCTTGAGCCGCGCGGTCTGGACTTCCGCCTGGCTGCAGCAATCCGCGTCGGAGAAGTCCCGCTCCACCTGCCGCACCATGTCCCTGAGGGCGTCTATCGTATCGTAGACCACGTCGAGCGCGTCCTGCGTGTAGGGAACGCCCTCTTTGATGAAGACTTCCAGCAGGGCTTCCGCCTCGTGCGTCAGGCTCTTGATGCGCTCGAGCTCGAGGAAGCCCGCCGAACCCTTCACCGAATGGAACAGGCGGAATACGGCGTTGAGGATCTCCCGATCGTCCCCGCCGCCCAGCTTCTGCAGCTTGGCCTCCGCATCGTCCAACCGTTCGTAACCTTCCGCAATGAACGAAAGGAGTATCTCTTTCGTGTCGTCGTCTACGGTTCTTCTCATTGTGTTACACGATATTCCCTGTATTTGACGTATGATACCTATCCGATCAGACTAGGCGAAGCCGGCCATCTTTGCAAGCGTTTAACAACCGGCTCCCGCGAAGGGCCCCGGGGCAGTCAGGGAAGAGGGAAAGTCATTCCCGCTTCGGTGCCGTTCTCCGCCCGCAGCAGGAATTCGCCGTCCAGCTGTTCGCAGAGGAGCCGGGCGAGATGGAGCCCGCCGGCGTCCTCGGAGGACGCCGGGTCAGCGCCGCCGGGAATGGCCGGCAGCCCGATTCCCGTATCGGAGACTACCGCCGAGACCCTCCCGGCGCCGGTGATGTCGATAGCGAGCGATATCTCGCGGGGGCCTCCCCACTCGGGAGGAAAGGCGTGCTTGAGCGCGTTCGTGAGCAGCTCATTCAAGGCGAGGCAGCAGGGAACGGCGAGATCGAGGGGGAGCAGGAGCTCGCCGGCCTCCACGGCGACCGAGATGCCGCGGGAAAGGGCGTCGTAGGTGTCGGACAGGCGGTCTACCATCGAACGGACGGCGATGCCCAGATCCGCCGCGGAGAGCGACGCCGAGCGGTAGAGAGCGTCGTGGACCTCCGCCATCGACTGCACGCGATCCTGCATCCGCACGAGCGCTTCGCCGACGGAACCCTCCCCTGCGAAGCGGCCGCACTCGATGTTCATGAGGCTGGCGATCACCTGCAGGTTGTTCTTGACCCGATGGTGGACTTCCTTGAGCAGCGCGTTCTTTTCGTCGACGAGGGAGGCCAGCACCGATTCCGAACGCTTGAGGTTTTCGATCAGGCGGAGCGACCGGGATTCGCTCTGCTTGAGCGCCTCGACCGCCCGGTGCCGGTCGGTGATGTCGATGAACAGGGAGCCGAGCCTATTCTCCTCCATGCGGAAGGCGCTCAGCTCAAGATGCTTGCGCAGGGGGAGCGAATACGCTTCGGCGCGGACCGGCTCCCCGGACCGGGCGACTTCCCCGTAGCGGCGCAGCCACGATTCGTCTATGTCCGGAAACGCGTCGCGTATCGTGCGCCCTATCAGACGCTCCCGCGGCACGCCGGTCAGCTTCTCGAACTCGCGGTTGACATCGACGAACACGAAATCTTCGGGATTCCCTTCCCCGTCCGGCACGATTTCATGCAACGCGAACGCTTCCATCATTTCATGGAACAATCGCTGATACATTTTTATTCCGTCCTTCATTTCGTGATTGGCGCCGCCAATTTCCAGTATAGGCGGCGCGATGCGAAACGCAAGGTCGGCTTGTATTTGATTCCCGCGCACACTACACTCGGAGCGATGGCAGAACAGAATCAAATGATAAAAAACATGCGCAGACGCTTCACCGCGGAGTGCCTCGTCATCGCCGCCCTCGTCCTGGCGGCTTCCGCCCTGGCACTTTTTTCCAGCGCATTCGATACGATTCTTCCATACGTGAATATCGTTCTGCTCGCGGCGGCGGCCGTCGTTCATGTTCGGATTCTCGGCCGCATCGACAAACAATACGAGGCCCGCGAAGAACTGGCCGAAATCGGCGACCGGGCGCACCGGGCGATCGTTTCGAACATGACCCACGAATTCAGGACTCCGCTCAACAGCGTCATCGGGTTCGCCGAATTGCTCGCCGACGGCGAAACGGATCCGGAACGGGCGGAAATGGCGCGCTGCGTCCAGCAGAGCGGCTGGGAGCTGATGAACCTGGTCAATTCATTGGTCAAGTCCGCCGAATCGGCGAACGGAGACGGGCCCGCGCGCGAGCCGGTCAATTTCCGGCTCAGGGAACTGACCGCGGAGGTCGCGGGGGCGCATGAACAGGAAATCAGAGCGAAGGGCCTTCGCCTGTCGGTTTCCAGCGAAGGGGTGCGGACGCTCTCCGGCGACCGGGAATCGATTTCGTCGATATTGGGCATGCTCATATCCAACGCGGTGAAATACAGCGAGGCGGGGACGATCGAGCTGCGCGCGCGCGAGCTGAACGTCAGCGATGCCGAAACTGCGTCCGTCGAGTTCGTCGTCGCCGATCAGGGCCGCGGCATTGACGAGCGGACGCTCGGCCGGCTGTTCAATCCCTTCGACCAGGGCGAGATGCCGCTCATAAAGCGCTTCCCCGGCGCGGGCATCGGCCTGTACAGCGCGAAGAAGCGGACCGAGGCGCTCCGAGGGGACCTGCGGATAGAAAGCGAAAAAGGCCGGGGAACCACGGCCTATCTGATCATACCTTTGAAAACGAGCATCGAGCGGAGGGAACGGCAACATGGATAAGTTGCGCATGCTGATCGTGGAAGACGAATTCTTGAGCCGGAAGCTGGTCGGGCATTATATCGAAAAGCACGGCAAGTACGACGTCGCCGTCAACGGAGAGGAAGCCCTGAACGCGGTGACCGCCTCGTACGACGAAGGGAAGCCCTACGACGTGGTGTTCCTGGATATCATGATGCCGGACAAGAACGGCCTGGATGTGCTCAAGGAGATCCGGGAGATCGAGGCGAAGCGCGGCATCGGTGTGTCCGACGGCTTGAAGGTCGTCATGACGACGGCGCTCGGCGACGCGAAGAGCGTCATGGAGGCTTTCCGGAGCCAGTGCGAGGCATACATCACCAAGCCCTACACCGAAGAAGCCTTCTCCACCCAGCTCAGGAAGCTCGGCCTGATCGACTGATCGCCTACGATACGGCGGCTATCGAAGGGGCGCCCCGGACGGGAACGTTCGGGGCGCCCTTTCGTCTTTATTTGGCCACGACGCGGCAGTAACGCTTCTTCCCGGCCCGCAGCACGAGCTCGCCGGAAACGTCGAGCCGGTCGGAGCCGACTGCGGCGCCGATGTCGGAGAGCGCTTCGAGGTCTCCGCCGCCTGCGGCGGAGACGAAGGCGCCGCCCTGCTGGACCAGGCGCCGGCTTTCGCTCTTGGTCGGGGCGAGCCCCGCGTCGGCGAAGAGGTCCACGATATTGTAGCCCGCCTCGAAGCGGGCGCGCAGGAGCTCGGCGGTCGGCATGGCGCTCTTGTCGCCGCCGCCGCCGAACGCGGCCTTGGCGCCCGCGAGCGCCTTGTCCGCCTCGTCCTTGCCGTGGATGAGTGAGGTGATCTCGTACGCGAGCCGCTCCTTGGCCTCGTTCGGGTTCGTACCCGGAGCGCAGAGGGCTTCGCATTCGGCGGTCGGCAGGAAGGTGTACATCAGGAGGAAGCGCCGCACGTCGGCGTCCTGGACGTTGCGCCAGTACTGGAAGAAGTCGTAGGGACTGGTGAGCGAGGGATCGAGGAAGAGGGCGCCCTTCTCGGTCTTGCCCATCTTCTTGCCGTCGGAGGTGGTGACCAGCGGGAAGGTGAGGCCGTAGACCTCGGCGCCCTCGACGCGGCGGATCAGCTCGATGCCCGCGACGATGTTGCCCCACTGGTCGTCGCCGCCGATCTGGAGGCGGCAGCCGTGGCGGCGGAAGAGTTCCAGGAAGTCGTAGCTCTGCAGGAGCTGGTAGTTGAACTCGATGAACGAGAGCCCGGTCTCCATTCGCAGCTTGTAGGCCTCGAAGCTGAGCATGCGGTTGACGGAGAAGTGCCTGCCGATCTCGCGCAGGAAGTCGATGTAGTTGAGGTCCGCAAGCCAGTTCTTGTTGTTGTCGGTGAAGGCGGTCGCCCCGTCGAAGCCGATGAAGCGGTTCATCTGTGCCGAGATGGAAGCGGCGTTCGCGTCCAGCTGCTCGTAGGTGAGCATCTTGCGCATCTCGGTCTTGCCCGAGGGATCGCCGATGCGGGCGGTGCCGCCGCCGATGAGGGCGATGCCGCGGTGTCCGGCGGCGCGGAGATGGCGGAGCGCGAAGAGCGGAACCATGTGGCCGACGTGCAGGCTCGGACCGGTCGGGTCGGTGCCCACGTAGAAGGTGACGGGACCCTCGTCCATCGCCTTTGAGAGTCCTTCCGGGTCGGTGCATTGCTGGAAGAAGCCGCGTTCCTTGAGGGTTTCGAGCGCCGGGTTCATGTTCGTGCCGTCCTATCGATGTGCGGGATTGCCGGCGCGATCGGCCGGGCCGCCGAAGTATAGCGCGGCCGGCCGATCATGCGCAAGGACGAGCCCCGGGACGGGAAACGCTAAACCGCTTTCCTCCCGACGGCGCGGACGATCCGGTCGGCGGAAGTCCCGCGGGAGGTCAGTTCGCCGAAGCATTCCCAGAGCTTTCGCAGCAGCTCGTCGCGGGAATCGGTCAGGCAGAATTCGGCGGGCAGGATGCGCGGCGCTCGGAACTGGTCCAGACCGGAGAGGAAACGGGGCAGCGCGCAGGGTAGCTCGGCGACCGAGCAGGCGGCGCCGCGTCCGGTCCGCTCGAGCATGCGCGCGTTGAGGGCCTGCTCGAACTGGCCCTCCTGCGGAAGGGCGAGCACCGGCTTGCCCAGGCAGAGGGCTTCCGAAAGGGTCTGGTGCCCCGCGCCGGTGATGACGGCGGAACAGGAAGCGAGCCCTTCGTCGAAGTCGGCGCCGGGAGAGGGGTAAAGCTTGTAGCGCAGGCCGGGCGTCGCGTCGAGGATCGGCAGGATCTTGGCGCGGGCCTCGTTCTTGAGGTTCACCGCGATGAAGCCCTCGTCGCGCACGCGGTGGCGGTACAGCGATTTGCGCAGTACCGGGCCGACGTCGCCGCCGTAGAAGGAGACGATCAGGCGGCGGTCCCAGGGACCTTCCAGGAAGCGGGCGGACAGCGCGGCGATCCAGCTGCGGGGATCGGCCTCCAGGTGCCTGAGCACGATGCCGGGGTGGTTCATCTGGACGACCGGGATGCCGGCCAGACGAGCGGCGAGCGGCAGGAAGGGATCGAAGTCGGAAAGAACGACGTCCGTGCGCCTGCGGCGCAGAACTCGGGAGAGGCGGAGCACCTCGGGGATCAGATGAGCGGCCAGGCGCAGCGCCTTGAAGGCGGTCAGCCGGTAATCGATGCGGTTGCCGCGCTTGGCCAGCTCGAAGCAGGGAAGACCGGAGATGGAAGCCTCGGGCAGCTTGGATCGAACGAAGCGTTTGACGGTTTCCGGCACGTAGAGGTCGATACGGCAGCGGGCGGCGAGATCGGCGTGCAGGGCGGCCATCCGGGCCGCGTGTCCGAACCCCTCCCCGGCGCAGGAATAAGCGATGCGCATGGCGATTCCTCCTGGCTAGAGGATCGCCCGCGAATGTTGCTTCGCCGTATGAGAGGCGCTAGAAATCGGTTAATACGATAGTTCCTGCTCCTTGGCCAGGTGCGCGGAGTGCGCGGCTTCCGGATCGTCCCGCCTGATGCGCGACTTCGCGGCGATCAGGGAATAGAGCACCGGCACGAAGAACAGGGTCACCAGCACGCTCGAGGCGAGGCCGCCGACGATGGTGATGCCGACCGGCTGGGTGATGCGCGCGCCTTCCCCGGGGAAGAACGCGAGCGGCGCCATGCCGCAGATGGTGGTGATCGTCGTGATCAGGATGGGCCTGAGCCGGTGCCGGCCGGCTTCGACCACCGCCTCGGTCAGCTTGTAGCCGCGGACGCGCAGCAGGTTCGTGTAGTCGACCAGGACGATGCCGTTGTTGACGACGATGCCCGCCAGCATGATCAGGCCGAGCAGGGAGAACATGGACACGGGGAAATTGAGGATCGTATAGATGCCGACCACACCGATGAGCATGGTCGGGATCGCCAGGAAGATGATGAAGGGTGCGATGAAGGATTCGAACTGCCCGGCCATCACGGCGAAGACGAGGGCTACGGCGACCAGCAGCACGAGCGTGAGCTGGGTGCCCGTCTCGTTGATGGCCGACAGCTCTCCGGCGTACTCGAGCGTCACGCCGTCGGGAAGCGGCACCGATTCCTTGACGGCGGCGACCAGGCGCGGCTCGATCTTGGCCGCTTCCTGGCCCTGCGCCATCGCGGCGGTCACGCGGACCGCGCGGCGGCCCTTCTCCCGGATGATCGACACCGGACTCTCGCTGCGCTCGAGCTCGGCGACGCTGGCCACCGGGATGCGCTCACCCGAGGAATTCTTGACGAAGGTACGCTCCAGGTCGGGTATCGACGCGCGGTCGCCGGGCCGGAACTGCACGATGATGTCGTACTCGCTGCCCTTCTCCCGGTACACGCCCGCGCTCACGCCGGCGGCCACCGCCTTGAGCTCCGCGGAGACCGTCTTGGCGCCGACGCCGAGGTCGGCGGACCGGCCGCGGTCGAGCGCGACCGTGAACTCCGACAGGCTGTTCGGGATGTTGACCTGCGGCTCGACGATCTCGGGGAAATTCTCCCGGATGAGAGAAGCGATCGAGTTCGCCGTATCCTTGGCGGCCTCGTAGTCGCGCGAGCGCACGACGATCTCGATGGGGTTGGAGCCCGAAAGCGCGCGACCGCGGTTCGCCCGGACCGAAAGCCTGAGGCCGGGGATCTTGGCGGCGGCGGCACGCGCCACCGAAGTGATCGAGTCGGGGGTCGAAGCCCGGCGCGCCGATCCGAGCGGCGGCAGACGCACGGTGATCTGGGCCGAATGGGAATTGCTCACGCTCGAGCCGCCGATGTTCACCAGGAGGTCCTGGATGTCCGGAGTCGTCTCGGAAATGGCGTCGGCCACGCGCAGGGCGGCCGTCCGGGTCGACTCGAGCAGCGTCCCCTCGCGGAGCTGCAGGCTGAAGGTCACCGAATCCTCGGCGGAGGACGGCGAGAAGATGAAGGAAAGGCGGAAGGCGAAGGAGAGGGCGACGCCGAAGACGGCGACGACGACGACGATCACCAGGAGGCGGTGCTTGAGCGCGGCCGAAAGCGCCGAGGCGTAGGCGTTCTCGAGCCGGGTGAAGCCACGCTCGAAGAAGGCGTCAATGGGCTTGAGGAAGGTCAGCCGTTTGAAGCGCTCGTCCTCGGCGCGCAGGGGGAGGAAGGTGCTCGCGAGCACCGGCACGAGCATGGAGGCGACCAGGAGCGAGGCGACGATGGCGACGATGACGGTGAAGGCGATATCGCCGATCATGAAGCTGAAATCGCCCAGGCCCTTGCGGAAGAACAGGACCGGCGCGAAGACGCAGATGGTCGTCAGCGCTGAGCCGACGATGGGATCGATCATCTCAGCAGCTCCGATGATGGCCGCGTCCTCGGCACCGAGCCCCGACGCGCGGCGGCGGTGGATGTTCTCCAGGATGACGATCGACGAGTCGACGATCATGCCGATGCCGAGGATGAGCCCCGACAGCGAGATGCTGTTGAGCGTGAGGCCGCCGATCGACATCGCGAGTATCGTCGCGAGCAGGGAAATGGGAATCGACACGGCGATGGCCGTCGCCGCGCGCACGTTGCGCAGGAAGAAGAAGAGGACGGCCAGCGTCAGCAGGCCGCCGGTCATCAGCGAGTTCACGACCTGGTCGAGGCTCGCCTTGATGCTGAGCGTCGTATCTTCGATGACGCGCAGCTCGTAGCCCTTGGGGAGGCTCGCCTGCACAGCCTTCAGCTTTTCCCGCACGCCGTCGGCGACGCGGACGCTGTTGGTGCCGCTTTCCTTTTGGACGGCGATGTACACGCCCGGCACGCCGTTGATGAGCACGATGCGGGTCTCGTCGGCGGCGGTCATGCGGGCGGTCGCGATCTCGCCCAGGCGTATCGGCCGCGAGCCGACGGCCGAAAGCCGCTCGCCGCTGGACGACTTCGCGTAGCCGACGACGGTGTCCTCGATCTCGGCGATGGAGCCGTAGCTGCCCGAGGTCTTCACCAGGAAACGGCGTTCGCCCTGCGGGATCGAACCGCCCGAGGCGTCGGCGTTCTGAGCCTTCACCGCGGCGGCGACGTCGGAGAGCGTCAGCCCGTAGGCCTCCATGGCGGTCCGGTCGACCTCGACGCGCGCGATCAGGTCGCTGCCGCCGCGGACTTCGGCCTGGCCGACGCCGGGGACCTGCTCGAGCGACGCCTGCACGTAATCCAGGGCGGTGCGCCTGAGCTCCTCGCTCTTGAAGTTGCCCGTCAGCGCGATATTCATGATCGGCCAGGTCGACGGGTCGAAGCGGCGCATGCGGGGATCGGACGCGTCGTCGGGGAGGTTGTTCTTGACCGCGGCCAGGATATCGCGGACGTCGTCGGCGGCGCGGTCGAGGTTCGCGTCCAGGTTGAAGTTGAGAATGAGGCGGCTCTCCCCCTCCGAGGAGGTCGAGGTGATCTGGTCGAGGCCGCCGAGGCCGGAAAGGGCCTTCTCGAGCACGTCGGTTATCTGCTGCTCGACCTCGCTCGGCCCCGCTCCGGTATAATTGGTGAAGACGACGAGAACCGGCCGCTCGGTGTTCGGAAAGAGGTCGATCGGGAGGGTCGCCAGGGACGCGAGGCCCGTCCCCGCGAGCACGAGGAAGAGCATGAGCACGCTGACCGGACGGCGTACGACGGTGCGGGAGAAGGCCATCAGAGGCTCCTTTCGGCAACCTGCACGCGCGACCCGTCGCGGATCAGGTTCTGTCCGCGCACGACGACGACCTCCCCGCGCTTAACGCCGCCGAGGACCTCGGCGCCGCTTTCGGAGAAGAGGCCGAGGGTGACGACCCGCTCGCGCGCGACGCCGCTCTCCACCACGTACACGAAATCGGTGCCGCCGCGGCGGACGACCGAC
>QKCO01000152.1 GCA_003245635.1 Treponema sp.
CAGGATGAAGCAGGCGTGCGGCTGCGGCCGCTTGTACGCGCTGTCGGATTTCACGACCTTGCCGAGCGCGGGGTCGAAATACTGGTGCCCCTGCGCGGGGCCGTCGATGCCGTAGACCGCGTTGAGGCCGGTGTTGAACCATTGAGGGCTGTTCGGCGCTGACATCTGGCGCGCGAGCATGAAGCAGGTTTCGTCGTAGAAGGCCTTCGCGTCCTCTTCGCCGTCGAAATAGGCGTTCTCCTTGCCCCACAGCATCCAGGTGTACGCCAGACGATGGAAAACCTGGCGCGCGTCGTGCTCTCCGTCGTCCTCCGGCAGCTTCCGTCCGGGGTCGGCCTGTCGTCCGGGTCCCTTGCCCAGAGGCGCCCAGGCCTGCCAGGCGAGCGCCTTGTCCGCGGGAACGCCCGCCTTCCGGAAGTATTTCTGCGCGATGATGTCGGTCGCGATCTGGCTCCAGTACGAGGGGACGACGACGATGTCCTGGGAGAAGATGAGCTTGCCGTCCGGATTGCGGATTTCGCTTTTCCGCGCTTCCCAGGTGATGCCCGCGTACGGACCTTCGCCGGCTTTCGTGAATCGTCGTTCGATTTTCATTGGGGTCCCCTCATAACTAGCGTGATTTTGAGGAGATTACACCATATATGGTTGTTTGGCAAGATCGAGGATGAATGCGGTTTAATAAAAGCACTTGATGAGATGACTCGCTCGGCGCTATTCTGGGGGTCAGCCGGCTCTTCAAGTTCTTCGAGGTAGGTTCCGATGACCGATGTTTCCGGGTTGACCGCGGTGGTCGCCGAGGACGAGGCGATCAATCGATTGTATCTTGCGCGCGTGCTCGAGTCCGCCGGCCTCATCGTGACGGCCGTGAAGGACGGGGAAGCGGCCTTCGTCGAATCGACCAGGGAGCGCCGGCCCGATTTCGTCCTGATGGACGTGACGATGCCGCGGGTCACCGGGTTAGAATCGACCCTGCGCATCCGCGCCGCCGAAAGCGAACGCGGCCTTTCCTCCGTGCCGATCATCGCCCTGACCGCCCACGGGCGCGCCGAGGACCGCCTGGCCTGCGCCGAAGCCGGCATGGACGGCTTCGTCACCAAACCGCTGGTGGAAGGCGCTTTATGGGAAGAAATAAAGCGGGTTTTGGCCTTGCGCGCCGATCCGGTCCGCTGAGCGCGCGGCGCGCTGCGGTTCGCTGAGGCGAACCGCAGGCGAATCCAACTCTTAACGCTCCAGTTTCCGGTACACGTACCTATGCGGCCGGTCGGCGTCGCCGCCCAGGCGTTCGCGTCGCCACTCGGCGTACTCCGACCAGTTGCCGTCGTACCAGACCGTCTCGCCGTCCTCGAACGCGAGGATGTGCGTCGCCACGCGGTCCAGGAACCAGCGGTCGTGGCTGATTACGAGCACCACGCCGGCGAAGGAGTCGATCGCTTCCTCGAGGGCGCGCATGGTGTTCACGTCCAGGTCGTTGGTCGGCTCGTCCAGGAGCAGCACGTTCGCGCCTTCCTTGAGCATGAGCGCCATGTTGAGCCGGTTGCGCTCGCCGCCGGAGAGGACGCCGACCTTCTTCTGCTGGTCGGCTCCCGAGAAGTTGTACCAGGAGCAGTACGCGCGCGAATTGACTTCCTTGCTGCCGCCCAGCTTGATCAGGTCGAGGCCGTCCGATAGCTGCTCCCAGACGGTCTTCTCGGGATCCAGCCGGTCGCGCATCTGGTCGGCGTAGGCGAGCTTGACCGTATCGCCGAGCTTGACCTCGCCCGAATCGGGCTTATCGAAGCCGGCGATCATCTTGAACAGCGTCGTCTTGCCCGCGCCGTTCGGTCCGACGATGCCCACGCAGGCTCCCGGCGGCACGACGAAATCGGTGCCCTGGAAGAGACGCTTATCGCCGAAGGCCTTGTGCAGGTCTTTCGCCTCGACGACGACCTGACCCAGGCGCGGCCCGGCGGGAATCGTGATCTTCGTCTCCTTAACCTTCTCGCGCGCGTCGTCCTGCAGCAGCTTCTCGTACTGCGCGATGCGCGCCTTGCTCTTGGCGTGCCGGCCCTTCGGGCTCATGCGGATCCACTCGAGCTCGCGCTCGAGCGTTTTGCGCCGCTCGCTCTCTCCCTTTTCCTCGAGCTCCATCTTCTTCTGCTTCTGCTCGAGCCAGGAGGAGTAGTTGCCCTTCCACGGGATGCCTTCGCCGCGGTCGAGCTCGAGGATCCAGCCGGCCACGTTGTCCAGGAAGTAGCGGTCATGGGTGACGGCGATGACCGTGCCCTCGTAGGTCTGCAGGTGGCGCTCGAGCCAGGCGACGGTCTCGGCGTCCAGGTGGTTGGTCGGCTCGTCCAGGAGTAGGATGTCGGGCTTCTTGAGCAAGAGCCGGCAGAGCGCCACGCGGCGCTTCTCGCCGCCCGAGAGCACGTCGACGACCTGGTCGGCCGGCGGGCAGCGCAGGGCCTCCATCGCGAAGTCGAGCCGGCTGTCGAGGTTCCAGCCGTCAGCCGCCTCGATCTTCTCCTGGAGCGAGGCCTGCTTGGCGCCGAGCTTGTCGTAGTCGGCGTCGGGGTCGCCGAACGCCTCGCTCACCTTGTCGAACTCCGCAAGGAGGTCTACGACTTCCTGCACGCCTTCTGCAACGATTTCCCTCACCGTCTTGCCGGGCGCGAGGAACGGCTCCTGCTCGAGGAAGCCGAGGGTGTAGCCGGGGGCGATCGTGGTCTCGCCGGCGAATTCGGTGTCGGTGCCGGCCAGGATGCGCAGGAGGCTCGATTTTCCCGAGCCGTTGAGGCCGATGACGCCGATCTTGGCGCCGTAGAAGTAGCTGAGGCTGATGTCCTTGAGGACTTGCTTGACGCCGTGCTTCTTGGAAACGCGGTGCATGGTATAGATGATTTTCTTGTCGTCGAATGTCGTAGCCATGGGGCGGAGTATACTCGAGCCGGGGCCTGTCGATCTACGTCGAGATACCGGGCTGCCGACGTAAAAATCGCATGCTCGCTTGTCCTTGCCAATGGCGCCAGGGATGGCGCCGCCGAAAACGTCCATGAGGAATCGCGTATGCGCGATTCCTCGACGGCATGGATGCCGAGGACTGCGGGTAGCGCTCTCAGCCGGTATTTACTGGCGCGTCCGGCTTTGACTTGCCTTCGATCGGTCCTGGCTTAACATCGCCCGATTTTCAGGGTAGGGTTGCTCTTCTCCGTTAGTTTCCCGTACTCTGGCGATCCAAAGGATGTATCGATGGGCAAGGTGTTTTTCATAAGGAATACGGGATCTAACTACGGGAAGCTCGGAGCCGACGCGCTCGAATTGCTTAAGCGCATCGTCGCCGAAACCGGCCATGTCTTCGAAAAGGAAGTTCCCATCAAGGTCCATTTCGGGGAGCGGGGAAACACGACCTTCATCCCCGCCTCTGCGTACGACGGGATCATCAGATATCTGAAAGGGCAGGGGACCGAGCCCTCCTACATCGAAACGAACGTGCTGTACCGCGGCTCGCGGACGACGGCGGCGGACCATATCCGGACGGCGAAGGAGCACGGCTTCACCCAGATTCCGATCGTCATCGCCGACGGCGAGATCGGCACCGACTACGACGAGGTGCGGATCGATAAGGAATTCTTCAAGACCTGCAAGATCGGCAAGGGCTACGGCAAATACAAGCAGCTCATCGTCACCAGCCACTTCAAGGGACATATCGCGGCGGGTTTCGGCGGGTCCCTGAAGCAGCTGGCGATGGGCTTCGCGGCGCGGAGCGGGAAGCTCGCGCAGCACACGAACATATCGCCCATCGTCGACTCAAGCAAATGCACCTCCTGCGGCGTGTGCGTGGAGAAATGCGACTTCGGCGCCATCGCCATCGATGACGCGGCCGTCATCGATCCCAAAAAGTGCGTCGGCTGCGCCGGATGCATCGCCGTCTGCCCGCAGGGCGCCATCCGCAATTCGTGGAAAGGCGTCAATTTCCTTGAGAAGGTGGCCGAGTACGCCTACGGCGCGACGCGCGGAAAGGATATCATCTACATTAGCTTCGTCCACAACGTCACCGAGGAGTGCGACTGCATCGGGTCTCCGATGAAGCCGATCATAGGCCATATCGGCGTGCTCGCGGGAAAGGACCCGGTGTCCCTGGACGCCGCGTGCCTGGACCTGGTCCAGAAGGCGGCCGGAAAAAAGGTATTCGATTTCGGCCGCGCGGCGCTTGCGCACGCGGAGAAGATCGGCTTGGGGAGCGCCGCGTACGAGCTGGTGGAACTGCGCTGAAATCGCTCCCTTAAATATTCTGGGTTGTCTGGAGCCTATGCGATTACTTTTTTAGCGAAAGGCGGAGCGCGTCGGCAGCCCCGGATCTTCCGGTAAAGCTATCAGCTCAGCGTCCACACGGCCCAGAAATGCGCCACTGCTCCCGCCAGCACGAACACGTGCCAGGTGACGTGGGTGCCCCGCTTGATCTTCTGACGGTACCAGATCGTGCCGAGCGTGTAGGCGACGCCTCCGGCCACCAGCCAGAAAAGGGAGATTCCCGAAATCGAGCGCACCAGGGGCAGCCAGCCGAGCACGATGGCCCAGCCCATAAGGATGTAGACGGCGACCTCGACCTTCTTGAGCGCCTTGATGCCGACCGCGTAGAGGACGATGCCGGTGATCGCCAGGCCCCATTCGACGCCGAACAGCGTCCAGCCCCAGGCTCCGCGCAGCGGAACCAGGCAGAAGGGCGTGTAGGTGCCCGCGATCAAAAGGTAGATCGCGCCGTGGTCGAAGACGCGGAAGACGCGCTTGGCGCCCTCGTGGGTGAGCGCGTGGTAGAGCGTCGACGCCAGGAACAGGAGGATCATCGACGAGCCGAAGATCGCGTAGGAAACGACCTCCCACGCGTCGCGGCCGCGGACAACCAGGAGGACGAGGGCCGCGATGGCTAAAAGGACTCCCAGGCCGTGGATGATCGAGTTGGCGATTTCCTCGCCGGGGGTCTGGAAGGGCAGGGGAATCGGCGCCGCTTTCGACGGCGCGGTTCCTCTTTTCAGTGCGCTGCTGCTGTTCATGACGTATTGGACACCGCAGCCTTGAAAAGGTTGCGGCGTCAGGCGCCGCTACAGGTTCTTTTCAAGCACCTGCTCAACGCGCTTCTTGTCCGCCTCGGAAAGAGGCTTGAACGGTCCGCGGCAGGAACCGCACTCGATCTTCGCCTTCAGCGAGACGGCGTGCTTGACCGCGTTGAACACGCCGACTTCGACCATCGTCTCGACGATTTCGTTGACCTCGCGCTGGAGCTTGAAGGCTTCGGCGTTGTTGCCGGAGCGGAAAGCGGCGCGCAGGGCGATGAATTTCTTCGCCATGAAGTTGACGGTGCTGCCGATCATGCCTTCCGCGCCCATCGATAGGCCGGACAGGAACGCCTCGTCGTAGCCGTTGAGCGCGACGAGCCCCGGGTTGTGCGCGAGCACGCGCTCGAGTTCGTACATGTTGGTGTTCGTGTGCTTGAGCGCCACCACGCGGGGGTGCTTGAACAATTCACGCGCCGGCCCGGTGGTCATGTTGATGCCGGTGAAGGCCGGAATGTTGTAGACCACCAGCGGCATGTCGGCTTCCTCGATGAGCGTCCGGTAGTAGCCGATGACTTCCTCGGTCGTGTACTTGAAGTAGATCGGCGGGACCGACGATATCGCGTCCGCGCCGTGCTCTTTGGCGTGCTTCGACAGGCGAACAGCCCCGTCGGTGCCGCCCGAGCCGGTGTGCACTATGACGTTGACTTTTCCGGCGGCTTTCTTGAGGACCGTCTCGGCGACCGCCATCCGCTCCTCCTCGGTCAGGAGGAAGGATTCGGCCGTCGAGCCGCCGACGTAGAGCCCCTCGACTCCCTCGCCGATCTCGTACTCGACCAGCGCCTCGAGCGCGCCGCGGTCGACCGCCCCCGTCTTGTCCATCGGCGTCGGCAGCGCCGGATAAATGCCGCGTAAGTCTTTCATGCTTTCCTCCTACCAAGCGGTCCAGCCGCCGTCGACTACCAGGTTCGAGCCGGTCATGTACTTGGACGCGTCCGACGCGAGGAACACGATCGCGCCGTTGTACTCGTCCTCCATCGCCATCCGTCCGATCGGCATGCGCGCGCAGTAGTTCGCCTGGAATTCGGCGTCCTGCGTTTCGCGCCACACGCCCGAAGGCGTCAGGATGTTCACGCGCACGCCCTTCCTGCCCCAATAGGTGGCCAGGTAGCGGGTGAAGTTGTAGAGCCCCGATTTCGAGGCGCAGTAGGCCACCGGCTTGATGAAGGGCTTGCCCGTCTTCTTTTCCTTGTACGCGTAGATGTCCTGCACCGGGGAGAGCATGCCGTAGATCGAGCCGACGTTGACGATCGAGCCGCGCCCTTCCTTCGCCATCGCGCCGCCGATCACCTGGCAGCAGATGAAGGTGCCGGTCATGTTGACCTCGAGCACCTCGCGCCAGACCTCTTCGGGGAAGTCCTCGAAGGGGCCGGACACTTCCGGCGGAGCGCTCGGCTGCGTGTCGATGCCCGCGTTGTTCACCAGGACGTGCGGGACGCCCCATTTCTCGACGATCCCCGCGAGCGCCGCCTTCACCGATTCCTTTTTGGTGATGTCGGCGGCGAAGAATTCGACGCGCCCCGAGTCGAGCGGGAATTTCTCTGCGAGCGCGGCGCGGTCGGGAATCCGGCGGTTGAGGATCGCGACCTTCGCGCCGCGGTCGATGAATTCGAGCGCGAACTGGCGGCCGATCTGGCCGAGTCCGCCGGTGACCACGATGACGCGGTCCGAGAGATCGAAGAGGTCTTTTCTCTGCATGGTGTAGTCCTTATTTCATGAGAAGGTTAGGCATCCAGAGCACGAGCTCCGGAAGGAAGATGGACGCGACGAGAACGATGACCAGCGGTATTATCCACGGAATCGTGGCGTGCGACAGGCGCTCCACTTTGAGTCCCCCGACCTGCGCGATGGTGAACAGGCACATGCCGAAGGGCGGGGTGATCTGGCCGATCATGAGGTTCAGCACCATGACCACGCCGAAGTGCACGTAGTCGATGCCGACGCGCTGGATGATGGGCAGGAACACCGGTAGCATCATGATGAGGATTGCGCCCGGCTCCATGATCATCCCCAGGATGAACAGCACGATGTTGATGATGACCAGCACGACCCAGGGGGTCGATGAGATGCCGAGGATGAAGTCGGCGATGATCTTGGTGAAGCCCTGGTTCGTCAGGATGAAGGAGAAGAGCGTCGCCGAGCCGATGATGAAGACGACGTTCGCGGTCGTGGCCGCGGTATTGATGAGCGCCTGCGTGAGCGTCTTCCAGCTGACCGACCGATACACGAACGCGCCGACCAGGATCGCGTAGACGACGGCGATGGAGGAAGCTTCGGTGGTGGTGAACCAGCCGGTGACGAAGCCGGAGAGGATGATGACCGGCGTCAGGAGCGGGATGAAGGCGCGGGCGAATTCGGTCAAGATGCGCAAAACCGACAAGCGCTCGCGCGGATAGCCGCGCTTGATCGAGACTACCAGCGCGTACGCCATCAGCGCGAGCGCCATCAGGAGCCCCGGCAGGACGCCGCCGATGAACATCTTCCCGACCGAGACGCTCGCGATGCCGCCGTAGATGACCATGGGTATGCTCGGCGGGAAGATCGGACCGATGGTCGACGAGGCGGCGGTGACCGCGCCGGCGAAATAGTCGTCGTAGCCGGATTCCTTCATCGCCTTCATCTCGACGGTGCCCAGGCCTCCCGCGTCGGCGATCGCGGAACCGGACATGCCCGCGAAGATGACGCTCGCGAAGATGTTCGCGTGCGCGAGTCCGCCGGGAATCCAGCCGACCGAGGCCTTCGCGAAGCCGAAGATGCGGTCGGTGATCTTTCCCACGTTCATCAGCTCTCCGGCGAGGATGAACAGGGGAATGGCGATGAAGGTGAACGAGTCAATGCCCGTGATCATCTTCTGCGCGATGACGATCAGGGGGAATCCGTTGAGGAACAGGGACGCGAGCGCGCTCACGCCGATGGAAACGGCGACCGGGACGCCGATCAGAATCAATAGGAAGAACAGCGCGAATAAGGTCAGCATGGTTTTCCCTCGTTCGGCGCCGCGAAGGACGCGATGGTCTGCAGTATCAGGAGGGCTCCCGATACGGAAACGGGCAGGTAGAGCCAGAACAGGCTGATGGGCAGCGTGGGGAATACCTGCGCTTGGGCGAAGGGGAACATCGCGACGCCGGCGGTCGCCATCACGGCGAAGAGGACGAGCCCCGCCAGGCGCTGGACGATGATCAGGATCCGCCGGACGTTCTCTCCGACGTTCTGCTCGATGAGCTCGAAGCGGATCAGCTTCCCCTCGCCGTTGACGTACACGAGTCCGAGGAAGGTCGTCCAGACGAAAAGTATGCGGTTGACATCGACGACGGCGTCGAAGGACAGTCCGAAAAAGTTCCGCGCGAAGACGGACGCGGCGATGGTGACGCACATGAGGGCGGTGGACGCGGCCATGAGCGTTCTGACGACGGCCGAAAGGCCGTTCCGGAATCGAAGGACGAAGGACATTGAGACTCCTCGGTGGAATTGAACGCGGCGGCCGGAAAACCATCAGTCTTCCCGGCCGCCGCCGATGCGTCTTACTTCTTGCGGAGCTTCTGGACGAGCGCCTTGTCGTACCAAGGCTGGCCTTCGTACTGGGCGTAGAATGCGTCGATATTCTTCATGAAGCTCGCGCGGTCGGGATTCATATTGATGGTCGTGCCGCGGGCCTTCATCGTCTCGAGGGCGGTTACGTTGTCCTTCTCGATTTCGTCGAAGGTCCACTTCGCCATTTTCTTGGCCTCTTCCTTGACGAGCTTCTGTAGCTCGGGCGAGAGCTTCGCCCAGGCTTTGTCGTTGGCGACCATTGTCAGGCCCATCCACATGTAGTTGATCATGGAATAGTAGTTCTGGACCTCGTACACCTTGCTAGCCACGGTGTGGTAGGGCGCGTTGTCCTGCGCGTCGACGACGCCGGTCTGGAGGGCCATATACAGCTCGGTTATGGGCATCGGGGTGACGATGGCTCCCCAGGACTTCCAGATGGCGACGTAGGTGTCGATCTCGGGGACGCGGATCTTGAGCCCCTTCACGTCCTCGACCGAGTTGATCGGCGTCTTGGCGGTGCTGATATGGCGCATGCCGTTGTCGCCGGTGGCCAAGTACACCAGGTTGAAGTTCTTGAGGCCGGAGAACAGCTCCTCGCCGACCGGTCCGTTGACCACCTCGTAGGCTTCCTTCGCGTTGGTGAACAGGAAGGGAAGGTCGAAGATCTTGGTCTTGTTGTAGAAGCTCGAATAGCCGCCGGTGCCCGCGAACATGATGTCGATGGTTCCGATGCGGGTGGATTCGATCGCTTCGCGGTCGTTGCCGAGCTGGCCGGAATGGAAAACCTGGATGTCGAGCTTTCCGCCGGCCGCCTTGTTGACGTTGTCGGCGAACATGATCAGCGCCTTGGTGGGCACCGCCGTCGGGTTGGTCGGAACGTAGGCCTTGAGGGTGATCGCCTTGCCGCTTCCCGCGGCCGGAGCATCGGCTTTGCCGCCCGCGAACGCGAGCGCGGCGCAGAGGCCGGCGGCCGCCAGCATAATGGTCTTCTTCATAGTGACTCCTTTGACTGGAATGTGAAGCCGGATTTTCCGGCGGATTGCCTTGCTATTCGCCCGCTCCGAGCGACATGTCCTCGAGCGCCTTGAACAGGTGGCTCTTCATGCAGCGCTGTGCCGCCGCCTCGTCGCGCTTCTGGAGCGCCGCGATGATTGCCCTGTGGGGGGAAACCGCGTTCCGCGCATGGCTTTCCACCCTGAAGGTTCTCGTCCTGAATTTCTCGAAGGCCTGGATGACCAGGTTGTTGAGCTCGATGAGCAGGCCGTTGTGGGACGCTTCTCCGATCGCCGCGTGGAAATTCGCGTCGAGATCGCCTAAGCGTTTGCCGATCGCCTCGTCGAAAGGGCCGGACTCGAGCGTCCGCTCGTACTCTTGCCTGATTTCGTCGATGCGGGCTATTTCCTCGTCGCTGCCCCGCTCGACGGCAAGGCGCACGGCCAGCGGTTCGAGCTGCATGCGCACCTCGATGAACTCGGCCACTTCGACCTTGCGGCTTCCCAGCCAGGAAAGGATCGTATGGACCGGCGTATCGAGGTTCTTGCGCTTGAGGAAGGCGCCGCGGCCGGGTTCGATCTTCACGTAGCCCATGACCTGGAGGGCCTTGACCGCTTCGCGCACGGTGGAGCGCCCGACCCGCAGGCGTTCGCACAGATCCATCTCGGTCGGCAGCTTGTCGCCTTCGGCGATCGCGTCGGTGAGGAAAAATTTGGTGAGCTCTTTGACGACCATGTCCGTCTGCGAAACCCGTTCGATCGGCTGCATAAGCTTCCTTGTCTGCGTGTAAAATTGTCTGATGTCCTGATGTCAGATTGACCTTAACATGGAATCGCGCTGAGGTCAAATTCTTTTTTTGCTGGTTCGGGCGGTCCGCGGCTCTAGGTCGCCGGACTATCCCGGTCGATCAGGAGAGTGGCTTCCGATGCGGTCGAGCCGAGCGCTTGGGAGAGGAAGGGCAAGGTTTCGCGGAGGCTGGCGGAAAGCGTCCAGGGCGGATTGACGATGTATAGGCCGCTGCCGGTCATGCCGCGCTCTCCCGGCCGGGAGTCGGCGATGCGCAGTTCGGCGCGGAGGGTCTTTTCGGCGCCGAGCCCGTCGAGAAGCTCGGGCAGGGCGCGCGCTTCCGCGCGGTCGAGGATCGGATGCCACAGGACGACGACGCAGCCGGCGAAGCGCTTGATGGCGTCTGAAATCGCGTCCGCGGCCTTGCGGTAGTCCTCCGCCAGCTCGAAGGACGGATCCATGAATACCAGGCCCCGGCGGGTGGGCGGCGGCAGCAGCGCCTTCAATTCGGCGAAGCCGTCGGCGCGCCGCGCGCGGACGAGCCGATCGCCGGAGAAGCGCGCTTCCAGCGCGGCGAAGTCGGTCGGGTGCAGTTCGCAGAAGACGGACCGGTCCTGCGGGCGCAGGGAGCCCGCGATGAGCACCGGGGAGCCGGGATAGGCGCCCGAGTTGGATCGTCCGTAATCGGAAACGAACGAAAGGTAGGCCTCTACGGCGGGAGGACGCGGAAGTCCGCTGAAAGCCTTCACGCGCGCGATGCCGTCGTCCCATTCCCTGTTCTGCGCGGCGTATCCCGCATCCAATTCGTAGGCGCCCGCCCCCGCGTGCGTATCGATCGCCAGGAACCCCTTCTCCTTGCGCTTGAGCAGCGAAAGGCATTCGAGGAGGACGATGTGCTTGAGGACGTCGGCGTGATTGCCCGCGTGGAACGCGTGCCGGTAGCTGAGCATTGAGCGATCATATACGAAAGACGCCGCTCGTGAAAGCTTGCAGGGGACGGCGAGCATCCCTTCCGCGGCCGTTGAAAAGGTCCGCTTAAGTCGTTACAGTACGGCTACAGTACATAAGGAGGCTTCCATGCCCACGCTTCGTTCAGCCCTGTCCACGCAAGGCCGGATCATGGCCGGCGCCCGTTCCCTCTGGCTCGCCAACGGTATGAAACCCGAGCAGATGGGCAAGCCCATCATCGCCATCGCCAACAGCTTCACCCAGTTCGTGCCCGGACACGTGCATCTGCACGAGATCGGCCAGAAGGTGAAGGCGATCGTCGAGTCGATGGGCTGCTTCGCGGCCGAGTTCGACACCATCGCCATAGACGACGGCATCGCCATGGGCCACTCCGGCATGCTCTACAGCCTCCCCAGCCGCGACCTCATCGCCGACTCGGTCGAATACATGGTGAACGCGCACCGCGCGGACGCCCTGGTGTGCATCTCCAACTGCGACAAGATCACTCCCGGCATGCTCATGGCCGCGATGCGCCTCAACATCCCGACGATCTTCGTGTCCGGCGGCCCCATGGAGGCCGGCGAGACCGGCGGCCGCAAGTACGACCTCATCGACGCCATGGTCATGGCCGCCGACGATTCGGTCGACGACGCCAAGCTAGCCGCCATCGAGGCGAGCGCCTGCCCGACCTGCGGCAGCTGCTCGGGCATGTTCACGGCGAATTCCATGAACTGCCTGGCCGAGGCGCTCGGCCTCGCGCTCCCCGGAAACGGCACCATCGTCGCCACCCACGCCGATCGGACCAAGCTCTTCGAGAAGGCAGCCCGCCGCATCGTCGAGATGGCGACCGAATACTACGCGACCGGCAACGAAAAGCTCCTGCCGCGCGGCATCGCGACCAAGGCCGCGTTCATGAACGCGATGAGCCTGGACATCGCGATGGGCGGTTCGACGAATACGGTTCTGCACCTCCTGGCGGTGGCCAAGGAAGCGGGCGTCGACTTCACGATGAGGGATATGGACGCGCTTTCGCGCAAGGTGCCCTGCGTCTGCAAGGTCGCTCCGAACACGCCCGACTACCATATCGAGGACGTGCACCGGGCGGGCGGCATCCTCGGCATCCTGGCCGAGCTCGACCGCGCCGGACTCTTGGACACGAACGTGTCCCGCGTCGACTATCCCTCCCTGTCCGAGGCGCTCAAGCGCTTCGACGCCACCAACCCGGACGCCGAGGGAGACTCCTTCCTGGGCAAAGCCGCCGATTTCTACCGCGCGGCGCCCGGGGGCGGCCGGAACCTGGTGATGGGCAGCCAGAAGGCCCGGTACAAGGAACTCGACCTGGACCGGACCAACGGCTGCATCCGCTCGGTGAAGAGCGCTTACTATCCGGACGGCGGACTCGCGGTGCTGACGGGCAACCTCGCCCAGCGCGGCTGCATCGTCAAGACCGCGGGCGTCGATTCGTCCCTGTTCAAATTCACCGGCCCCGCGGTCGTATTCGAAAGCCAGGAAGAGGCGGTCGAAGGCATACTGGCGGGGAAGGTGAAGGCGGGGGACGTCGTCGTCATCCGCTACGAGGGGCCCAAGGGCGGACCGGGCATGCAGGAAATGCTCTACCCGACCAGCTACATCAAGAGCAAGAAGCTCGGCAAGCTCTGCGCCCTCATCACCGACGGCCGCTTCTCGGGCGGCACGAGCGGCCTTTCCATCGGCCACATCAGCCCCGAAGCCGCTTCCGGCGGTGAAATCGCCCTGGTGCGTGACGGCGACAAGATCGAAATCTCGATCCCCGACCGCGGCCTGAAGCTGCTGGTTTCCGACGCCGAGCTCGCCGAGCGCCGCAAGGCGGAACTCGCCCGCGGCAAAGCCGCCTTCACTCCCAAAGCCCGCGACCGGCAGGTGAGCCGGGCGCTCAAGGCCTACGCGCTCCTCGCGCGCAGCGCCGACGAGGGAGCGATCAGGCGTCTGCCCGACGAGGCTGACTGAGAACCGATCCGGCGTCGGCGGCGACCCGGTTCCGGCCGGAATCCTTCGCGGAGTAGAGCGCGAGGTCCACGCGCGCGAACCGTTCCCTGATCCGTTCGGCGATGGCGGCCGCGGTGTCCAGGTCGGCGCCTTCGAGCACGGCGGCGAATTCCTCGCCGCCGTAGCGGCAGGGCACGTCCTCGGCTCGGAGGCTGCCCCGCATGACGGCGCCGAGCTCCGCCGGCACCGCGTCTCCCGCCGGATGGCCCCAGCGGTCGTTGAAGGATTTGAAGCGGTCCGCGTCCAGCATCTGCAGAAAAGCGATGTTGAACAGGACCATGCAGACCTCGAACACCGTTGTCGATAGGATCATGACCAGGTAGGCGACTTCCCCCGATGAGGGAAGCACGAAGTACTGCAGGTAGCCCACGCCTGCCGCGCGGTTCCCCCGCCGCGGCGATGCGGCCGCGCAGCCAATAGACCGAGTCGCTGTAGCCCCGGCTGAACGTCACCGAACCGACCGGTCGGTAGGCCGCGTCCTCCCGAAGCGCATCCTCGCAGCTCATCGTTCCCGCGCCGTCCTATAATGAATCCGCTATCCGGAGGGTGCAAGCATTCTTTCTCGGGAACGGCAGATTTCGAGTTCGTGTCATTATTTTGTATTACGGTTCCTATTTTCTTAGAATAGTTAAGAAAATTATGATTCTGATTAGAAAAGATATGAAAACACTGTCATCAATCTAGACGTTTTCTTCGCTTTTGTCGATTATGAGGCTACCCAAAGGGGCTCTCATGAAAACAAAAGATTTCATCATTACGGATTGTTCGACTGCTCAGGAAGACGCGACGATCGGAGAGGTCGCCGAGTTGATTAAGGAAAAGAACTATCTGGCAGTTTTTTCGGCTGACCGCCGCTTTCTCGGACTCGCTACGCCGTCGACCGTGCTGGGGCGGCCCGATACGCCGCTCCGCGATTGCCTTCGCGGCGATCCTCCTTGCCGCGACGAGGACGACATAGCCGATACGCTGAACGTTTTCTTCAAGCAGAATATTTTCGTTTTACCCGTATTGAGTTCGAAGGATGCTTCGTTTTTGGGCGTCGTGAATCTATATTGCCTGCTTTCGAGCATGCGCAGCGCGCAGTTCGGTGTTTCTGCGGTTTCGGTCAACAAGATCGTCGGTCCTCTCGATTTCGAAAACGCCAAGGACCGCTTCCTGGACGAGTTCGTCTGGCGCATCAGCGATCCGCTGCAGCGGATCTCGAGCTTGGCGAACATACTCAAGACCGCGGAGACCGATTCGGCCCGGCAGCTGAACTGCTATTCGATCGAAGCGGCGGTCGACCAGATTTCCAAAACGCTGCGCGTTTTCGCCGGCTCCTTCACTCCTTCCGATTATTAGTGCGTAGCTATTATTCTTGACTAAAAAAATATGATTTCCGATACTTGACCCTATAGCCGCTCCAGGGAGGCCTGATATGGGTAAAAGTCTTTTGGAAAAGGTATGGGAATCGCACAAAGTCGAGACGCTCGGGTCCGGCGAGGACCAGCTGTTCATCGGCCTGCACCTCGTGCACGAGGTGACCTCGCCGCAGGCCTTCGCCATGCTCGTCGAGCGGGGACTTCCGGTGCTGCACCCAGAACGCACCTTCGCGACGGTCGACCACATCGTGCCCACCGACGATGTTTCCCGCCCGCTGGCCGACGGCATGGCCGAGGCCATGCTGTCCGAGCTCGAAAAGAACGTTAAGAAGCACGGCATCGAGTTCTTCGGCTGGGGCAGCGGCAAGCAGGGAATCGTGCACGTGGTCGGGCCCGAGCTCGGTCTCACCCAGCCGGGCATGACCATCGCCTGCGGCGACAGCCATACGTCGACGCACGGCGCTTTCGGCTCCATCGCGTTCGGGATCGGCACCAGCCAAATCAGGGACGTCCTGGCTACCCAGACGATATCGCTTTCCAAGCCCAAGCTGCGGCGCGTGCTCTTCCGGGGCGTCCGAGGGAAGGGGCTCTACGCGAAGGACCTGATCCTCGCGGTCATGGCTCGTTTGGGCGTGAAGGGCGGTATCGGCTACGCCTACGAATACTCAGGCGAAGCGATCGAGGCGCTCGACATGGAAGGACGGCTCACCCTCTGCAATATGTCGATCGAGGGGGGCGCCCGCCTTGGCTACGTCAATCCCGACGAGAAGACCTTCACCTACCTCAAGGGCCGTCCCTACGCGCCCTCAGGCGCCGCCTTCGACCGCGCCGTCTCCTATTGGCGTTCGGTCGCATCCGATGCCGACGCCCGCTACGACGACGAGGTCGAGATCGACGTTTCCGC
>QKCO01000144.1 GCA_003245635.1 Treponema sp.
GCAGCCCCAGCGGGACCGGCGGCCGTCCCGTCGGGCCCCGCGGCCGTTTTCGTGGTCTTCGACCTCGAGACGACCGGGCTCGACCCGAAAAAGGAACGCATCGTCGAGATCGGCGCGGTGAAATTCGACCGGAGGGGCCCTATCGGCCGCTTTTCGGTGCTGATCGACCCGGGAAAGCCCATGCCTGCCGAAGCGTCGAAAGTGAACGGCATCACCGACGCGATGCTTGCCGGGAAGCCGCAGCTCGAGCGGGTGATGCCCGACTTTCTCCGTTTCATCGAGGGGACGGTGCTCATCGCTCACAACGCGCCGTTCGACTGCTCGTTCGTGAACGCCTCGCTCGCCGAAGCTTGGCAGGCGAGCAAGGCGCGCCGGGCCGAAGACGCGGCGCAGGGCTCGCTGCTCGGCGGCGATTGCGCCGAGGAAGACCCCTGCGCGGCGGAGACCGACTGGATTCCGCCGTTTCCGGAACTGCCGAACAAGGTGGTCGATACCCGCGTCTTCGCGAAGGAAGCCTTCCCCGGCAGGTGGAAATACTCGCTTCAGGAACTGGCGAAGTACCTTGGCATCGACGCGCTCGAAGCGCACCGGGCGGAGGACGACGCGCGCGTCTGCATGGAATTGTTCGTGAAATGCGCCGAAAGAGCCGACGGCAGGGAAGTCGCCGTCTTCAGCACCCAGCAGCCGGCCTGAGGGATCGCTAGGACTGCTCGTGGTAGTCCGTCAGCTCCTTGAGGCCGCGCAGCTTGACGATGGCCTTCTCCTGGATCTGGCGGACGCGTTCCCGCGTGATGCCGAGCAGCTTGCCCGTCTCCTCCAAGGTCAGAGGTCCCTCTCCCGTCAGGCCGAAGCGCAGCTGGATGATCTTCATTTCGCGCTCGGACAGCTGGGATAGGACGTCTTCGAGCGTTTCCTGCAGAGTCATCGAAAAGACGAGCTCGAAAGGCTCTTCGAGCGTTTCGTCCTTGATGAGGTCGGAAAGCCGAGTCACGTTGTCGTCGTCTACGGTCGTATCGAGGCTCGTCGTTTCCTGGGACAGCTTCATGATCTCCTTCACCTTGGAGACCGTGAAGCCCAGATAGTCGGCGAGCTCCTCGGGGCTCGGATCGCGGCCGAAATCCTGGGTCAGCTGCTTCGCGACGAAATAGCATTTCTTGATTGTGTTGAGCATGTGGATGGGGATGCGGATGACGCGCCCCTTGTCCGCTAGACTCTTGATGATCGCCTGCCGGATCCACCAGGTTCCGTACGTAGAAAAGCGGCATCCGCGGGTATAGTCGAAGCGCTCGACGGCCTCGATGAGGCCGATATTGCCTTCGTCGATCAGATCGAGCAGGGACAGACCCCGATGCTGATAATTCTTGGCGATGGACACGACCAGCCGCAGATTGGCGTTGATCATGCGGTTCTTGTAGTGCATCAACAGGCCTTCGAGCGACTTCTTCGATTGGGCGTATTCGTATTCGTCGGCCGGCTCGGCCTCGGTCTGGACACCATCCAGGTTCTTGATCTTGTCGCGCGTCGTGACGATCTTTTCGCCGAGAGCCTGTTCATCCTGGACCGTCAGAAGGGGGAAACGCGAAATCTGCTTGAGATAGACGGCGAGCGGATCCGTCTCCTTCACCGGCTTGGCTTTCTTGCTTAGCTTTCCGAGCATGCCGGCGCTCGCCTTGCGCGTCCGCGGGCGCGCGGGATGGACGGCTTCGGGGTGCGGGTCGTGTTCGCCTTTCGGATCTGGATGGGTCCTAGTAGAAGACAACGTTACTCCCCTTGCCATATGCAACATTATTAACAGAAGTAAGATATAAATTATCGATTAGCGAAGCAATAGTTTTTGGGAAAAGCTGCATCATGAGCGGGGCGCCTTCGCGGGATCGATCGCCACGTTGTCCTTGTAGACGAAGAAGAACAGCGACGGCTTACCCGTCAGGGAATCGATGCCCAGCCGGCCGAGTTCGGTCCCCGCCGCGACCTTGTCCCCGCTCTTGACGGATAAGGACTCGTTGCCGCCGTACACGTACACGTGCCCGTTGGGGGACTGGACTATGGCGACGCGGCCGAAGCCGCGGTAGGCGTCGGCCGAAACGACGGTTCCCGAAGAGAGGCTTTCTACCGGCTCGGCGCGTTCGCCCGTGAGCAGCACGCCGTACAACTTCCCTTCCATATATGCGAGCTCTTTGGCTTGGACGGGCCACCTGATCTTAGGATCGTTGCGCTTGGCGGTCACCGGCCGGGGATCGCCTTCTGCGCGGTCATCCGTTCCGCCGCTTTTGGCAGCCGTCTCCTGAACGGGAGCAGGCGCGGCCTCGACCTTCGGCTGCGGGGCCCGCGCCACAGCCAAGAGATCGCCGGGCTTGATGACCGTCTTGTCCGAGAGGCCGTTGAACGCGCGCAGCTCGGAAACGGTCAAGCCGTACTGCCGAGCGATGCCGAAAAGCGTCTCTCCCTTCTTGACCGTATGCTTTTCCGCCGCCGCGGCGCTTTTCGGAGCGCCTCCGGTTCCGGGTATGATCAACTTCTGGCCGATGCGCACCTTGTCTGCGTCGGCGATGTTGTTCGCCTTCGCTATAGCAGAAAACGATACTCCGTATGTCCGCGACACGGAGTACAGCGTTTCGCCCTTCTTGAGTATATGGATCGTCTCCTGCGCGATGCACGCGGCGGAGGAGAGGACGGCCACGGATGCGAAGAAAAACAAAGCGCGCGCAATCATATGGTTATTTATCGGAAGCGGCGCGCCGCAGCTGAACCGGCAAAAACGAAGTCCCGGGATAAACGCGTCCGCCGGCGTTGACTCGATCGCTCCCTACGCACGATACTGGCCCGATGGCCGAGTTCCTCTACCGTATAACCTTTCCAGCCGGTTTCAGAACGCTCGCGGAGCGCCTCGCGCGGAGAGACTTCGGACCCGAGGCCGTAGCCGGCGGCGACGAAAGCTCCCTGCTGCTCCGCTCGGCGGAGGATTTTCGGGAACCGGGCTTTGCTCAGGCCGCCGCCATCGTGGTCGCCTCGGCGCCGTGCGCCGGACTGGAGGAAGCCTACCGGACGATCGCCGCTCGGCTGAAGTCGGGCGGCGGCGCGAAGGAGCTCTCCCGCGTATTCCGCGACAAGGCCTTCATGCGCTCGGGCAGAGCCGAGCGTTTCGCGGTCCGCGGCTTCGTCCGCAGCGAGCCCACCTTCCCCGGCGCCGAAGCGCGGAAGACACTCGAAGACGTCATAGCCCGCTCGACGGGAGCGCGGGCGGATTCCTCTCGGCCGGATATTGAGCTGTCCGTATCCTTGCGGGACGATGGGAACGCGTACCTCGCCGCCGGCTTCAGGACCCGCGCCGAACCGGCTCCCGCGGCCGGGGCCCTCCCCCGCCACACCGCGCGCCTCCTGTGCGAGCTTTCCCGGCCTTCCGCCGACGACGTATTCCTCGACCCCTTCATGGGCTCCGGGAGCATTCCGCTCGAACGGGCGATGGCCGGTCCCTATAAGCTCATATTCGCCGGCGACGCCGATGAGTCCCGCGTCGCCGGCCTGAAGGAAAAGCTCAAGGATAAGCGTTTCGAGCGGAAGCGGAAAACGTTCTTCCCCAAGCAGCTCGACGCCCGGGATCTTTCCCGCTTCGAGGACGGGCTGTTCACGGCGATCGTCACCGATCCGCCGTGGGGTGACTGGGAAGGATTGGGAGAAGACGAAATTTACGCGCTGTACAGCCGATTTCTCGCCGAAGCGCGCCGGACGGCGGCCCCGGGCGCCAGGCTCGTGCTGCTTACCGGCCGCAACTCCGCCGCGGAAAAGGCCATCGAATCCGCGCAAGCGCTTTGGACCGCGGAAGAACGCTACGACGTGCTGATTTCCGGCAAGAAGGCCCGCGCGGAATTGTTCCGGCCCCGCTGAAATCGCTATATTAAACGCATGGAATTGACGATCACCACGCCGGCCCTGCTGTTTCCGGCCATCTCTCTGCTGCTCCTGGCCTATACGAACCGATTCCTCGCGCTCGCGGCGCGGGTGCGCACGCTCAAGGATCAATGGGAAGAGAAGCGGTCGCCGGGCATCCCCGCGCAGATCGCCAACCTGAAGAAGCGCATCCGCATCATAAAGAAAATGCAGCTGCTCGGCGTATCCTGCTTCTTCATGTCCGTTTTGACTATGCTGCTTATTTTCCTCGGCATCTCGATCGCGGCGGAAATCGTATTCGGGGTCGGCCTCTCGCTGCTGCTCGCTTCCCTCGGCTTCTCGCTGCAGGAGCTGTTCATTTCCGCGGACGCGCTCGACATCCTGCTCGACGGGGACGACTTCAAGGAATAGGCGGCGCGGACGATTCCCGCTCCCGCCTGATATCTTCCGCGGCCTTCGCGGCCAAGCGGTACGCTTCGGCGGCCGTCCGCAAATCGGCCGCAGAGGGATCCGCGGGCGCGTTCGCGGCGGCGATGATCGTGCGGGCTTTGCGGAGCGCCGCGGCAGGGTCTCCCGGCACCTCGGACAGGTCGACGGCTATCTTGCCGCCGACCGCGATGCGCTCGCCGCCGGGCCCGACGGCGTAGTCGTAGGAAACGCCGGAAGCGGCCGCTCCGCCGAGCGACGCCAGGTGCGCGCTCTCGTGCGAACGGACCTGACGATCCCGCGCGAGCGCCTCGTCCGAAATCCGCACCTCGTCCCCCCGGCTCCTCCCATCTCCATCCACGGCCGTTCTCCGCAGGGAAATGACGATCACGGTTTCGCGGCGGGACCTTTCCGACGACGGAGGTGAGAACGAGGCGGAGCGCTCGGGATCTACGCTGTAGCGGATCTTCATAAAAACTTCCACGTTCAGTATAGCGCATTTTTTTCTTTCCCGATTGAAGCGATGCGTTCCGTGGAGTATAAAGTCATCTGATGACTACACGAAAGACCGGCGATCAGGCGCTTCGCTACAAAAAGACCGAAGCGGCCCTGCTCGACCTCATCAAAAATAGAAGATTCGAAGGGGATCGGCTCCCTTCCGAAGAAGCCCTCTGCAGCCTGATGGACGTCGGACGCACGACCGTCCGGGAAGCGCTCGCGTCCCTGGCGCGAAAGGGCTTCATCAGCAAGATCCACGGCTCGGGAAACCTCATCCACGAATCGACGCTCGCCGCGCGCATGCGCATCGATACGCACATCGGCTTCAAGACGCTGCTCGAGGACGGCGGGTACCGGGTCGATTTCCGCAGGGAAGCGCCCCGGTGGCTGACCAGGCGGGAAGCGGCCGGCCTCGACCTCAGCGACGTCGAGGAGGAGCGGTTCTTCCTGATCGCGAACACCTACTACGCCGACGGCAAACCCGCCATCTACACGCGGAACTACCTATGCGGTTCCTTCGTCGATCCCGAGGCCGAAAAAGCGTTCGCCCTGGGAGGCAGCTTCTACGAGCTGCTCAAGAGCGTGCTCATCGAAGAGGTCGCGAATTCCATCAACCGCTTCAGGCCCTCTGCGGCCGAGGCGGAAATCGCGGCCATACTGGACCTGGAATTAGGCGAACCGCTCATCCAATGGTTCGAAAGCTATATCGGCATCTACGACCATCTGCTCTGCAAAAGCCTCATATCCTTCAACCCGAGGATCGTGGACCTGACGATGCTGAGGAGGTGGGAATGACCGATAGGGAGAAAAGCGACATGAACGAGATCCACGACCTGAGAACTTTTCTGGAAGAGCTGCGGAGCAGCGGGGAGCTGGCGGAGATCGCCAAGGAAGTCGACCCCGTCCACGAAATCGGCAGCGTGATCGCGACGCTCGAGCAGAAGCACGGGCCCGCCGCCAGCTTCGTCAACGTCAAGGGCTACGCGGGAAAGACCGTGGTAGGCGGACTCCTCTCCAACCACCGCAAGATCGCGATCGCGCTCGGGTGCGCGCAGGCGGAAGTCACCGACCGGATGGAGCACGTGCTCACCCATCCGATCGCGCCGGTGGAGATCGAGAAAGCGCCGTGCCAGGAAGTCGTCCTCACCGGCGACCAGGTGGACCTGACCGCGCTGCCGATCCCCACCCACGCGCCCGAGGACGGCGGCCCCTTCATCACCGCCGGCGTCACCGTCGGCCGCGATCCGGAAAACGGCGTCCAGAATCTGAGCTTCCAGCGCATGCACATCAAGGGCAAAAACCGCATGGGCATCATGATCAACGAGTGGCGCCACATGCGCGGCTTCCTCGACAAGGCTGAGGCGGCCGGCAAGCCGCTTCCCGTGGCGGTCGCCATCGGCGTCGACCCCGTTCTCATGATCGCGGCCGGCTGCCGCTACGACGGGGACGAGGCGGAATTGGCCGGCGGCCTGCGCGGAAAGCCGGTCGAGACGGTCAAATGCGTCACCTGCGACATCCGGGTGCCGGCCTGGAGCGAATACGTCATCGAGGGAGAAATCCTGCCCGGCGTCCGCGAGGACGAGGGCCCCTTGGCGGAGTTCACCGGGCACTACGGCCTGTTGTGGAAAAGCCCCGTCTTCGCCGTGAAGGCGATCACGCACCGGAAGGATGCCGTCTGGCAGACGCTCAACGGAGGCAGCTTCGAGCACATCAACCTCGGGAACGTGCTGCCGCGGGAACCGCTCATCCGCAATTTCGCCCGCTACGTTTCAAAAAACGTCACCGGCGTGCACATCCCGCCGTACGGATCGGGCTTCATGGCCGTCGTCCAGATGAAGAAGAAGAACGAGGGAGAGCCCAAGAACGTGGCGATGGCGGCCATGATCTCCTACGTGAACATCAAGAACGTGGTCGTCGTAGATACCGACGTGGACATCTACAACCCCGCCGACGTGCTGTGGGCCATCAGCAACCGGGTCAATCCCCGGGAAGACATCTTCCACGTGCCCAACAGCCAGGGACACGAGCTCGACCCCTGCTCCGACGAGACGGGCGTGCAGACCAAGATGGGCATCGACGCGACGCTCAAGGCGAACCGGCAGAAATTGAAGAAGGCCGTCTACCCGACGGTCGACCTGGGCGAATACCTCAAGGGAGGAGCGACGACATGAAATGCAGAATTCTGGGCATATGCGGGAGCCCCCGGACGGCCTCGACCTGGCGCGGCCTGCAGATCGCGATGGAAAGCGCCGCCGAAGAGCTCGGCGGAGAAGGCGAAACCGAGCTGGTGTCCTTCAAGGGCAAGCGCATCGAGCCCTGCAACCACTGCAACGCTTGCAAGAAGAACGGCGGAACCTGCGTCATCAAGGACGACATGACGGAGCTGTACGATAAGCTGATCGAGGCCGACGCCTTCGTGTTCGCTTCCCCGGTCTACGTCATGAACGTCACGCCCCAGATGAGCGCGTTCTTCAGCAGGATGCGGCCGCTCCACGCGGTGAAAGGCGGAAAGCTCAAAGACAAGGTGGCGACCGCGATCGCCGTCGGCGGCACGCGGCACGGCGGACAGGAGCAGACCGTCGGCGCCATCGTGAACGCGTGCCTCACCCGGGGCATCGTCTATGTCGGCGGCGAACCGGGCTTTTATTCGGGCGCCATGGCCTGGAGCGAAGACAAAGGCGCCGCGGGGATCGACGCCGACCTGATCGCCGTGGACGCGCTCAAGTGCTCCGGCAAGCGCATCGCGCGCTGGGCCCGCATCTCGGCGCTCGGAAAAGCCGCCGCCGACAAGGCCGAGGCGGAAAAAAAATAGGCAAAAGGCGACGTTTTTTTTTACAGCCGGGTTGCATCATGTATAGACATGGTTGAATAATCGGCGCGTAGTCATCTGATGACTAGGCGAACAATCCGAAAGGGAGTGAGGGACGAGATGAACAGAACGACAAGAATGGTGGTCGGAGCCGCGCTCATCGCGGCGTTGGCGCTTCCCGCGTTCGCGGGCGGCAAGAAGGAAGAGCCGAAGAAGGACGACGGGAAGCTCAAGGTCGCGATGGTGCTGGTCGGTCCGACCAACGACGCCGGCTGGAACGAATCCGCCTACCGGGGACTGAAAGCCGCCGAGGCGAAATTCGGCATCACCGTCGCCTATTCGGAGAACGTCGCCCAGCCCGACTTCGAAACCGTCATGACCGAATACGCGTCCAAGGGCTACGACCTGGTCATCGGCCACGGCCTCGAATTCATGGATCCGACCTTCACCGTCGCCAAGGAATTCCCCAAGACCAAATTCGCCGTCGTCAACGGCACCAAGGGCCAGGAGCCGAACGTCAGCTCCTTCCGCTTCGACACCCCGCAGGTCGGCTTCATCGCGGGAACGCTCGCCGGCCTCATCACCAAGAACAATAAGGTCGGCATCATCGGCGGCATGAAGTACCCGCACGTGGAGTCGGCGCTCAACAGCTTCGCCATCGCGGCCAAGTACGTCAATCCGAAGTGCGAGGCGCTGGTGTCCTACCTCGGCTCCTGGGACGACGTGCCCAAGGGCAAGGAAATGGCGATGGCCATGATCGACCAGGGCGTCGACGTGATCGCCGGCAACGCGAACCAGGTCACCCTGGGCATCATCGACGCGGCCGACAAGCGCGGCATCAAGGCCGTCGGCTACATCTCCGACCAGTACGACGTCGCGCCCAAGACCGTCTTCGGCTCCGCTCTCCAGAGCGTTGACAAGCTGGTCGAAGCCGCCATCAAGATGACCCTCGACGGCAAGCTCGAGCCGAAATTCTACGAACTCGGCTACAACGACGGAGCGGTCGGCCTGGCGGACATGCACGGCAACGACGCGAAGCTCAGCGCCGAGCAGAAGGCCGTGCTGCAGAAAGTGCTCGACAAGCTCAAGGACGGCAGCCTCCGGCAGGAAGGCATTCTGCCGACCAACCCCAGGAAGTAACAGACCTCCGGGGAAACGATGCGCGGACCGGGCGACCGGTCCGCGTCCGTTTCCTACTATTGCCGCGCGGGAACCCATGGAAGACGAACTACTGCTTGAAATGAACGGCGTGAACAAGCGCTTCGGAGCGGTGCAGGCAAGCAGCAACGCCTGCTTCAGCCTGCGCCGGGGCGAAATTCACGCCCTGCTCGGAGAGAACGGCGCCGGGAAGACGACGCTGATGAACATCCTGTTCGGCATCTATTCCGCCGACAGCGGGGAAATCCTGTACAAGGGGAAGCCCGTACGGCTCAAGACGCCGCGCGACGCGATCAAGCACCGGATCGGGATGGTGCATCAGCACTTCCACCTCATCCCGACCATGACGGTGCTGGAGAACATCATCCTAGGCACCGATATGCCCGCGCACCGGGTTCCCTACGACGCGATGCGGGCGGACGCCGAGGCGCTCTGCCGGCTGTACGGCTTCGAAGTGGATTTGGACGCTCCGGTCGGCAGCCTGACGATCGGCATCCAGCAGCGGGTCGAGATTCTCAAGGCCCTTTTCCGGGAAGCGGATCTGCTCATACTCGACGAGCCGACCGCGGTCTTGACGCCGCAGGAGGTGGAGACCTTCTTCAAGCTGCTGCGCGATTTCAAGGCCGGCGGCATGTCGGTCATCTTCATCTCCCACAAGCTGAACGAGGTGATGGAGATATCCGACCGGATCACCATCATGCGCCAGGGAGAGTCCGTCCTGACCATCGACAAGAAGGATACCTCCCCCCGCCACCTCGCCGAGACGATGGTCGGCAGGCCGATCGCCAAAAGCTATGAAAAGAAGCCGACCGACGGAAAACGGGCGGTGCTGTCGGTGAAGAACGTGTCCGCCGGCAAGAAGGGGACCAAGCGGCTCGACGGATTCTCGCTCGAGGTCCAGGAAGGCGAAATCGTCGGGATCGCCGGAGTGGACGGCAACGGGCAGCTCGAATTGTCCCAGTGCATCATGGGACATCGGGCCGCCGACGAAGGTGAGCTCCTGTACCTCGGAGAGCCGATCGGGCGCATGGGCACGCGCAAGCGGATCGAGAACGGCTTCGCCTACATCCCCGAGGACCGCCACAAGCAGGGCCTCGTCCTCGACTTCTCGGTCGCGGAGAACATCGCCCTGAACAACTTCGACAAGGAACCGTACACGAAGAAGGGGCGCTTCTACCCGGAGGAGCTCGACCGGAAGGCCGACCCGCTCGTGGAATCCTTCGACATCCGTCCCGCCGACGCCAAGATCGCGGCGAAAATGCTTTCGGGCGGCAACCAGCAGAAAGTGGTGCTCGCGCGCGAGCTGAGCGGATCGCCCAAATTCATCCTGGCGAACCAACCGACCCGGGGGCTCGATATCGGCGCCACCCAATTCGTGCACGACAAGCTGATGGAGGCGCGCGCCGCCGAGGCGGGCGTGCTCCTCATTTCGGCGGACCTCGAGGAGCTGCTGCTCCTGTCGGACCGCGTGGTGGTCATGTACGAAGGGAGGGTCGCCGGAGAGGCGGCTGGCCCGGACTACGATCTGACCGAAATCGGACTCATGATGGGCGGGCATCGTTCCGCGAAGGAGCGGAACTAAGTGGCTGCGGAAAAATCGATTCCCGGCAGGCTGATCGCCGGCATCGCGAACCTCAAAGGGTCCCTGCTCGCGCTCCTGCTCTCTTTCCTCATTTCCTCGATCCTCATTCTGCTTTCCGGCGTGAACCCGGTCACTGCCTTCGCCGCCATGCTCCACGGAGCCTTCGGCTCCGTGCGCAGCGTCGGCGACACGCTGACCAAGGCGACTCCCCTGCTCCTGGCGGCCACCGGCCTGATGGTTTCCTACCGCACGGGGCTCGTTTCCGTCGGCTCCGAAGGGCAGCTCATCATCGGCGGGCTCTGCGCCACGATCGCGGGCGTGTACCTGCCCTTCCTCCCCGGCCCCGCGCTCATCGCCGTCATGGCTCTCGCGGGAGCAGTAGGCGGAGGCATCTGGGGCGCGGTGCCCGGCTATCTCAAGGCGCGCCTGGGCGTATCGGAAGTCATCAACACGATCATGATGAACTATCTGGCGACCTATCTCCTGTCCTACCTGCTCGACGTGCCTTTGCGGGAGCCGCCCGGTTATTTTCCGCAGTCGAGCCAAATCGCCCATCAGGCCTGGCTGCCGCGCATCGTGCCCGGAACCCGGCTGCACCTGGGCTTCGTCATCGCGCTGGCGGGAGTGCTGGTCGCCTATTGGATACTGTGGCGGACGCCCCTGGGCTTCCAGATGCGCGCCGTCGGCTACAACCGGATCGCGGCCGAGAGCGTCGGAATAAAGATCAGGAAGAACCTCGTGCTCGCCATGTTCATCTCCGGCGCGTTCGCGGGGCTCGCCGGCATGTCCGAGATCGGCGGCATCCACCATCGCCTGCAGAACGGCTTCAGCAGCGAGTACGGCTTCGACGCGATGGCCGTCGCGCTCCTGGGAAGGACAAATCCGGCCGGCGTCGTCGTCGCCTCGATATTCTTCGGCGCGCTCCGCGTCGGCGCCGGGGAGATGCAGCGGGTCGTTCAGGTTCCCGCGTCCCTGGTGTTCATCATCCAGGGTTGCGTCATCGTCTTCGTGCTGATGGAGACCCTTTTGAGCAAATTGCAATTCCCGATACGGCGGAAAGCGGCATCGGAAGGACGGGTGGCCGCATGTCGTTGATTTTCGGAGTCGGATTCTTCCAGTCGGTGATCAGGCTCGCCGTACCGGTACTGCTGGCGAGCCTGGGGTGCATGTTCACCGCGCGGAGCGGCATCATCAACTTCGCGATGGAAGGGATCATGCTGATGGGGGCTTTCTGCGGCTACTACGGCTCCTACGTCAGCGGGTCGCCGCTGGTCGGCCTGCTGTTCGCCATGGCGGGAGGTACGGCCATCGCGCTCATCCTGGGCTTCGTCAGCATCAAGGGCGGCGTCGACCAGGTCGTCGCGGGCACGGGCATAAACATTCTGAGCATGGGCCTCAGCAGCTATCTCCTGAGCAGCGTGTTCGGCAGGGGACAGAAGCCGAGCCAGATCAACAGCCTCCTGAATATTCCCCTTCCCGGCCTTTCGCAGCTGCCCTTCCTCGGAGACGTGTTCTTCAACCAGAACGTCCTGGTCTACCTGACCTACCTCCTGGTGCCGTTCACCTGGTACGTCATCTTCAAGACGCCGTACGGCATGCAGCTGCGCGCGGTCGGCGAATCGCCGAGAACGCTCGAAAGCGTCGGCGGCAACGTCCAGCGCGTGCGCTATTCGGCCGTGGTGATCTCCGGCATGCTCGGGGGACTCGGCGGCGCTTGCCTTTCCATCGCCAACCTTTCGGTGTTCATGGAAAAGATGAGCGCCGGACGCGGCTATCTGGCCTGGTCCACGGTCACCGTCGGCAAATGGAACCCGATCGGCATCACCGGAGCGGCGTTCCTTTTCGGAGGAGCCGACGCGCTGCAGATGAGGCTGCAGGCCTACGGCATCAAGTTCCCCCGCGAATTCCTGATGATGCTGCCGTACATCCTCACCATGCTCGTGCTCGCCGGAGTGGTGGGCAAGACGGTCGGCCCCGCGGCGATGGGCAAGCCGTACGACAAAGAGGTTCGCTGAACGATGCGCTCCCGAGCGGTGATCAACGCATGGACGACGACCGTCAACGAACGCGGCGACCGCTTCGAAGACGGCGGCATGGTATGGGAGGACGGACGGATCGTCGCCGTCGGTCCGACCCGGGAGATCAAGGCGGAAATCGAGGCGAGGAAGATCGAAGAGGTGCTCGACGCGCGCGGCGCATTCCTGTTTCCCGGCTTGATCAACACTCACGCCCACTTTTTCCAGCACCTCCTCAAGGGCATCGGCGCCGACAAGCCGCTGTCCGCCTGGTGGCACGCCACGGTGAGTCCGCTCGCCCGGAATATGACCGAAGAACTGCTCGCCGCGGCGGTGGACGGCGCCGCGCTCGAATCGATCTCCACCGGCGCGACGACCGTCGTCGACTATATGTACGCGCACCCTCGCCCGGGATTGAGCGATGTCGAGATTGAGCGACTCGAACGGAGCGGGCTCCGCGCCGTCTACGCGCGGGGCTTCCGCACGACCGGCGCGGACCGCGGCTTCCCGAAGGAGCTCATCGAGGAGAGCGGGAAGGTATTCGCGGAAATCGACGGCCTGAAGGCCGCCTGCGCGCGCGAAGACAGCCGGCTTTCGGCGTGGATCGCGCCGGCCGCGCTGTGGGCCCTGGACGAGCGGAGCCTTAAGGAAACGGCCGAATACTGCCGTTCGGCGCGCACCCGCTGCACGATGCACATCCTCGAGACCTCCGACGAGGACGCGTTCAGCCTCAAGGCCTTCGGCAAGCGGGCGATCGAGGTCTTCGAGGAAACCGGCATGCTCGATACGAGTCTGCTCGCCGTCCACTGCGTGAAGGCCGGAGAGCGCGAAATCGAAGCCTTCCGAAACCACGGCGTGGCCGTATCCTACAACCCGGTTTCCAACATGTACCTCGGCTCGGGAGTCGCGCCGCTGGGCCGCTTCCTCGAGGCCGGCATCGCGGTGGGGCTCGGCACCGACGGGGCGGCGAGCAACAACACCTGCAGCATGATCGAAAGCATCAAGACCGGCGCTCTGCTACAGAAGGCCGCGTCCGAAGACCCCGCCGCGGCGAGCGCGCGCTCGATGATCCGGGCGGCCACCGCCGACGCCGCGCGCGCCCTGGGCATGGAGCGCGAGATCGGCTCCCTCGAAATAGGGAAGAAGGCGGATTTCTTCATCTACGATCCTTTCGAGGACGACGTATCAATGCCGTTCCACGATCCGGAAGCGACGCTGGCGTATTCGGGAGGCACCCGCGGAGTACGCTATACGGCGGTCGACGGCGAGTACCTCCTCTACGACGGGAACCCGGTCCGCGCGGACCGGAGGGAAACGATGGAGCGACTGCAGAAGGCGGCCGAAGAGGCGAGGAAACTCTATTGAGGATCACGGAGCACCGCATCCTGGGCGATGAAAAGCGCGAACGCGTCGAAATATTCGTCGACGGGGCGCCGGTCGAAGCCTATATCGGCGAGCCCATACTCGCCGCTCTCGTCGGCGCGGACATCAACGCATGCCGCGTCAGCGCCAAGCTGCGCGAAAAGCGGGGCTGCTACTGCGGGATCGGCCGCTGCGGCGAATGCCGCATGGTCGTCGACGGCGAACGCGACGTGCGCACCTGCACGGCGCTCGTCGAACGGGCCGGCCAGCGGATCGAAACGCAATGGGACTGACGCGCCGGAGGGTAGACCTCCTGGTCGTCGGCGGAGGACCGGCCGGCATGGCGGCGGCGATAGAGGCGGCGCGGCGAGGACTTTCGGTGCTGCTGGCCGACGAGCAGACCGCCCCCGGCGGACAGCTGCGCAAGCAGATCCACAAATTCTTCGGCTCGCGCAGGCACTACGCCGGAATCCGCGGCTTCCGGATCGCTGAGTCCCTCGAAGCCGAGTGCGATGCCGCGAACGTTGAGATGCTGTTTCCCGCCACGGTCTTCAGCCTCGACGGCCGCACCGCCGGCCTAGTCCACCGGGGCAGGACCCTGATAGTCGAGGCGGCCGATATCGTTATCGCGACCGGGGCCCGCGAAAAGCCCGTCTGCTTTCCCGGGTGGACCAAGCCGGGCATCATGACGGTCGGAGCCCTCCAGACGCTCATGAACGTGCACCGCGTGCTGCCGGGCAGAAAATGCGTCGTGATCGGATCGGGCAACGCGGGCTTGGTCGCGGCGCACCAGCTGCTCCTGGCGGGCGCCTCGGTCGAAGCCGTCGTCGAAGCGGGCGCCGCGATCGGCGGCTACGCGGTGCACGCGAACAAGATCCTGCGCGAAGGCGTGCCCATCCATCTCGGCTGCACGATCGCCGAAGCGACGGGCGGCGGCCCACTCGAGAAGGTCCGGATCAGCCGAAGCGGCGGAGGCGACTTTTTCGTCGAAACCGAATGCGTAGCCATCGCCGCCGGCTTCAGGCCGAACGATGATCTGCGGCGCTTCGCGCGGGGAGAAGCGGACGAACCGCGCATCGGCGTCGTCGGCGACGCCGACCGCGTCGAGGAAGCCTCCATCGCGCTCGAGCAGGGGCGCCTGGCGGGAATGCGCTCCGCGCTCCGTTCGGGGCGTCTCGATCAAGCCGAATTCGACCGGGAGCAGGAAGCCGCCGAACGGGCGCTTGCCGCGCTCCGCCTTCCGCGCGGGGATCACCCTGCGGCGCAGGCTGGGAGGATCGCCGCACCCGCTGCCGCGGGCAAGCGGATTCCGGTCATCCGCTGCAGGGAACGCATCGCCTGCGATCCCTGCGTCGGGAAATGCCCCGCCGGCGCCATCGTGAAGACGGACGGACCGGGCTCTCCTCCACGACTCGAAGCCGAACGCTGCACCGGCTGCGGTCTGTGCGCGGCATCTTGCCCGGGGCAGGCCATCACGCTGGTCGGCGCATCCGCCGCCGACAAAAGCGCAGCGGTGACCGTGCCCTTCGAACGCTGTCCGCTCCCCGAACTGGGACAGACCTGGACGGGCGTGTCTGAAACGGGAGCGCCGGTGTGCGGCGTGCTGGTCGAACGCATCGAGGAACGGGCCGCCTACGACGGCACCGCGCTGGTGACCGTGCGCGCCCCGCGGGAGCGCGCGGCGGAAATCGCCGGCATCCGGAGGATGGCATGATGGACGACCGAACGGTGATCTGCCGCTGCGAGGACGTGACCTACGGCGAAATCAGACGGGCGATGGCGGAAGGCGCGGATTGCCTTG
>QKCO01000004.1 GCA_003245635.1 Treponema sp.
CGAGCGCGATTCGGTCGCCCGTCAGCCGGGGCTCATCATAGGGCATGAGGCCGCGGGCGAAGTCGCCGAAGCGGCCTCCGGAGCCGGGTCGCCGCGCTTCCCCGTTGGAACACGGGTAGCGATAGACCCGCAGGTCGTCTGCGGAACTTGCTACGCGTGCCGCAGCGGCTGGATTTCCGTCTGCGAACACAAGAAAGTCATCGGTTCGTCGCTTCGCGGATTCCTGGACGGGGCGATGGCCGAGTACGCCGCAATAGACGAGAAGATGCTCTACGCGATTCCCGACCGGCTCGCCTACGTCGAAGCGGCGACCGTCGAGCCCGCGGCCAACGCTCTCCACGCGGTCGCCCGCGGCCGCGTCAGGCTCGGCGACAATGTTCTCATCATCGGCGCGGGAGCGCTCGGGTTATTCATCCTCCAGGCGGCGCGGATAGCCGGCGCCGCCAAGATCATCGTCGTCGGATCGACCGCGGAAAAGCGGATGGAGACGGCCCGAGCCCTCGGCGCCGACCTCGTGCTCAAGGCCTCCGAAGAGGGGCTGATCGAGCGGCTGCGCGCAGAGTTCGGCGGCCCGGGCGCGGACGTGGCCATCGACGCGGCGGGCAACGAACGGTCGCTCGCGCTGGCCGTCGACGCGGTCCGCAAGCGCGGCCGGATAGTCGCGTTCGGAAACGCCATGGCGAAAGCGAACGTCAATCTGATGGGAATCATCAACAAGGAACTCGAAGCGTTCGGCTCCTCGGGAGCCAACGACGAGACGCCTCTTGCCATCGGCTATCTTGCGTCGAAACGGCTGGACGCGTCGGCGATCGTCACGCACCGCATGAAACTGACCGAAGCGCAGCGCGCGTTCGAGATCCTCACGGAACCGAACGGCGGGGCGATCAAAACGATACTGGAACCTTGAGCAAGGGAAAGCGGGAGGCACGCGATGAAGAAGATACTCGTCACGCTCACTAAGAAAGAAGAGGAAGTCGCCCTGAAGGTGATCGCGGAATTCGCGAAGGACAAAGACGTCAGCATCGTCCGCCACTTCAGCTCCGGAATGGGCATGGAACGGAAGGCGCTCCTCAAGGAACTCGAGGACACCGACGGCTACCTGTTCGGGCTCGAAAGCATCGACGAGGAACTCTTCGCCTCATCGAAGAAGCTGCAGGTCGTCTGCAAGCACGGCGTCGGCGTCGACAACGTCGACAAGGCGGCGGCGGCCCGCCACGGCGTGAAGGTGACCAACTGCCCCGGACAGAACAGCAACGCCGTCGCCGAACTCGCCCTCGGGCTCATGATCGCGCTGGCGCGCGAAATTCCGAAATCGGACGCCGAGATGAAGCGCGGCATCTGCATCTCGACCTCCGGCAAGGAGATCGGCGGCAAGACGCTCGGCATCATCGGCATGGGCGCGATCGGCAGACTCCTGACCGGCTACGCGAAGGCCTTCGGCATGAAGGTGCTCGCCTTCGACGTATTCAAGGATGAAAAAACGGCTGCGGCGCTCGGCTTCGAGTACGCCGACACGGACCGCATCCTCCGGGAGGCCGATTTCGTGAGCCTGCATGTACCGCTGACGGATGCGACACGGGGACTGATCGACCGAAAGCGGATTCAAACGATGAAGAAGACCGCCTACCTCATCAACGCCGCGCGCGGCGGAGTCGTCGTCGAGGACGACCTCTACGACGCCCTGATGGCCGGCGAAATCGCGGGAGCCGCCATCGACAGCTTCCAGCACGAGCCGCCGACCGGCTCGAAGCTCCTGACCACCGACAAGGTCATCGCCCTTCCCCACATAGGAGGAGCGTCCGACGAAGCGACGCAGCGGACGATGACCTATTCCCTGGCTAACATCTGGAACGTGCTTTCAGGCAAGCCCCCGCTCAGCGAGGTCAAATAGCTTTGACGCTCGATCGTTCGACCAGCTCGCCCGAAACCAGGATCTTGATCGAGGGCAGCGGGGACTTGGACGACATGAGCTCGTACAGCGTCTTGACGGCGGTCCGGCCGATCTGAACCTTCGAAACGTCGACCGAAGTCAGCGGCGGATCGCTGAGCGCCGAAGAGGTCAAGTTGTCGAAGCCGACGATGGAAACGTCTTCGGGCACGCGGAGGCCCTTTTCGCGGAGGGCCTTCATCGTCCCGAAGGCGATGATGTCGTTCACGCAGAACAGCGCGGTCGGCAGACTCTCCGAAGAAGGCAGCTGGGAAGCCATATCGGCGTACGCGCCGAGGAAGGTAGAATCGACGTGGAATACGAACTCTTTCCGGTATTCGAGCCCCAGGCGGACGAGCGCGTCCCGGAAGGCTTCGGCGCGCATGCCGAAGTTGGGGGTGGCGATATCGCTGGTGACCAAGCCGATGCCGCGATGCCCCTTCCCGGCCAGATGGCTTACGGCGGTGAAGACGGACTCCCGGTTGTTCATGTCCACGAAATTGAGGGAGACGAAATCGTCGTAGTTGTCCATGACCACCATCGGCGTACGGATCGTTTCGAGCGCGGCCAGCTCCTGGTGGGAAAGCTCGGTGCCGAGCACCACGACGCCGCCGACCCAGGCGGCCTCCGCGGCTTCGACGATCGCATCCAGAGGCCCGTGTTCGAGCGTGACGACCTCCATATTGAGGCCCATTTCTCGGGCCGCGAGCCCCATGCCGTCTATATAGTTGGAAATGAAGATGGAATGGTCGTTGTTCACGACATGGCCGTGGCGGGATATGCGCAGGAATCGGATCGTCTCGGATTTGCTGCGAAGCAGGTTAGACGCCTTTTCCGCGTCGTACTCCATCGCGCGCGCGATGCCGAGTATGCGCTTGCGGGTCGCCTCCCCGACGCCGGGCCGGTTGTTCAATACCAGCGAAACGGCCGCGGGCGATACGCCCGACGCTTCAGCGATGTCCTTGATGCGAACGCCCATATACCACCTTCCCGAAACTTCCGAACAGGACAACGATACCCGAAAAGCCCATTCTGCGCCAGAACGGCGCACCGTTTTGCGAGATCAGCTATACCGCTAATGTATTTTAGTTATTAAATAAATATTTGGCAATATTTTTTAGTGAAATATTTTCATATAATCTTACAGGTGATTGTTTTACAAACAAATATATTGATAAAATATATTAGTTGACATCAGAAACAACCATGATAAACTAATCTCACAATAAGTTTCAAAGAGGGGGCGGGTCCATTGAAAAAGCTCATAAACGACCCTAAGAATTTCGTTGCCGAGATGCTGGAAGGCCTTCTGGCGGCCCATCCCGGCTACCTGCGGAAGACGGGAAACGATCCCCACTGCCTGATCCGAACCCGCGGGCCGGACGCGAAGCCGAAAGTCGGCATCGTCACCGGCGGCGGTTCGGGGCATCTGCCGCTGTTCCTCGGATACGTCGGCGCGGGGCTCCTGGACGGCGTCGCGGTGGGGAACGTGTTCGCGTCCCCGAGCGCCAAGCAGATGTTCCAGGTGACCAAGGCCGTCGACCAGGGGATGGGAGTTCTTTACCTTTACGGCAATTATTCGGGCGATATCATCAACTTCGAGATGTCTTCAGAAATGGCGGACGCCGCGGACATCAAGACCCTCCACGTGAAGGGAAACGACGACGCCGCGTCCTCGTTGAAGGGCGAAGAGCAGAAGCGTCGAGGGGTCGCCGGCATATTCTACGCCTACAAGGCGGCGGGAGCCGCCGCCGAAGCGGGCCTGCCGCTCGAGGAAGTCGCGCGCGTCGCCCAGAAGGCGGTCGACGCGACGCGCACGGTCGGCGTCGCGCTCGCCCCCTGCATCATCCCCGAAGTGGGCAAACCGGGATTCTCGATCGGAGAGGACGAGATGGAGATCGGCATGGGCATCCACGGTGAACGCGGCATCCGGCGCACCAAGCTTATGAGCGCCGACGCCACCGTCGACGCCATGCTGCGGGTCATCGAGGAAGACCGCCCGCTCCCGGCCGGAAGCGAGATTTCCGTCCTGGTGAACGGCCTCGGCGCGACGCCCCTGGAAGAACTGTACATAGCCTTCCGCCGGGCGTCGGAGGTCCTGACCGGGAAAGGGCTCACGATCCGCCGGACCTACATCGGGGAGTTCGCGACTTCGATGGAAATGGCCGGCATGTCGAGCTCGGTCATCGCCCTGCACGGCGAATTGGCCGGATACCTGGATGAGCCCTGCGAAACGCCGTTCTACCGCCAATTCGGAGC
>QKCO01000072.1 GCA_003245635.1 Treponema sp.
GGATCCCAGGAAAGCGATTTCGTGTCCGGGCCCCGTCTCCATGCGTCGGTTCACCTTGAGTCCGACGATGTCCCTATAGAACGCGAGCGACTTTTCAATATCCCTGACGGTGATGGTGACCCAGCAGAATTTCATGGCTGCCTCCTTGGCGCGATTTAGCTGCGGACGATAGTACCGTTTTTTCCGCCGATATAGTAAGCTTCCGCGCGAGGGGTTCCGATGGAAAACGACAAGGTGCTTACGCCGCTCGAAGTGGCCGAGGTTCTCCGCATCGCGAAGAACACGGTGTACGAACTGGTCAAGCGCGGCGAGCTGAAGGCCTACCGGGTCGGAAAAAAGATCCGTTTCAACAGAGCCGATATCGACGCGTACCAGGGCGCGATGCGGCCCGCGGGCGATCGTCCGGTCGAATCTCCCCTCCCCGCGTCGTACGTGAAGGATCAGCCCGATATCCCATCGCCGCCGGGCTCCGATGCGCTGCCGGCGGGCGGCTTCGTCCTGTGCGGACAGGACATCATCCTGGACACGCTCGCGCGCCGGCTCGAAACCCATCCGTCGGGAAGCCGCGTGCTCAGGTCCTATATGGGCAGCTACAACGGCATGTACGCCCTTTACCAGGGGACCGTCCACGCGGCGACCGCGCACCTGTGGGACGGCGATTCGGGCGAGTACAACCTTCCTTACATCAGGCGGCTTCTTCCCGGCGTTCCCGCCGTGGTCATCCGGCTGGCCGGCCGCAGCGTCGGCTTCTACGTCCAGAAGGGCAATCCGAAGAGTCTGACCGGATGGGACGATCTGGCGCGGTCTGATCTGTCCATGGTGAACCGGGAGCGCGGTTCGGGCATACGCGTGCTCATCGACGAACGGCTCCGGAAGATGGGACTGGACGGCCGCCGCATCCCCGGCTACGGACGCGAATGCGGCACCCATCTGGCGGCCGCGTCGCTGATCGCCCGGCGCGGCGCCGATTTCGCCGTGGGCAGCGAAAAGACCTGCCGGCAGATCGCGGGGCTCGACTTCGTGCCCCTGCAGGACGAGAAGTACGATCTCGTGTTCTTCGCCGAAAACGCGGAGAAAGCGCCTTTCAGGGCGCTTGCCGAAATCGTCCGCTCCGCCGATTTCCGAGAAGAGCTCGAGGGCTTCGGCGGCTACGATACGACCGAAACGGGCAGGACGTTCAGGCTATAGCCGCGACCGTTCATACGCAGAATTAATTCCGCTTGAACAGCCTGCGCAGATCCTCTGGGCTCAAATCCGAAAGCCACGATTCCCCTGCGGCGACGCTCATCTCGGCCAGTTCCCGCTTCGACTTGATGAGGGCGTCGATCTTCTCCTCGAAGGTGTTCTCGCAGATGAGTCGATGCACGAAAACGCGCCTGGACTGGCCGATGCGGAACGCGCGGTCGGTGGCCTGATTTTCCACGGCCGGGTTGAACCAGAGGTCGTAGTGCACGACGCGGCTGGCGGCCGTCAGGTTGAGGCCGACGCCGCCCGCCTTGAGGGAGATGAGGAAAACCCGGTAGGCCGCGTCTTTTTGGAAACGGTCCACGGCCGCCGCGCGGGCGGACGCCGGCATGCCGCCGTGCAGGGTCAGGCAGGCTTCGCCCAATTCCGAACGGATTATTTCGGAGAGGACTTCGAGGGTCCCCACGTACTGGCTGAAGACGAGAACCTTTTCGTCGCCCTCGAAAGCCGCGCGGAGCAGGTCGAGGAGCAGCCGCGTTTTCCCCGATTTGTCCGCATCGAGGGGACTTTCCCCGTCGTAGGCGCGCGGATGGTTGCAGATCTGCTTGAGCGCGGTCAGCAGCTTGAGGACGATCGCTCCGCGCGTGGCCGGATCATCGAATGCGCCGTTCTTCGGTCCGGCCAATTCCGACAGGACGCTCTCGTAGAGCGCCGCCTGGGCGGTAGAAAGCGTCGCGTACTCGTCCATGATCGTCTTTTCCGGCAGATCTGCGACGATGCCGGGATCCGTCTTGAGGCGGCGCAGGAGGAAGGGCGCGGTCGCCCGCTTCAGCGCCGCCGCCGTTTCAGCGTCGCGGTGCAGTTCGATCGGGATGCGCCAGGTCCGGCGGAATGAGGCCGCGTCGCCGAGGTAGCCGGGGAGGACCAGGTCCATGACCGCGCGGAGATCCTCGAGCCGGTTCTCCACCGGCGTGCCCGAAAGCGCGAGCTTCGCTTCGCTCCTGATCGACCGGACGGCCTGGGCGCGCTTGGTCGCCGCGTTCTTGAGGCCGTGGGCTTCGTCCAGGACCAGGAGGGAGAATTTCCGCTTCGCGAGCTTTGCCGCGTCGCGGAGTATCGTTTCGTAGGTGGAAAGATGGACGTCCGCTTCCGGGGACAGGATTCGGCGCGGGCCGTAGTAGTTCCGCACGGCGAGCGACGGCGCGAAGCGCTCTAATTCCCTGCTCCAGTTGACCATGAGCGAAGCGGGCACGACGACCAGGGCTCCGCGGGCGAGGCGGCCCTCCTCCTTCAGCTTCAGGGCGACCGCGATCGCCTGCACCGTCTTGCCCAGGCCCATGTCGTCGGCCAGCAGGCAGCCGAAGCCGGCCGCCAGGTTGTTCCACGCCCAGCGGTAGCCGGTCAGCTGGTAGTGGCGCAGTTCCGCCCGGAGGCCGGCCGGAGCGGGCGTCGCTTTGTCGCCGAGCAGCCTTCCGCAGACCTCGCGCGCTTCCGGGCTGAAGGCTTCCCCTCCTTCCAGGAACGCCGCGACTGCGTCCGGCGCGGAGGGGTTCCTGCCGCCGCGCTCGAGCATTCGCCGTATCTCGTCGGTGTCCAGCGAAAGGAATCCGTCCTTGAGGCGGACGACGCGCTTGCCGTCCTTGAGCAGCGCCCTGAATTCCTTGAGGTCGTAGACCGCATCGCCGACAGCGACCTTCCAGTCGTAGGCGAGCAGGTCGGGGAGTCCGATCCCCGGCTGAAGGCTGCCGCCCGCCTTGAGCGACGCTCCGACGGTGAGCCGCGGCTTGAGCTCCCGGCCGAGTTCCTTGGGCAGCAGCACTTCCGCGCCGAGCCGCCGGAGCGCCGGAGCGGCTTCGCGCAGGAAGAAGAGGAGCCGCTCCTCGGACAGGGCGACGGAATCCGTTTTCTCGAGCTCCGCGAGTTCGGGGAGGTAGCCGGACAGCAGGGCGGCAAAGCCGAGGGCCTCGACCGCGTCGTCCAGGCCGGAAGCCGCGCGGAGCTTGGTCCACGTAGCTTGGCCGGCGCGGGCGAGTTCCGCGCCGAGCTTGTACGTCCTGCATTCCGAAGATCGGGCCTGTTCCGATCGGAGCGCGGCGGACGCCTTGACCGTGAATCGGTAGCGGAAAACGTCCGCGCGCCGGTCGAGCACCGACAGCCAGGTCCGGATCGCGCGCGGCGTGCTCCGATAGGCCATCGTCCCCGTGTCGAGCATCCCGCCCGAGAAGAAGAGATCGAGCACGGGATCGGCCCGGCCGGCCCGGCCGGCGGCGAAGTCTAGCGAACGCGCGTAGGCGGTGCAGAGCGCGGCCAAGAGGTATTCGGCGGTCGAACGACCGTCCGCCCAGCTCGCTCGCGCTCCGCCGCTGAGCTTGATCAGCGGCGGGCAGAGCCGGCCGACGGCTGCGATCTGCTTTTCGACGGCGTCGACGGAAGACAGCGGTTTCCAGGCGACGCGCAGAACATTACCCTGTTCCGACGGGGCTGGTACGAAGGCCCCTGCGCGGACGACGAGGAAGAAGAGCCGGTACAGGTAGAAGAAGAAGCGGTAGCTCGGCGTTCCCCCGGGGTCTTCGGCCGAAAGGAAAAGCGGCGCGGCCTCCAGGAGTTCCAACGTCTCGTCATCGGCGGCCGGACGGCTCGCGCGGAGTTTGGGCGGGGCGTCGAATTCCGAAGCGGCATCCGGAACGAGGACGAACGCGCGTTCGCGGAGGCGGAGCCCCGCCGCTCGGGGCGGGCGGCGGGAGACGGTCAGCGCGGCTTCGTAGCTGCGTGCGCTCAGGTGGTGGAACTCGGCCAGGATCGTCTTGAAGTCCCTATTCCAGAACGCGGGCGAAGGGCGCAGCACGGAAAGCACGAAAGAGATGTAATTGTCGCCAAGCGCGAGCTCGGGTTCGACTCGCGGAGCTTCGCCATCCGAATTTTCCCGACCCGGCTCGGGCATCTCTCTCGGGACGAGGACGACGGCCGGAGGTAGCTCATCCCGTTCTCCGAGCGCGAACTCGGCTCGGAGATCCAGGCCGCGCAGCAGGAAGAGCGCGAAGGGATTTTGGTCGATCTCGCGGGCGATGCTGTAGTAGACCGCCGCCATGTGCTTGCAGGGATCGCCGTAGTCCGGACAATCGCAGGATCGCTTCAGCTTCCCCCAATCGCGGGGAAGCAGGTCGATTCCCGCTTTCTCGAGATCGCCGATCAGCTCCATGGGAAGCTCGCCCGAGGAAACCGCCGCCAGGACGGACGGTCGGGCGCGTATCAGGCCGAGAACGGCTTCGCGTTCTTCGACCGAGAAAACCGGAAACTTCAGCCGCACCCGGTACCAGGGCCGGTAGTTGCCTTCGACATTCGCGTCGATATCCGTTCCCGCGACCGACACCGCGGCGACCCGCCCCGTGTTCGCGTAGGTGCGTCCGCGCTGGAGCCGGCCCTCGTCATAATGGGAAAGCAGAGTCTCGATGAAATACGCGCCCCAGGGGCTTTTTCCGTAGACGACGCGGGAAGCCATGGACTCGAGACTATTCGTTTTCCGCCGCGGCGAACAGACCCTTCACGTCCAGGACGAATTCCGGCAGAGCCTCGGAGAAGTCCGAAGCGCTCTCCGTGTCGGCCAGCACGATGGTGATCGCCTTCCCGAAGCCCTTGTCCGCGTCGCGTTTGTAGACGGCGACGGTCTCGTTGCCCGGATCGACCACCCAGTATTCGCGTACGCCGCGCTCTTCGTAGACGCGCATCTTGAGCCGGACGTCGCGGTCCCAGGAATAGGGCGAGATGACCTCCACGGCCACGTCCGGGGCGCCGCGCACCGCCCGGGAACCGAGCTTCCCCTTGTCGCAGACCACCAGCACGTCCGGCTGGACGATGGTGTCGATGTCGTCGTCCGGGGCGTTCTCCTCCTGCGGCTGGTGAAGCAGGGTATCCAGCGGCGAAATGAATACGCGGCAGGGTTTGCCTTTCAGGTAGGCGTGCAGCTGCGCGAACAGCTCGCCCGTCAGTCCCTGGTGCCGCCAGCTCGGGGAAGGGGACATCGCGTAGGCGACGCCTTCGATGATTTCCCATCGTTCGTCGTCCGGCCAATTTTTATAGTCGGCGTAGGTATAGCGTTCGTCCAAATTACGCGCGGGTTCTCCCATCTTCTCCATCCCTCCAGTATAGTCGAAGGAAGAACGCTTTTCGCGCAGCGCTTTAACGGGAATCGAAAGGAGCAAATAATTGAAGACGAATTTCGGCGCGAGCGAATTCCGCCGGATGACGGGCATCAGCGCCGAGACGCTGCGCCACTACGTCGACTGCGGCATCATCGATTCGTTCGATGTCGCGGCGAACAACTACAAGCGCTACAGCGTCAGGAACGCGGTCGACGTGCTTCACGCGCGCATGTGCCGAGGCCTCCAGCTCGGACTGCCGCAGATCGTGCACAAGGCCGAATTCGCGTTCGAGGAACAGGAGGCGCTGCTGCTGCGCCACGAAGCGGACCTCCAGGCCGAAGCCGCGGAGCTGGATTTGAAGCTCGGCCGGCTGAGGCAGCAGATCGAACACCTCGCTTCCTCCCGCGCATTGCTGGGACGGGTGAGGGAACGCACCGCTGACGAGGTCCCGCGGATCTATCGGCTCATGCTGATCGGCGACGGGATTTCGATGGGCGCCGATTCGGCCAGGATCGTCGAGCAGTGGATGGCGCACCCTCAGTACGCGCACGTAGCCCTAGCGGTGCCCCGATCGGCTCTGCTGGATCCCGGAGTCGACGAATTGCCCGTCGGGATCGGCATAGGGGTACGGGCCGATTTCTCCGCTCTCCTGAAGCTCGATACGAGGCCGCCCGCCGTATACGTCCCGAATGAACGGAATATCGGCACCGTCGTTCCGATTTCCGATCCGTTCGTCCTGAGGAGAAGCGATGTGCGCATCCTGCTGGAGCGGGCCGAGAGCCTCGGATGCGAAATCACCAGCGATCTGTTCGGCCGGCTCTGCACGGCGCTGGATACGGACCGGGGCCGGATCTACTATTTTTCTCTCAGCGTCTGTATAAAATAAGATCGAAACCATTTGACCTCGTGGCGACCACGAGGTTTAGCCTTTCCTTCATCTGACGAGGAGGATCCTGTCTTATGAAGGTGAAGGCTAGAATAGCCGCCGCGTTGATCGCGGGGCTGGCTCTGATCGCGGCCGCGTGCGTCAACGCGCCGGCCGCCGCGGAAAAAGCGGTGTACAAGCCGGGGACGTACACTGCGTCCGCCCAAGGATTCGGCGGCGCGGTCGAAGTCGCGGTCACGGTGAATGCGGCGAAAATAACGGCTGTCAAGATCAAGGGCGACGACGAGACCCCGGGCGTCGGTTCGCGGGCCATCGAGGAGCTGCCCGCCAAGATCGTCGCGGCGAACGGAAAAGCCGACGGCGTCTCAGGCGCTTCGTATTCGTCCGAGGCCGTCTTCGAGGCTTTGGACGCCGCGCTGAAGCAGGCGCGGGGGGAGACGGCGGCGGTCGCCGGGATTTCCTTCAAGCCCGGTACGTACACGGGAACGGCGAAGGGCTACAACGGTCCGGTCGTTCTGAAGGTCGCCTTCTCCGAGAAGGCGATTTCCGAAATCGCGGTGGAGAAATCGACCGAAACGGCGCATGTCGGCGACTCAGCCTATCCGATCCTCTTCAAGGATATCAAGGACTGCACCTCGACGGGCGTGGACTCGGTCTCCGGCGCTACGTTCACCAGCCGCGCGGTTCTCGGCGCGGTCGAGGACGCCGCCGCGCAGGCGGGCTGCGATATCGGAGCTTTGCGCAAGGGATCCAAGCCATTTGCGCTGACCGCCGGTCCCAAGATCGCCGACACATACGACATCGTCATCGTCGGAGCGGGCGGCGCGGGCATGGCCGCCGCGGCGCAGGCCGCGCAGGACGGCGCGACCGTGCTCGTGATCGAGAAGGCCGCCGAGATGGGCGGCAACACGCTGGTCTCGGGCGGCTCCTACCAGGCGGTGCAGCCGTCCATGGTATGGGATCCGGAAAATCCGGAGGCGACGAGCGGAATCTACGAACCGACCGGCAAGAAGGTCCCCAAGTTCAAGAGCGATGTCGGCCGTCTGGCGACCCTCAAGACCATCCTCGGCTGGAGCGAGAAACCCTTCGACGGAACGGTCGCCGACAAGGCCGCGCTCAAAAGCGTCGAGGATTACGACCTGCCCGGCCGCGGCGTGCACGCGGAATTCCTGCCGACGCTCCGGAAGCTCAAGGACCAGATCCGCGCGTACATGGTCTACGCCGACAAGCACCTGGCAGCCGGTCGGAAAGAAACCGATCTCACCGTCTTCAGCACGGTCGAGCTCCACATCTTCCAGACCTATTACGGCGGAATTCGCCTGAACCGCGAAAAGACCGAGTGGATCTACAGCGATTTCGCGTTGGTCGATCAGATCTGCCGCCAGGCCTACGATATCCGCCCCTGGCTCGAGAAGCAGGGATCTGTCATCGCCGACGCCCAGCGGACGCTGATCGGCTGCCTGTGGCAGCGCATCAATCCGGCGGTGAGCGGTACGGTAGACGGCGTCAAGTACGATGGGAAGTGGGGCGCCTATTTCAAGGCGATGGAGAATACGCTGGTCAAGGCGAATCCCAAGAACAAGATTATGTACCGGACGACCGCCAAGTCTCTCATTGAGAAAAACGGCAGGGTGGTTGGCGTGAAGGCCGTCCGCTACGACGGCACCGAGGTCGAAGCGTCCGCCTCCAAAGGCGTGATCCTTGCGACCGGCGGCTACGGCGCGAACATCAAGATGGTGATGGATACCAACCGGTACTGGAAACCCGAGGATCTCACCGCCGCGATCAAGACGACCAACCGCAATCTCGCCCAGGGAGAGGGCATAGCGATGGGGCAGGCCGTCGGAGCCGCGGTGGCGGGCATGGGCTGGACTCAGCTGATGCCGCTCGGTTGGGTGGACAACGGCAATCTGGCCGGAGGCACCGGCGAGAACGTCATCTACGTCAGCCCCGCCGGAACGTCCAACGCCGGCAAACGCTACGTGGACGAGGCCGCCGAGCGCGACGTGCTCAGCCAGGCCGCCTACGACTACGGCGCTAAGGGCGGACAGTACATCGAGATCAGCAATCCGAACACCGCGCTTCGTCCGATCGATGGGCACGGCGGAGTCGTCACCGTCAATGTCCCCGGACGCATCTTCTTCGGGACGCTTCCCGAAGCCGCCGCGGAGCTCAAGATCGACGAGGCGACGCTCCGCAAGACCATCACCGACTACGACGCTTTCATCATCGGAGCGAGCGACAAGCCCGCGATGCCGGCCAAGTCGGGCTATCGGGGCACGATCGGTTCCTGCGACAAGGACGAGAAGGGCAACTACAAGATCGGCACGTACCGCATCGATAAGGTTATGGTCCGCTACATGGCGCCCTCGACCCACCACACGATGGGCGGCCTGGTCGTCGACACGTCCCGCCGGGTCAAGAACGCCGCGGAAAAGGTTATCCCCGGCCTGTACGCCGCGGGCGAGGTTACCGGCGGCATCTTCGCGGGCAACCGCTTGGGCGGCAACGCGGTGATGGAAATCATAGTTTCCGGCCGCGTCGCCGGAAACGCCGCAGCCAAGGGGCTCTAACCAAGCATAAGCGTATAGCGGAAGGGGCCGCCGGGAGCCGATTCCGGCAGTCCCTTCCGCGGCGGTCCGCGGACGTTCCGCCGGAGCCGCGGCAAAACGTTCGCCGATCGCGTATAATATTCCGATGCGGACCTACGATATCGTTTTCGAGAACGCTGATCTTATCGCCGTCTCCAAGCTGCTGCCCGTTCCGGTCGTGTCCGATCCGACCGGAAGCAAGCCGCTTGCCCAACTGCTTCTGGATGATCTGACCGCGCGGGACGGGAAAGCTCCCGAGCGCTGCGAGCCCGCCCACCGCGTCGACCGGCCGGTGAGCGGCATCGTGGTTTTCGCCAAGAACGAGAAGACCCTTTCGGCTCTGATGCGCGCGTTCCGCGAGCGGAAGGTCGAGAAGCGCTACCTCGCCGCCGTCTCGCCCGCGCCGAAGGAGCCGAGCGGCACGCTGCGCCACCTGATCGGCTGGAACAAGCAGCGCGCCAAGGCGTTCGTCGGCGACCCCGATCCCGCGGTCCGCGGCGGAAAGATCCGGCGCGACATGAAGGAAGCCGCTCTCGACTATCGGACGCTCGCCGTCGGCGAGCATTACGCTTTGGTCGAGATCACCATGGAGACCGGGCGCCACCACCAGATCCGCGCCCAGCTGGCGTCTATAGGCTCTCCCATCAAGGGCGACGTGAAGTACGGCGCGCGGCGCCCCAACCCGTCCGGGCTTATCTCGCTTCATTCCTGGAAGCTGACGCTCCCTTCCCAGTTCGGCGTTCCTGCGCTGGAAGCGCCGCCGCCGCTCGGCGGCGACCACGGAGACGGAGTGTGGTCGCTGCTCGACTCATCGCGCTCCGATTAGTACTTTAGAGTATATGAAAGACCGAAAGATCCTGATCACCATCGGCTCGGCGCGCTTCGAAGTGGCTCTGTACGATACCGACGCGGCGCGCAGCCTGCTTCTCAGCCTTCCTCAAACTATCCGCATGTCCGATTGGGGCGACGAATACTACGGCACGCTGTCCGCGCGGATCGAATGCGGCGACGACGAGTTGCGGGACGTCTTCGAGCCGGGCGAGATCGCACTGTGGCCCGAGGGAAACGCACTCTGCGTGTTTTTCGGTCCCACGCCCGCGAGCCGGTACGAAGAGCCGCGCATGGCCTCCCCGGGGGCTCCCTTCGGCAAGATCGTCGGCGATTTCACGGATCTGTATCGGGTGCGGAGTTCTCTGAAGAACGTGAAGATAGAGGCGATGCCGTAGAAATTGCCGTCTTCCTTCGCGACGATCAGTTTCGTGGCTGCCGGGTCGATTTTCGCGAGCGAGTCGTCGAAGACCGCGCGGTCGAAGGGATGGTCCCTGTCCCAGTCCCGGAAAAGGCAGAAGAGCTCTTCGGCGTCCCGGATATCGAAGGATTCGAGCGAAACGCCGTTCATGCGAGAGCCTTCCACAGCCAGATGTCCGGTTTCCGCTTGCCGTTCGCGTTCGGGATCATGCCGACGATCATGTAGCCGCATTTCCGGTAGAACTCGTAGGGATGTCCTTCGAGGTTGCGTATGTTCTTGAGTTCGTCGAAAATGTTCGATTCATCGATGTCCGTCCGGGAAAGGCTCGTGCGGAAACGGTCGTCGTCGGCGCCGAGCGCGATGCCGGCCAGGTTCCGCGCCGCGGCTTCCCGTTCGATTTCCCGAACGAGCAGGGTGCCGAAGCCCTTCCGCTGCTCTTCGAGCGCGACGGCCAGCGGGTGCAGCTCCCAGGTCTTCTCGTACATCGGCCTGAGACCGACCCATCCAAGGAGGCGTTCGCCTTCGCAGAGCCCGACGCAGACGTTCGGCAGATCGACGCAGGCCTCTACCTCGCCCATCGCGCTCCGGACGTTCGGCCAGGGAGAAGCGCCATCTCCGTACGCAGTCGCGAGTATTCGCGCCGCCTGCAGTTTGAGATCGTTCGATTCTCCTATCTCGCGGAATTCGTAGGACCGTTCCATCGCCATTCCGCTAGTATACACCTTTGAAGAAATCGACGATCAGGGGAATCGAGGCGGCCGGAACCTCATGGCCCCCTCCATCGACGTAAAAACGTATTTCGGCGCCGTCCTCGGATCGGTAGGTTTTCAGCGCGCCTTCGTGTTCGGGCTCGATCAAGCGGCAGCGGTTTTCCCGGACCAGGAAGTCGACCATCGCTTTTTGCCAGGAGAATTTCACCAACTTGTCGTTCCTTCCGGCGACATGGAAGACCGGTTTGCCGATCATGCGCTTCCGGTCCTCGCGGTCGGTCTGAACGGCCGCTATTGCCGCGACGGCGGCGACGCTTTCCCCTCTGGCCGCCAAGAGCGTATACGCGAACCCGCCCCCGTTTGAGAATCCGAGCGCGAATATTCTTTTCTCATCGATCGGATACCGCTGCTTGAGATAGTTCAGGGAGGCATCGAAGAAATGAAGATCCCTATCGGCCTCCGCTCCAGACTTGTTTTGCCATCCGGGTCTTTTTCCTTCGGGATCGACCAAGCGGCTTATCGTATTGAGGCCCTGCGGATAGACGACGATCGAATCCGGCCAGCGTTTCTCCAATTCCACCTTAGACGCGAAAAGTTCGGCGCTCCCCCCGTGTCCGTGGTAGCAGAAAACGACCGGACGCGGGCCTTTCTCCTGCGGACTATGGACCAGCATTTCGCGTGCAGCTCCGTCGGCTTTCAGCTCGACCCTTTCCAGCGCGGAAGCCGGAAGCGCGACGAACAGGCATAGGAGAGCAACCGGAATGCGCACGCTCTTCGCCCTCTACTTCATGAATACACCGTTCTTCGTGACGATGAACAGGAGCACGAAGTCCGGGTACAGGAGGCCCGCGACCACCCGGGACGGCCGGAAGCGGTAGGATACGTTGACGTCGAAATCCAAGCCGGCCGGGATGAAGCGCAGCGTTGCGCCGGCGATGCCGCCGAAGCCGTAATTCGCCGTGCCGTCCAAGAGCGCGAAGGACCCTTCCGCTCCCGCGCGGAGCGCGAAGCCGTCGGAAAGGAATCGCTCGACGGCGGGCAGGATGCGGATATAGTACAGCGACCCGTCGAGCATGACCTCGTTGGTTTCTTTCAGATTGAAGAACGTCCGATGCTCGTCGAACGCGAGCACGAGGGTGTTCTCATTGTAGAGAGGTGAATTCGTCTTTTCCGGCTCCAGTGTGAACGTTTCGACGTCGATGAGGTTGATCATGCCGCTCGTATAGCCGAATCTCGTGTCGAACATGACGGAGCGGTCGGCGTTGTGGAACAAGAGTCCGGCGTTGCCGGCGATCGTCGCGGTCTGGTCGGGATTGAACGGGAACGAATCCTTTCGGGTCTGTCCGTAGTAGGTGAAGCCGAAGCCCAGCGCGGCTCCCGGCATCAGGCGGACGCCCAGGTTCGCCATCGCGCCGTAGCCTCCGACGCCCCAAGTCGCGGTGCCCCATTCATCCAAACCGCTGGACGCCTGGCTGGCGTCCCATACGCGGTTTTCCATCGCGTAGAACATCGCGTCGACCTGCAGGCCGATGCCGTCGGCCAGCGGGAACGCGTAGCCGAGTTTTCCGTTCGCGAAGAACTCCTGGATATTCCCCTTGCCGTCGGGAAGCAGTCCGGAGTTGACATAGGGCTCGAGCGTGTCCCAGTAGGCCGGTCCGGTGAAGCCGGTCACCGGCACGCTCATGCCGAAATACAGTTTATCGGTCTTGAGCAGGCTCAGGTACGCGGGGTTCTGGAAGGTGTAGTAGGATTCGGCGGCGATCTGGAATTTGGTCGTGTTGAGGACGATCTTGGCCAGGTAGTAGGCGGCGACCTCGCTCACCGGGTCCAGGGCCTTGGCCTTTTCCAGGGAGGTCTTAGCGGCTGCGGTATCGTTGCGGTCGAACGCGTCGACGCCGGAAGCCAGGGCGATGATCGCGTCCTCGCGCTTCGCCTGCTTCGCCTCGATCTTTCGGTCGATGCTCGCTACGGACGACGCGCCGAAATGCGTGAGTATCGACTTCGCGAAGTAGGCGCCGATGTAGTCGTAGGAATCAAGCTTCGCGTTGAGATTGTCCTCCCAGACGATTTCGCCGGTGGTCGTGTCGACCATGCGGACGCTGATGATGAAGTTTCCGGCCATGTCGATCATCTGGCCGACGATCAGGAACTGCGCCGAAAGTAGCTTCCCGATCTGGATCTGGTCCTTCGGGTCGGTCAGGTCGGAAAGGCTCATCTCCTGGGCTTCGAGTATCTTATTGAGCTGCTCGCGTTCGATGAGCTTCGCCTTGGCCGATTTTCGAAGCTCTCCCGCTAGGAGCGTGGACAGGCCCTTCCCGATGAACTTGTACGAGGGGTTGTCGGATTCGACCGTAAAATCGCTGACCGACAGGACGGGAACTTGGGCGGCGAGAGCCGCGGCGAAAAACAGGATCGCGCAAACCGGCAAGAGAATCCTGCGCATCAACACCTCCCCGCACGCGAGGCTTTGGGAACGCTCCGCGTGTATGGGGAAAGTCTTGTTCCTCGCGGAGGGCGTTGTCAAGAAAAGGGGCAGCAGGAAGAACCGTTCCAGGGTTGCTCGGATCAAGCCCAGTCTGGAAGTAGTCTTATAATAGTTATATACTAGTCATATGCAGACTATTTCCGTCTCCAGCCTGAAGGCCCACCTCAGCGCCGAACTCAAGAAAATCGAGCGGGGAGAACGCATCACCGTCCTCGACCACAAGCGTCCCGTCGCGGTTCTCGGTCCGATCGAATCCGAATCTCTTTTCATTCGGGAAGCTGAGGGCGTTTATGAATGCGATGACCTCGAGCCGCTCATCGCCTCCGACCCCTTGCGCTTTTTGGCCGAGGAACGAGGCGACCGGTGATCGCGTATCTGGACTCTTCGGTCGTCCTTCGCCATATCCTCCAGGGCGAAGTCTCGATACGCCATGCCTTCGCGGTCGGTCGGGTCGCAACGAGCGAGCTGCTGGAGATCGAGTGCCGGCGCGTCATCCACCGCTGCCGTATGGAAGGAGAGCTCTCCGACGATGCGGTGGTATCCGCGCTGGGGCGCCTGGAAGCGGTGCTTGCCGGACTCAGCCTGATCGGTCTTTCCTCCAGGGTGAAGCGTCGAGCGATGGACGCATTTCCGGTCAGCGTGAAGACCCTGGACGCCCTGCACCTCTCTTCGGCGCTCGCTCTCGCCGAAGCTATCGACGGGGAGGCGGTTCTGGTATTCACCCACGACGCAGCCATGAACCGCTGCGCCAAAGCCCTTGGATTCAAGGCGCCGCTGGCGGAATAGAGTTGACAACACCATGAAAGAAAGGCCGCACGATGCCGCGCCAGGAGCGATCCCCGATCGTTCCGTCGGCAGACATCGTGCGGATATTGCGGGATGCGCTCCCCCTACTGCTTCTCCGGGTAGCGCACGTTCAGGTGCAGCTCGTCCAATTGTTTCTGATCCACGTCGCTGGGCGCTTCATCCATGGGGCTGACCGCGAAGGAGTTTTTCGGGAAGGCGATGACTTCCTTGATGGAGGTCTCGCCGGCCATGAGCATGACCAGGCGGTCGAGGCCGGGCGCGATGCCGCCGTGGGGCGGGGCGCCGTACTTGAACGCGGTGGTGAGGAAGCCGAAGCGCTTCTCCGCTTCCGCCGGGTCGAAGCCGACGATCTTGAAGACCTTGAGCTGGAGCTCGGGGTCGTGGATACGGATGGAGCCGGAGGCCAGCTCGAAGCCGTTGAGCACGAGGTCGTAGAGGTCTCCCTTGACCGAGCCGGGGTCCGTCTCCATGGTCGCGTGGTACTTCTCCTGCGGCCAGGTGAACATGTGGTGGGCGGTGTCCCACTTCTGCTCGTCCTCGTTGTACTCGAACATGGGGAAGTCGACGATCCAGGCGAACTCGAACTTGGAGGGATCGCAGAAGCCGAGGTCCTTGCCGAGCTTGGTGCGCACCGCGCCCAGGGCGATGTTGGCGATGCGCCGCTTGGCGTCGGCTACCAGGAGGATGAGGTCTCCGACCTTGGCGCCGAGCCCCGCGATGACTTCCTGCGCGTTCTCCGCGAAGAACTTGGACGCGCCTCCCTCGAGGGCGCCCTTGCCGTCGGCGCCGGCGGTCACTTTCATCCAAGCCATGCCCTTGGCCTTGTAGATCTTGGCCGCGGCTTCGAGCTCTTCGATCTGCTTGCGCGAATAGTCGGCCTTGCCCGGCACCACCAGCGCCTTCACGCCGCCGCCTGAGATGGTGACGCCGATCTTGGCTTTTTCCGCCTGTTCGGCCGCTCCGGCGGCCAACGCGTCCTTGAACGCCTGGAAGGTGGATTTCTCCACGTAGGGGCCGAAGTCCTGCATCTCCATCGCGAAGCGGAGGTCGGGCTTGTCGGAGCCGTAGAGCTCCAAGGCGTCGTCGTAGGCGATCCGGCGGAACTTGGCGGGGAGGGCAACCTTCATCGTCTTCTGGAAGACGTGGCCCATGAGGCCTTCGATCATGG
>QKCO01000084.1 GCA_003245635.1 Treponema sp.
AGAACGAAAAGCCCCTAAGCGGCGTCGCTTCGGGAGCGGGGGGCGGCGCGATCGACACGACGCCGGCGGCGATCACCGCGTCCATGTCCTCCTTCGTTTCGGCCAAGCCGTCGACGATGGTCCGCGCGGTGATCTCGCCGAGTCCGTGCACGGCCGCCAGCTCCTCTACGGAGGCTCCGCGCAGCTTGCCGAGCGTGTCGAAGCCGGCGGCGGCGACCTTGTCCATGATCGTCTCGCCGACGCCTTCCAGGTCGAAGCCGGCGACGAACGCGGAAAGGCTCACCTCCCGCGGGGTCCGAAGGCTCTTGCGGACCTTCGCGGCTGACAATTCTCCCATGCGGTCGACTGCGGCAAGCTCGTCGGCGCCGATCGTGTAGAGATCTGCGACCGACTCGAGCCGCCCCGCGTCGAACAGTCGCTTGAGCAGCAGGTCGCCGAACTCGCGGACGTCGAGGACGGATATCCATTTCTCGATGCGGTGGTGCGTCCGCTTCGGACAGGCGGGATTCGGGCAGAATAGGCGCGTCCCGGCGTCGGTCAGGGGCGTCGCGCACACGCCGCAGACGCGCGGGTACTCGATCTCCCGCTCGTTCTCGATGGACAAGCCCGCGGCGGCGGCCTCTTCCGCGCTCGCTTTCCGTTCGATCTTCGGGATGATCTCCCCGCGCTTGACGACCGCGACCGGCGACCCGATCCGCAGCTCCATCGCGCGCAGCATGTCCGGATTGTTGAGGTTGGCCCTCTGCACCGTCGTTCCCGCCAGGCGCACCGGATCGACGATGCCTATCGGGGTGTAGGTCGCCCCGGACTCGCTCCACTCGACGGCGCGGAGAATGGAGACGGCTTCCTCAAGGTCGAATTTGAACGCGATCTGCCGCTCGGGGCGATTCCGGCGCAGATCCTCAGCGTCGGTATCCAGATCCTTCACGACTAGTCCATCGATATCGTAGGGCAGCGCCGGGCGCTCCGCGGAAACCCGTTCGCGGTAGGCGACCACCTCGTCCGCGCAGTCGAATACTTCGGTCGCCGCCGTCCGGAAGCCGCGCGCGGCGAGCCAGGCGATCTTCTCGGTCTCCGTCGCGAAGAAGCGGTCGTCGCCCGCGGCGGACGCGTCGTAGCAGACGATCTCCAGAAGCTCCGTCCCCTCCCCGTCCTTGCGGCGCATGAGACCGTTCGCGGCGTTGCGGCAGTTGGCCTTGTCGGGGAAGCGCTCGGTCCACACCCGGCGCGGCATGACGACCTCGCCCCGGACACCGCCCGAAAAGGGGGTGCCCAAGTCCGCTACGCAGCCGGACATGCGCCGGGCGTTACGGGTGATATCGTCACCCGCCAGACCGTCCCCGCGGGTCACCGCCCGCGCGAGAAGGCCCTTCTCGTACTGGAGCTCGAGGCTCGCGCCGTCGAGCTTGTGCTGGACGACGAAGCGGCGCGGCTTGATCTTCTCCGCCCAGGCGCGGAAGTCTTCGGGCTTCGCGGCCTTCTCCTGGCTGCCCATCGGTATGAGGTGGCGTGCCTTGGTGAAACCGTCGAACGATTCGCCGGCGGGAGCCTCGGAGCCGACGCGCGCGAGGACGGGGCTGTCCGGCGCCAGCCGGGAAAGCTCGTCCCAAAGCGCGTCGAACTCGGCGTCGGAGACTTCCGCCTCTCCGCCGTAGTACGAGGCCTGGTAGCGTTCGACGAGCGCCTCGAGCTCGCCGACGCGGCGCGGGCGGGAAGCGTCGTCGCTCAACGCGTCTCTTCCTTCACGAAGTAGAGCTCGTTGACCTCATGCTCCTTGGCGATGCCCTTGCGCTCGAATTTGGTTTCAGGACGCCAGTCCTGGCGCGAAGCGAAGCCCTCGTAGCGGTTGCGCAGCCCCGCGGTGGCGGACAGCTCCGCGAGCGCCCAATCGCCGTAGTCGGCCCAGTCGGTCGCCATATAGACGTAGCCGCCCGGCCGGAGTTTGCGCGCGAGCAGGTCCGTGAACGGCCGGGTCACCAGGCGCCGCTTGTGGTGGCGCTTCTTCGGCCAGGGATCGGGAAAAAAAATATGGAAGGCGTCGACGCTGCCGTCGGCGACCATGTCGCGCAGCACCGCCACGGCGTCGTGCTCGACGATGCGGATGTTGGTAAGTCCGCGCTGCTCGATTTCCCACAGGAGCCGCCCCACGCCGGGGGTGTGGACCTCGAGACCGAGGTAGTTCTTGCCGGGGTTCGCCGCGGCGATGAGAGCGGTCGCCGTGCCCATGCCGAAGCCGATCTCCACGACCAGCGGAGCCTCCCTGCCGAACGCGGCGGAGAAGTCGGTCCGTTCCGCCCGGTAGGGAAGCACGAAGCGCGCCGAAAGCTTGTCGTAGGAGCGGCGCTGGGCATCGCTCATGCGTCCGGCGCGCAGCACGAAGCTGCGGATGCCCGGGACCGCGTACTGGAGTTCCTGTCCATCGTTCGTTTCGTCGTTCATCGCCGGCATTGTACGGATACCCCGACCCTTAGTATATAGGCGCCGCTCCGGAGCCTTCCGCTACGGGGACCCGAAGCGCACCGCATCCGTGATCGCTCCTACGCCGCTTTCCCCGTCCTCTGCCCAAAGGGCGATCGACGCGGCGGCGCCCGGCAGCGCCAAATCGGTCAGGGGCCCCTCCAGGCGCTTGAGCGCGACCGTTTTCACGCGGCTGCCCGTCTGGTCGTAGGCCACGATCGTGTTCGAAGGATAGGCCGAGACCGCGCGGTAGCGTCCGGAAGCGATGGAAAGGAGCGGAAAGGGCCGCGCGCTTTTAGCCGGAGCCTCGAAGGATACCGTCCGCTCCGCTCGGGAACCGCCCTTGTCCACCAGTACGGCCCGATAGATTCCGCGGGGGAAACCGGCGTCATCGGGCATCGCGATCGAATGGCTGCCGACCCAGGTTTCGCCCGAACGGTCAACCTCGAGCCAGTCGTCGGAACGCAAGGTCCAGTACAGCTGCGCGCGGTCGTTGAGCAGGTGGAGCTCTTCCAGGTCGAGCAGGCCGTCGTCGTCCGCCGCGAGCGCGAAGAACGAAAGCCGCTCGGCGCCGTCCGCGCGGTAGGTCAGGCGCAGCGACACCGAATCGATGCGGGGCGCGGACTGGGAACAGGAGATGATCGCGGCCGCCGAAAGGCACAGGAGCGCGCGGCGGAGGAGCGGGCTTTTCATGCTTCGGCTAGTATATATCGCTTGCCCCCCGAGAACAAAGGGGTTTACCTTCTCTGCTATGAGGAAAGAGCGAATCCGCGAAGTGAACGGCAAGGGCGAGAGGCCCGGCGATTTCGTCCTGTACTGGATGCAGGCGGCCGTCCGCGCGGAAGACAACCTCGCCCTCGATTTCGCCGCGTCGCTCGCCGACGAGAAGGGACTCCCCCTGGTCGCCCTCTTCTGCCTGGTGCCCGGCTTCCCTTCCGCTTCCAGAGAACACTACCGCTATTTGATCGGCGGCCTGCGGGAGGCCGAGTTCGAGCTCGCCGGCAAGGGCATCAGGCTGCTCGTGGCCCGGAGCACGCCCGAAAAGGCGATCGCCGCCCTCGCCCCCCGAGCGGCTCTCGTCGTCGCCGACTGCGGCTACGCCCGCATCCAGCGCGAATGGCTCAACAGGGCATCCGCCGCCGCGGACTGCCGATTCGTGCGCGTCGAGGGAAACGTCGTCGTTCCGGCCGCCGAGGCCTCCGACAAGGAAGAATGGTCGGCCTACACGCTCCGCAGACGCATAATGCCGCAGCTGGACGCGTTTCTCGATCAGTCCGCGGAGGCCGTTCCGCGCAGGAGCTCCCTTTCCCTGGACCTTCCCCGCGAGTTCGCGGTCGACTTCGACGGGCTCGCGGCGGCGCCCCCCGGAAAAAGGCATCCGCGGTCGGCCGAAACGCGCATCGACGAAAAACCGGGCCGGCGGACTGCCGTCGCCCGCTTCGACGCCTTCCTGGCCGAAAAGCTTCAGCGCTACGGGAGCGACCGCAACGATCCCAGCCGCGACGGAACCTCCGGCATGAGCGCGGCGCTCCATTTCGGCCATGTCTCTCCGATCGCCCTCGTCCGCCGCGCGCTCGAATTCGCAGGCGAACGTTCGGCCGGAGCCTGCGCTTCGCCCGAGCTGGCCGCCTTCATCGAGGAGCTGGTCGTCCGAAGGGAGCTCGCGGTCAACTTCGTCGCCCACCGCGACGATTACGACAGCTACGGCGCAGTGCCCGATTGGGCTCGGCGCACGCTCGCGGAAGGCTCCGCGCATCGCAGGGAGGCGCTCTACCGGTTCGAGGACTTCGAGAACGCGGCGACCCACGATCCCTACTGGAACGCGGCCCAGGACCAGATGGTCATCACCGGGCGCATGCACGGCTACATGCGCATGTACTGGGGCAAGCAGATCCTCGCCTGGAGCGCGAGCCCCGAGGAAGCCTTCGCAACCGCGGTCGCCCTGAACGACCGCTATTCACTGGACGGCAGGGATCCCAACGGCTACGCCGGCGTCGCCTGGTGTTTCGGCAAGCACGACCGGCCCTGGACGGGACGCCCCGTCTTCGGTACGGTACGGTATATGAACGCGAACGGGCTCAAGCGGAAATTCGACGCCGACGCGTACGTCCGCTCCATAGAGGCCCTGAAGGAGGCATCATGTTCGACTACCTTGAATACGTCTCGGTCGACGGAGACCGCGCGGCGCACGACGTCGAAGTCTACGCGCTCTCGACCTGCGGCTTCTGCAAGCGCGCCCTCGCTTTCCTGAAGGACAAGGGCATCGCTCACCGCTACGTGCACGTCGACCTCGTCCCGATCGAGACGAAGAACAAGGCGAAAGCCGCGCTCGCGGATAAATTCAAGGAACACGTATCCTTTCCGTTCGCCGTGGTCGACGGGGAGAAAACGCTGATCGGCTTCATCGAAGAAGATTGGAAGAAGACCCTTCTGGAGGCGTAGGAGGCGACATGGCGGAGAAATCGATCGAGCAGACCAAGCGATTCACCGAGATGGTCGCAGCCAAGCAGGGTTGGATCCTGACCAAGGATCCGGCCTTCTACGACGACCTCGTAACGGGACTGACGACCAACTGGAACCGCTACGGCTACTACCTCTGCCCCTGCCGCGACAGCGAAGGCAGCCGCGAAGCCGACGCCGACGTGCTGTGCCCCTGCGCCTACGCCAAGGGCGATGCGGAAACCTATGGGCACTGCTTCTGCTCGCTCTACTGGTCGCCCGAATTCGCGCGGTCCGGCAAATCGCCTTCGGGCATACCGGACCGAAGGGGCGGGAGCTGAAGCTGCGGCGGAATTCTTCGCGCATAGCCGTAGCCGTCTGCGTGTTGGCGCTGCTCGGCGCCGCTTCGAACCGATCGGTCGCCGCCGCGGCCGCCGGAAGCGGCGCGGCGAAACTCTACGTCTCGGAGGCGCTCGGTCCTTACGCCGGGCTGCTCTCCGAACGCCCGCTCCTGGCGGCGTCCGGCGGTTTCGGCACCTCCCTGGTCGTCGAAATTCCCGCCATCCGTTCCGACGTGCAGCCCCAAGTCTCGACTATCGAAATAGCCGCGCCCCTGAGGGATTTCCGCGGGGAAGGCGATGTGGATTTCGGCTTACGCGCGCTCGCCCGCGCGGCGAGGCTCCTCGCCGAACTCCCGGCGGCGGCTCCCGTACGCATCGCATTCCTGGCCGACGAAGGATCCGCGCTGCCCGAAGGCCTGCGCGCGCACATGCACGACGGGCTGCAGGACGCGGCCGATGCGCTCGACGAGCCTTCCCGCGCCCTTTTCCTGTACGTAGACCTCTCGAGGGAACCGTCGCGGCCCCGGCTTGAATACGGCACGGACGACGGCATCGCGCCGCGATACCTCGTGGAAACGCTCCTGGAATCCTTCGAGCTGCGTGGCCTGCGCCTGCCGCTCGCCGTCCCGTACACCGAATTGTACCGGCTCAAGCTCGTCGCCGGCAGAACGGAACTGCGGCTGCTGCGCGAACGCCGGATTCCGGCGGCGCTCTTCGCTGACGAGGCCCGCGGCGCGAATCCGGGGGGGGCGGGCCCGTCGGTCTCGGCCGAGGATTTCGCTGCCGTGCTCGCCGCCTCGGCGCGTCGGCTCGCGGAAGCGGAGCCGCTGGACGACGAAAGGTACGCGCTCTTTCCGACCTCAGCCGCGCCGATCGTGCTTCCGGAAGCCGCCTCGGTCGCCGTATTCATCGCCGCGTGGGGACTCCTGCTGCTGGTGTTCCTCGGCTATTCGGTGACGCATCGGCAGCTCCTGGTCGCACGCTGGAACGTCTTCCTCAAACGCTTGTGGATCGTGGCCGGCTTCCTCGCGGCGCTCGCGGGCTGCTTCGTCCTGGCGGGCTGGACGCTTTCGCTCCTGTTGAAGGCATTCGGAGCGGAATCCGCAGCGGCGTCCTACGCGACAGCCGCCCTCAAGCTGTTCCTCGCGTACGCGTACTATTACGCCTTCACTCCGCTTATCTTCTTCCGCGCGCCGCGCCGCGCCCACTTCTACGGCAGCGCGGCGGTGATGCTTCTCGCGCTCGGCGCCCTTACGGCGGCGGTCCTCGACTTCACCTTCGTGCCGGTATACGTCTGGGCCGGATCTTTCGCGTTCATCGCTTCGATGATCGTTTCGCCGACACCGGCCCTGGTGCCCACCATTCTCGCCCCGCTCCAGATCCTGGGCTCGGCCGCCGCGGCGATCGGCTCCGGCGACGCGGGCGCGGCGCGCGCGATCATGGACGGGGGGCTCGGCATCGATCTGTACCTCGCCCTGCTGTCCCTTCCCTTCATGTTCCTGTTCCGGCGCATCCCGATCCTCTCGAGGGCGCAGACGATACGCAAAAAGGGCAAAGCGTTCTCGGCCGGGGCCTATCGGATCTATACCAGACCGATTCTGGTCGCCGGCGCGCTGGCGGCCGCGGCGGTCTTCGCTTCCCGCTCCGCGGACGCCGAACGGCACCGGCCGCGGCCGGTGCGGGAAACGGGCGTCGATTCCGCCCGCTTTTCCGTGAGCTCTTCGAGTTCCGCCTTCCTGGAAAGCAGGACCGTGCGTCTCCGCTTCGAATCGGCGATTCCGCCCGACCGGATCGACTTGACGCTCGTCTCCGCAGATAAGCTTTCCGTCTACGACGCGCCGGTCCCCTTCGACCTTTCCGAGGATGGAAGGACCGCGGTTTTCCGGCTCGGCGAGAAACCGCCCACGCCCCTGCGGCTCGAGATCACGCTCGCCAAAGACGCGGCAGCGAGATTCGAAGCGGGAGCTCTCTACTACGACGCAAAAACCGACCGAGCGCTGACGCTCCGGGCTTCCTCGGAGGTAGCGCCGGAGGCCCGGCCGTGAGGAACGTCGTTTTCCACGCGGACATGGATGCGTTCTACGCGTCGGTGGAGCAGCTCGACGATCCGTCTCTGCGGGGAAAGCCGGTCATCGTCGGCGCCGCTCCCGGCAGACGCGGCGTGGTATCGGCCTGCTCGTACGAGGCCCGCGCGTTCGGCGTCCGCTCCGCCATGCCGATCGCGCGCGCGTACCGGCTCTGCCCCGGCGGCGTCTTCCGGCCGGTGCGCATGGAGCGCTACCGCATCGTTTCCCGCGCGGTGATGGACGTGTTCGCGTCCTTCACCCCCGATGTGCGGCCGATCTCCGTGGACGAGGCCTTCCTCGACATGACCGGCACCGAGCGTCTGTTCGGCCCTCCCGCCGAAGCCGCCGCCCGACTCAAGCAGCGGGTGCGGGACGAGATAGGGCTCGCGGTATCCGTCGGCGTCGGGACGAACCGCTACATCGCCAAGCTCGCCTCGGCGTCCTCCAAACCCGACGGGCTGCTCGAAGTTCCTCCGGGCGATGAGGAGGCTTTCATGGAGAGGCTTCCGCTGACGTCCCTTTGGGGCATCGGGGACAAGACGAGAAACCGGCTTCTCGCGCTCGGCGTGGATTCGGTGCGGAAGATCCGGGACCTGCCGGCCGCATCGCTCGAGCGCGCCATGGGCGCCGCGTGCGGGGCCTTTCTTTTCAAGGCGGTCCGGGGACTCGATCCAGGCATCTTTTCGGACCAGCCCAAATCGCGCTCGATGAGCAGCGAGACGACTTTCGAACACGACGTGGAGGACGAGGAAACGCTGGAAGGAGTGCTGCTCGCCCTCTCGCAGGAACTGGCTTTCAGGCTCCTCGAGGAAAAGGCGTCGTCGAGGACCGTGCACGTGAAGATCCGCTACGACGATTTCGAGACGGTGAGCGCGCAGGAGACCCTTCCGCGGGCAGTCGAAACCTCGGACGACATACGGGAAGCGGCCTGGAACCTGTTCAGGAGGAAAAGGGACCCGTCGCGGGCAGTCCGGCTCATCGGCCTCGGGCTCGCGAATCTAGATGAGGGGGAAGGAATCGGCCAGGGTGAGCTGTTCGCGTCGGCCTCCGAAAAGAAGGCGAAGGTCGAACGGGCGGCGCTAGACCTCAGAAAGAGCAAGGGAGCGGTGCTGACGAAGGCGCGGTTGGTCTCCGCGCCCCCGAAAGAACGCCGTTAATCCAGAGAAGCCTTCAGGGCGGCCGCGGCGGAACGAAGATCCTTCTCCACCGCCTCCCGCACCGCCTTGAGCGCGGCCTTCACCGCCGCATCCGGCGTCCCGGCCTGCCCCCGCGCGGAAACCTGCGGCCGCGCGTCGACGACGCTGCCGTCGGAACGCAGCACCCGGACGGTCGCCCTGGCGATCGCCGTGTAGATCTCATAGGCCTTTCCCTGCAGAACCATCTGCCGCGGCGCGTCGCAGTCTGAGGCGGCGATCACCAGGAAGGCGGCCGGAGCGCCTCCGAGGGAGAGGGCCTTGGCAACGGCGGAAGGGTCCCCGTTGAGCGCGGCCATGAAACCCGCGGGATCGAGCGCGCCGTCGGAGGGAAGCAGCTCGAGGCCCGAGTCCGACAGGCCGCGGGAAACGGCGTCGACCAGCGGCGAATAGTCTTGCGCCGCCGCTGCTTTTCCGTCGGCCCCTGCCGTCCGCTCGAGCGCCACCACGCGCGCCGTCCGGGTCGACGGGAGATAGGTGAAGTCGCGGAACACTTCGGAGAACACCTTCGTCCTTCCACGGCTCGAAACGGCGAGCACCGCGCGGATGACCACCGGCTCGTCGACGCGGGCTATCGAACGCACGGACGCGGACGCGACCCCATTGGCGTTGGTCGTGCCCGAGGCGCCGACGTCGCCTATTCCCTTCGCGAACGCGAACCGGACCGGCGCGTCCGCAACGACGGCCTTTCCGAAGTCGTAGTTAACCACCAGCCGGACGGCCGGCTTGAGACCGCTGCCCTTCGCCAGGTCGCGCGTGCTTCCCGAAAGCTGCTTGCCTTCGGCGATCCATTCGTCCGTAGGCTCCATCGTGAATCGGGCGCCGATCGCGGTCAGCTCGGCATCGGCCTTCCTGGCCAGCTCCGCGCGCTCGGTCCGACGGGAAGCGTCCGCCTCCGGGGCGGATTCATCGTCGACCGCGAGCAGGGACACCAAATGCCTGAGCGCCTCGACCGGATGATTCGAATCGAAGGCGGCCCGCGCGGCGTCCCGCAGCTCGCGCATCGTCTTGAGCGCGTCCGCCTCGGAGGCTGCCGGCTGGGCGGCGGCCGCTGCGCCGGCCGCAGGAGCCTTCTCCTGCGGGACCGGAGGCGGCGCGGAAAGGCAGCCGGCGAAAACGGAAGCCGCGGCCGCGGCGATGATGGCGAACGTTCTTTTGCTCATGCTGTGCGCTCCTACCACGTGGCGATCCAATCGATCGCTTTTTCGGATGAAAGGATTTCGGCGACCGGCGCCTCGTACCGCGCCGTACGGGCCGCCTGATCGACGCTTCCGCCCCGGACGCTCGGGACGGAAGGGAATTTGAACCGAAGGGACACCGAATAGCCGCGGAACACGGTATCGACCAGACGCTTGAGGTCGGGATCGAGCGGGCCTCCGCCCTCGGATACGCGGAGCTTCAGCTCGCGCTTGTCGCCGTTCTCCGCGATCGAGGCCGCGCGGCCGCTCGAATCGAGGAAGCGGGAAAGCGCTCCCAGATCGGAGAAGCGCAGGACGGCCTCAACGCTCAAATCGGTATCGTCGGACTTCGTCGAAAACGAAGCGAGGGACAGACCCTCGATCTCCGCGGCAAGCTTTTCGAAATCGGAATGGATGGTCGGCAGGGGAAGCCAATGCTCCTCACCCCCGGTCCGGCCCATCGCCTCCACCAGGCGGGACACGCGGTAGGAGACCGCCGCAGTCCCCGAGCCGTCGGCGAGGATCTCGACGTCGGCCGATATGCCGACGCAGGAAGCCAGCGCAAAAACAGCGGCTGCGAGCGCCGGAAGGCCGCGGATGCGCGGAATCGGACCGGCCACGCTAGAATTCCTCCGAATGGATGGCCACGTCCTGTATGCGGACCGGAAGCTCGTCTTCGACCATGGAGAACGCCTTGCGGAGCACCGCCTCCCCGAAATCCTTCGAGTTGGACACGAACGCGCCTCCGATCTGCGCGAAAGCGACCGAATCGTGGAGATCGACCTCCGCCGCGCTCATGCGGAACTTCTTTTGGAATTTGTCCCGCACGGATCGAACGATCTGCCGCTTGTCCTTGAGCGAGGAGGCTTCGGGCAGCTCAATGATGAATTGGATCATAGAAACGATCATCCTCGCCATCCTCCCTGGACGCGCGGGGGCGCGCGCGGGGTATACTATACAACATCGATGAATGCTTTGCGAAGACGCCGCCCGCTCCGTACGCTCCTGATCCTCGTCCTCGCGATCGTTCCGGCGGCCGTTCCGGCCCTTCCGGTTTCGCCGGTGCCCCTCGCCGACGCGAAACGGGAGGAAGCGCCCGAAACCCTCCTGGCCCTCGACATGGACGGCGGAGACGCGGAAGTGTTCATCGGCGGTTCTTGGAAGGGGTCTCTGATCGGCACCGGCGGTTTCACCTTCGGATCGTCGGGGGCCGCCCTCTCGGAATCCGAATCGCCGCTCCTGTTCGCGCAGGAAATCGACCTCACTCTCAGCGCGGTCATACTCGGCCATTGGTTCGTGGAAGCCAATTTCCTGGACGACTACGACCTCAACACCTACCGCGCCGGCTACATGGGCGCGGAGGGCGATACGATCCGCTACGTCGGCATCGGCAACGTGGGGCTCGACTTCCCCGACTTCCCCTACGCGGACATCGCGGGCGGCACGCCGAGCTCGTTCGGCGCCTACGGCGCGTTCGGCTCGGGGCCGCTCGGCCTCCACGCCATGGTGCGCTACGATTCGGCGACGCGAGAGGAAAAAGTGTACGTCGGCACCCGGGAACGGACCCAGACCGACGTCGCCCCGGGAAAGCGGCTCAAGGGCCGGGCCTTCGTCCTTCCCGACCAGGGGCTCGACGCGGCGCCGGTCGTCTACCTCGAGGACGCCGACAAGGGCGCGCTGACCGGGGACGACGGAAGAAAGTACCGCACCGCCGAAGCGAGCGAAGCGGCGGTCTCCGCGACGCTCGGCCTGGTGGAGCTCTCCGAGACGGCTTCCGGCCGCGTGGCGGTCGCCTATTCGAAGAGCGGTTCGGATACGCCCTGGACCACATCGATGGGCGATTACTCGCTGGGCACCGGATTCCTTGGCGAAACCCAGGCGGCCTTCGACTCAAGCGGCCAGGAGCTCGACCTTTCAGCCTACCCGCAGCCCGGCGGCGGCAGCGGCGCGCCCGCGGATATATCGATCGCCGGAACGAACGCGCTGGTCGTATACGATCCGGGAGCCTTCTCCCCCTTCGAACAGGCTAACCGCTACGCGCCGCCCTCGGGTTCGGCCTCCGACTCGAGCGCGTCCCTGGTCTACGCCTCGAGCGGCGGCGCGGTCGGCGGATTCGAGCTCGAGGAGTCGACTTCCGCGACCTTCAGCATTTCGACCGACGCCGACGGCGAAACCACCGTATCCACGACCGGGCGATACTTCGTGCTCATCTCCACGCTGTCGGCCATAGACAAGCGGGCTCCCGAAACGCGTTTTCCGCTCGCCGGCATAGAGCCTTCGGCCTACCTTCCCGGCGTGAAGGGAGCGGCCACCGACGTCTCGCTCCGCTTCACCTCGTACGGAAGCTCCGGCAGCTACGACATCGGTACCGACGTCGTAGCCGGCTCGGTCGTCGTTACCCGGGGCGGCGTCCGCGATCCTTTGGCAAGCTACGATACCTCAACGGGAACGGTGTCCCTTTCCTCGGCCGCGCTCTCGGGCGAAATCATCCGCATCTCCTATCTGAAGAATTCGCAGGACCGCCGCTTCGGCAGCATCGCCGCCGGCCTCGGCGCCGTCTACGACGCGGACGGCGGATTTTCCGCGCGCGCGGCGCTCGCGCTCCGCTGGAACGTGGCGCCCGACGCGTTCACGACCGGTTCAGAGTCGAGCCCCGGCACGATAGCGCTCTCGGGTTCGGCCGCGTGGAAGCGCGGCGACTTCAAAGCGAACGCCGCGGCAGCCCTCGCCTTCGAAGCGCCCGACACCACGGGCCTCTACCGCGCGGCGGGCATGGAAGGCAGCGAGTTCGACCTCGGACTCGACATCGACGCCGCGGAAGCGGCTTATCCGCCTGAAGCGCCCAACTCGCCGGACACCGATTCGGAGGACCTCTTCTCGGGGTATTGGTCTTTCGCGACGAAGCCGCTCCCCGAAAATTCGAGCCCGCTCGTCTACCGCGACTATACCGCGAGCGACATCCTCGGCAACACGACGCTCAAGCCGATCACCTGGACGGGGGCCTCGGCAGACTCGTCCCAGACCGGCCCGTACCCGGTTTCCGTAACCGAGCTCGGCGGCAAAACCGCCTACGTCGCCGAATACGAGCTGGGCACGGACAAGGCCGAGGACGGCGGCTTCGCGCTCTGGGCAGGCTTCCAGATGACGCTCGGCAGCGAAGCCGAATCCCTCGAGCGCGCCCGGATGATCGTCCTGCCTTACCGTTTCTACGACATCGCAGGAACAAACCCGGTGCGCGCCTACGTGCAGATCGGCTCCCTGGCCGACGCGGACGGCGACGCCGAATCGGCCGAGCTCGTCTGGAGCGCGCCGCTTAAAGAAACCGATTATGCGATAAACGCTGATAGAGGAACCGTGAATGACGTCGCCGGCTCCGAAACGGACTGGGAATCGCCCGCCTTCGATCTATCCGACCTCGACCGCGCGCGGCTCGCGGGCGCCCGCGCCATACGCGTCGTCGTCAGGCTCGACGACGGTTCAGACTTGGAGACGACCGAACCGACGGGCACGGTCGCGGCATCCGGCAAACTTCTGGTGCTGCCGCCGGTCGTGCAGGGCGCCGACTTCCGCCCCATCGTCGTCAGCGGCGGAAACGTCTCGGTCAGCGGCGACGAAGTCGAGGCCGCCGAATCGGTCGATTCTTCCCTCGCCTCGGCTTTTTCCTCAGAAATTACGCGCCTGCACCCCGACGGAGAATCCCAGCGCGTGCTGGCCGTCTCCTGGACGGGCCTCGACTCCACCATCGAAGCGATCGGCGCGGACGGCTACCCGAGCCCGCTTCCCCTTTGGTCCTACCGGACGCTGTCCTTCTTCCTGAAGGGGCCCACACCCGACTCGGGGACTTTCGACGACGGCGCCATGCTGCGGGTGGTCGTCGCCGCCTCTTCCGCCGCGCTCTCCGGCGACGGCGCCTCCGCGCGCTTCATCGACGCCGAAATTCCCGTTAGCGCCTTCACTCCCGGCCAATGGTCGAAAGTCTCTATCTCCTACGGAGATGCGGACCGGACCGTAGCGGTCGACGGCGGGAAGGCATCGGGGGCTTCCGTCGTCTACCGCTCAGCCCTGGTCCGCGAATACCGCAACGCTTCGAGCGCGTACGGCGAACGTGAAGGGCCGCGCTATTTCGCCCTTGCGCTCGAGGCCCCTGCGGGACTCGCCATTCCCGACGGGTCGCTCGCCCTGGATGAAATCAGTCTTGAAGACCCGATCGCCGGCTTCGGAGCCTATTCGGGCGGCTCGCTCGCCTGGAAACGGAATGGCCCGTTCTTGTCGGTCGGGAGCAAAGCCGTCCTGTCCGACCTCGCCCTCGAAGCGCGGTCCGAGTTCAGCGCCTTCGGAAACCCCTTCGGAGACGCGGCGAACGCGCAGGACGGCAGCAGCGCGAAGGGGGGCGGCTCCGTTTCAGCGAACGTGCTCGGCGCGTCTGTATCGGCCGCGATGAGCGCGGGGCTCTCCTCGGGCGAACTCTCCTGGGCCGGATCGCACCGCGCGGATCTACCGCTCGGTGTCCTCGGCGTCGGAGAACGCTTCGAAATGGATGCGGACGCGGCGACGCTCGACCGCACGGACAGCCTGCGCATCATAGGGCCGCTCGCGGCGGAAGCCTCCGCCGCGGTCGCAGCGACGGAAACGAAGACGACGCGCACCTGGAAGGCATCGCTGAAGGCCGGAACCGCGAAAGCGGCATCCGGCCCCGCGCTCGGCGCCGAAGCGGGCGCGACCGCCGCCTATACCTCGAGCGCCGAGAGCGCCCTGATCGACGGTCCCTACGATGCGGCATGGCTCGAATCCTCCCGCCTGCTGCTCCCCGATGCGGGCGCCGACGAACGCAAACGGACGCTCGGCGCGAACGCGGCGCTCTCATTCTCCGCTACGCCGATCGGCCTTTCGGCCGCCGCGTCGGGCAGCTCGCTCTTCAACGCGACTCTCGCGGACCGGACCCGCTCGGCCGATCTCAGGCTCAACCTCCCCCTCAAGCTCGGCGGCGCCTCCGCGGCCTTGGCCCTTTATCGCTCGATGCGCTTCACCGAAGATACCGGAGATGCTCCGGGCGATGCGCAGGAGGACATCGCGTCCTTCGGACGCGCGATGTCCGGAGCGGAAAAGCTGTGGACCGTGCTGCCCCTATCGAGCCTGGGGGATTCGTCCCTTCCCGCCTATTTCTCGGCAGCATCCGCCTCGTCTTCCGCCGCCGGATTCACCGACGGGTTCGAGAACGCCTTCACATTCCCCCGCGCGTTCGGCGCCGTCTCCTTCTTCCTGCCGACCGCCGCCTCCTTTTCTCTCGAACGCAAGCTCGAACGAGAGCTCGAAACCGATACCGACTCGGTTTCCGCTTCCGCCTCCCTCCAGTTCTCCTCCATCAATGTATTCGGAGCTTTCGGATCGGCGCCTCTTTTCTCATTTTATAAAAGCGACGAGTTTTCGCACGCGTTCAGCTTCAAGGCGACCTACCCCAAAAACGAGGACGCGGAGTGGGAATTCGGCCTGAAGCAGGCGATCGCCTTC
>QKCO01000109.1 GCA_003245635.1 Treponema sp.
GAGTTTCATCATTACACCCTCCGTCCCATTGCATTTCAGCGACTCGAACAATGCAATTCAGACTTAACCAGTCAAATATAATTATCTCCAAGGCCAAGTCAAAGAAACATTTTTCACCCTTGCTGGCACTTCGGACATCACAACGCACCTTCGTGTTGACATGTAAGGTTCTTTCCGGTATGGTAGCTTTCGATCGCGAAAGCGATCTGTGCAAGTGCGGCAGTCGTATAACGGCTATTACCCCAGCCTTCCAAGCTGGAGACGAGGGTTCGACTCCCTTCTGCCGCTGTTGCCCGAACCCCAGCCATTCGGCTGGGGTTTTTTGTTTTGGCCAGAGGAGAGTCGAACAAGAGGCGCGTATGATTCAAGATATCCGATATCTGCCGCCGCTTTCGGCGACAAGGCCTTCTTTTCCCAGCGATTCGAGCGCCGCGGCGAGGCGCGGCTCCTCGATGCCGGTTTCATTCATCAGAGACGAGAGATCCGCGGCGCCCTTCGACGACAGGGTACGCAGAACGGCGCCGCGAGCCTGGCGGGGAGAGCCTTCGAAGCGCGACTGCTTGGCGTAATGGGCGCTGCGGCGGCTCGGGTTGACGGTGACGCGTTTGAGGGCGGAGCCGTAGTCCATCAGGGCCCAATACCAGCGGCGAGGATCAGTCCGGTCGAGGGCACGCTCGATCAGGGGCAGGAGTTCGGCGTCGGACACGCCTTCCGCGCCGGGAAAGAAGAAATGCAGGAATACCGCGCGGATGTTCGTCTCGATGAAGACCTCGGGACGGCCGAAGGCGAAGGTCGCCACGGCTCGCGCGGTGTAGGGGCCGATGCCGGGAAGCGCGTCGAGCAGTTCGGGATCGTCCGGGACCGTTCCCCCGTGCCGCGCCACGATGGCTGCGGCGGCGTCACGGAGGAACCGAGCGCGGCGGTTGTAGCCGAGGCCGCTCCACTCGCGCAGAACAGCCTCGAGCGGGGCAACCGCGAGCGCGTCGGGAGTCGGCCAGAGCGAAAGCCAGCGCGTCCAGTACGGCACTACCCGCTCGGTCTGCGTCTGCTGGAGCATCACCTCGGAAACGAGTATCGCCCACGGGTCGGTCGTTTCGCGCCAGGGGAACGCGCGGCCGGAATCCCGGTAATGGTCGAGTATCGTCCGGCGGAAAACGTCGACGGAAACGCTGCCGGCCGTCATCGCCCCGTCTTGGCGGAAAGCGCGGCGACGATCCGGTCGGCTATCGCTTCCGGGCCTATCCCGTCCGTATCGACGATGAGATCGGCTTGCGAGTAGTCGTCGTTGTCTATGTCGTAGAGGGCCTTGTAGCGCGCGCTGTCTTGGCGGTCCCGTTCGGCGGTGAAGGACTTGATCGCTTCGAGATCTCCGCCTTCGCGCTTGAGGATGCGCGCGGCGCGCGTATCGGCCGAGGCGCGCAGGTACACCTTGAGGTCCGCTTCGGGCAACATCCAAACGGCAAGGCGCGAGCCGAGCACGCAGCCGCCGTCCTGACGAGCCATGGCGACCTGGCGCTCGTCGACGGCGCGGTCCCAATAGTCGTCCGACTTCGCCTTCTTCAGCACGTCCTCGAGCGTGATGCCGTGCTCCGCGGCGAGCGTGCGGAAAGTGAAGTTGATGAAGCGCAGCCCGAGCCGTTCGGCGACGAGCTTGCTCACCGTCGTGTTGCCGCAGCCGCTCTTGCCGGAAATGGCGATCCTCGGTTCGACATCGCTCATTCGACGTTCCTCAGCTGCTCGCGCACGTTCTCGAGCGCGTCCTTCATATCGACGACGGCCCGGCTCACCTCAAGTATGGGACTCTTGGAGCCGATCGTGTTGATTTCCCGGTTGATCTCCTGGCAGAGGAAGTCGAGCTTCTTGCCCGGAGCCGGGTTGCGCGAGGCCTCTGCCCGAAATTCCGCCAGATGGGTCTTAAGCCGCGCGATCTCCTCGGAGATCGTGTACTTCATCAGGAGCACGGCGGTTTCGGCGAGCACCCGATTCTCGTCCACGGCGTCCCCGAGCACGTCGCGGAAGCGCGCGCGGAGGTTGTCCTTGATCGAAGCCTCGAGCGAGGGGGCGTGGCCCGAGACGAGCTCGAGGGCCGTTTCGATAACGCCGATGTGCGAAAGCACGTCGGCCTCGGTGGCCTTCCCCTCGCGGACGCGGGAAGCCTCGAAACCGGCGAACGCCTCGGCGAGCAGAGGCTCGATCGCCTGCCAGAACTTCTCGGGGTCCCGAGCCTTATCGGTCTGGAGAACGCCCTCGAGAGAAAGGATCGTGGAGAGGCGCGGCGATTCGTCCAGCCCGAGGCTCGCGGCCAGGCGCTTCACGGCTCCGTAGTACGCGGCGGCGGCCTTCTCGTCGACGACGATGTTGACCTCGCCCTGCAGCTCCTTCGCCCTGATCGAGACCTCGATCTTGCCGCGCTGGCAGCGTTCGCTCAGATATTCCCGCACCCGCGGCTCGAGGGACGAGAGGAAGGACGGCAGATTGACGAACACGTCGAGAAATCGGTTGTTGTAGCTCTTGAGCTCGACGGAAACCGACAACTTATCGTCGCTCCGTTCTCCATGGCCGAAGCCGGTCATGCTTTTCAAGCGGGACTCCTTGCGGACAATGATTCGAGCACCTTCCTGCCGAGCTTCCAATTGTCTCCCGCTCCCATGGTGAGGAACAGGTCCCCCGGGCGTAGGCGGGCGGCGATATCGGCCGCGGCCGCTTCTGGTTCCTCGACGTAGGAAACGTTCGGCCGCAGGGCGGCCGCGCGTTCGTACAAAGTGCGCCCGGTCACGCCGCCCGAATACTTTTCCCGGGCGGACGCGTATATCTTATGGAGGATGAGTTCGTCGGCGTCCGCGAAGGAGGCGGCGAATTCATCCAGGAGCGCGGCGGTGCGCGTATAGGTGTGCGACATGAAGCTCACGATCAATCGGCGCGTCGGATAGAACGACTTGAGCCCGGCGAGGGTCGTGCGGATCGCGGTCGGATGGTGGCCGTAATCGTCCATCACCAGGACGCCCCCCACCTCTCCGACGATCTCGGCCCGGCGGCGGGAACCGCGGAAGCTTTCGAGCGCCGCCGCGGCCGCTTCGAGCCGATCGCCCGAAAGCCCGCCAGTCAAGGAGGAGACGAGAGCGAGCGCGGCGGCCGCGTCCAGCGCCGTGTGGCGGCCGGGAACGCGGATCTTGAAATCGACGGGGAAGGCGCTCAGCCGAAGGACCGTCCGTTCGGCCTCGGCCGCAAGCTTTTCGATATGGAAAGGCCCGGCGGCGCGCTCCCCGTAGGGCACCAAGCGCAGGTCGCCGCGCTTGGCGGCTATGAGGGCGGCGACTTCCACCGCGCCCGGGTCGTCGGCGCAGTAGATGAGCTCCCCGTCGGGAGGCAGGAGCCCGGCGAACTCGACGAAGGCGTCGCGCATCGATTCGTAGGTCGGGAAGAAATCCTGGTGGTCGCTCTCGACGCTCGTCAGGACGATGCGCCGGGGGCGGAAGGACAGGAAGTGCTTTCGGTACTCGCAGGTTTCGGCGATGAAGTAGCGCGAACCAAGGGAAAGGGTCGAGCGGCCGCCGAAATCGCCGACCGCGCTGCCGGCCAATATCCGTGCTGGGAGATCGGCGGCGCGGGCGAGCACGCCGGACAAAGCGGTCGTGGTGGTCTTGCCGTGGACCCCCGCGATCGCCGAAGAATCGAAGCGCCCCGAGAACGAGCCGAGGGCTTCGGTGTACTTGAGCACGGGGAGACCGCGGCGGACCGCGGCGGCCAGTTCGGGATTGGAATCGGCCGAGTACGCGGCGGAATGGACGACCAGTTCCGCGTCGGAGGGAAGGTTCGCCGCGTCGAAGCCTTCCGCGTACGGAAGGGCCAGGGCCTTGAGGATTTCGTCGGTGTAGAAGACGTCGGCCACGTCGCTCCCGGTGATCCGGGCGCCGGCCCGGTGCAGGAGTTCGGCGAGCGCGCACATGCCCGTTCCCTTGATGCCTACCAGATGGATGCGGGCGCCGGAAAGGACGGACGGAAGCTCAGGTTTCGCCATGGACGGATGGTATACGATGCGGGCGCCTTTTGACAACGGCACGCCGTTCGTGCTTCACTCTGGCCGATCGGGGGACGCTATGCAAGACGTATTCGGATGGATCGACAGCTTCATCAACTTCGAGCGGGGACAGAATTCCAAGACCTTCCGCCTCGACCGGACCGAAACGCTCGCGCGGCTGACGGGAAATCCGGAACGATGCTGCCCGTCCATCCACGTCGCCGGCTCTAAGGGGAAAGGATCTACGACGACCATGATCGCTTCGATTCTGGACGCCGCCGGACTGAAGACGGGACTCTACGTCTCCCCCCACGTCGTTGACTATCGTGAACGGGTCTCCATGGCCCGGGGGCCCTTCGAAGATTCCGTCTACGCGGCCGCCGGCGACGAGCTCGGAGCCGCGGTCGCGCGAGCGCGCGAAAAGGGCATGCCCGGCGAGGAGGATCCGACCTTCTTCGAGCTGATGACCATCCTCTTCTTCCTCTGCTGCAGGCGAGCCGGCTGCGGCGCCGCGGCCGTCGAAACGGGGATGGGCGGCAGGCTCGACTCGACCAATATCGTCGATCCGCTCGCGTCCGTCCTCACGCCCATCGAGCTCGAGCATACCGAATTCCTGGGAAGCACCATCGCCGCCATAGCGGGCGAAAAGGCGGGCATCATCAAGAAGGGACGGCCGGTCATCGTCGCTCCGCAGCAGGAAGAGGCCCTGGCTGTATTCAAGAGCAAGGCGAGGGAAATGGACGCGCCCATCCTCTATCTGCCAGAAGAAGTCGCAGTATCTGATGCCGCCGTCTCTCGCGAGGGCACCGAGGCGACGCTATTATTCTCGGACAAGGAGCTCTGCCCGCGCCCGCTCTCGGTGCGGCTCAAGCTCGTCGGCGAGATCCAGGCCAGGAACGCGGCGCTCGCGGCGCTCGCCGTCTTCAAGGCCTTCCCCTCAATCCACCCCGAAACGGTCGAGGAAGGCCTCGCGCAGGCAACCCTCCCGGCGCGCTTCGAGCGCGTCTGCGACGATCCCCCGACCGTCTGCGACGGAGCGCATACGAGCGCAAGCGTGCGCCTCGCGGCGGACGCCTTCGGCGCGCTTTACGGGGACGGCGGCGTCCTCCTGTTCGGCTGCGCTGCGGGAAAGGACGCAGCCGGCATGGCGGGGATTCTGGCGCCCCGGTTCTCGCGCGTGATCGTCACCAAGCCCGGCGATTTCAAGAAAAGCGATCCAACCATCGCCTACCGGGCCTTCGCCGACATCCGCGGCGGCGTCGAACTCGTAGAGCATACCGGCGAAGCGATCGAACAGGCCTTGGCGGAAGCGCGGAAGCTCGAAAAACCGGTTCTGGCGATCGGTTCCTTCTTCTTGGCCGCCGCGGTACGCTCGATTTGCCTAAGATAATCTTGCGCATTTTAGGAAAGTACTGTTAAGTTACGTAGGCTAAATTATCCTGAGGCGGACAGAGTGGAAGGCGAACCGAAAACCGAAATAGTAAAAATCATCTCGCAGCTTAAAAAAGAGATCATCGAACGCAAATGGGCCGAGAAAAAGTCCCGCGACGCGCTCGACTACGCCGAAAGCATCATCGATTCGGTAAAGCATCCCCTGGTGGTCCTGGACGAGGAACGAAAGGTCGTTTCGGCGAACATGGCCTTCTACGATCTGTTCACACTCACGCCGGGAGCTGTGCTCGGGCAGCCCTTCCTGAAGCTCTCCGACGGGCTCTTCTCCTTCGACGCGATGAAGAACCTGCTCGCCGCGCGCCTCGGCTCGGAACCCCGCGTCGTCGAGATCGACCGAACCTTCGCCTTCGTCGGACGCAAATTCCTCAAGGCGGCGGTGCAGGGACTCCAGTACAACATCAAGCATCTGCGCTTCGCGTTCCTCACGATAGAGGACGTCACCGAACAGAAGATCGGCGAGGAGCGCCTGCGCAAGGCGCTGCAGGACAAGAGCGTTCTGGTGAAGGAAGTCCACCACCGGGTCAAAAATAACCTTCAGATTCTATCGAGTCTGCTCGCCCTTCAGGCGACGGGCATCGGCGACGACGAGAAGCGCAAAGTGCTCGAGGACGGCAGGGCTCGCGTACTGGCCATATCCGCGGTGCACGAGAGCCTTTCGAGCAACGGCTCGGTCGAGTACGTCGCGCTGCTGGAGCCCATCCATCGGCTGGTTTCGAATCTCGATTCGATCTACGACGACGGCGTCTGCTGCGAGATAGACGTCTGCGAGGCGAACGTCTCCATCGATCAGGCGACCCTCCTCTGCCTGGTCCTCAACGAGATCGTGACCAACGCGCACAAGCATGCCTTCGTCGGAAGGGAGGCGGGGCCGAAGCGAGTCCTCATCGGCGCGGCGGTCGAAGACGGAACGCTCGTCGTAAAGATCTCGGACAACGGAAAAGGCCTAAGCGGAATAGAGGCCGACACGGTGAGCGAAACGCTCGGCTTCACGCTGATACGGAATTTGGTGGAAAACCAGCTGCAGGGCCAATGGGCGATGAAGAGCTTCGACGGACTCAGCCACGAACTGCGCTTCAAGATCGAAGACGGCCTCGAGCTGCCGCCGGCCAACTGCCTGGACCCGGCTCCGTAGGCTTCCTTTCAGCTGAAAAAAGATTCGATCTCGTACCGCGCCGTTCCGGAGCCGTCGGGCAGAGGGAATTCGAGTGCGACCGCCCGGAGTGCGAGCGGTTCGCCGCCGCTTCCGCCGTACAGGCGGTCCCCCGCGAGCGGCAGTCCGATCCAGGCGAGGTGGCAGCGGACCTGATGGCGGAAGCCCCGCGCGAGCGAAGCCCGCGCGAGCGTCCGGCCGCCCCCGACGGGCGAAAGGCTCTCCACCGTCGTCCGGTAGGGCATGCCCCGGTCGAGCGCCGTTTCCTTCCCTCGCGATGACCTGATTTCTCCGTCCTCTCCTATCGGCACCGGACGCACGGCTTTGCGGCCGGGTCCGAAGGGCCGGAAGCCGCTTTCGACGACGAACGGCGGTTGCTGCGACGCGAGGACCGCGTCGGGCGGCCCGATGCAGACGGCCTCGTAGGTCTTCACGAACAATCCGCGCTCTTGGCGATCGTTGAGGAAGTCGTACGACTTCTGGCTCTTGGCAAGCAGCACGAGCCCTTCGGTATCCAGGTCGAGCCGATGCAGGAGCCCCCGTTCGACGGGCTTGCGACCCCGCACCGTAAGGACCGCGGGGCAAATCGCCGCGCTCCAGGCCAGCACCGTGTTCTCTTCGCCCTCGGAAAGCGGCGCGCTGTGCATGCCCCGCGGCTTGGCGACGACCAGATAGTCGGCCGTCTCCGCGACGACCCGCGCCTCGATCTCCGTCATGGCCGGGAGCTTCCCGATCGAGCGCGGAGCGCCCGGATGAGCGCGCGCATGCGTTCCGGCACGGGCGCGGTGAATACGGAGCGCCCGCTCGCCCCGGGCAGGCGTATCGCCAGGCGGAACGCGTGCAGCATGAGCGTCGCCTTCGGGAACCGGGCATCCTTGCGGCCGTAGATCGGATCGCCCAGAATCGGGCAACCTATGTGCTTCAGGTGCACGCGGATCTGGTGAGTTCGGCCGGTCTTCAGCCGCAGCGCCACCAAGGTATAGCCGTCGTAGCGCTCCAGCACCCGGTAGAGCGTGAGCGCGTGCTTGCCGCGGCCTTCGCAGACGGCGAAGCGCTTGCGGTCGCGCGGATCGCGCGCCAGGTTAGTCGAAATGGAGCCGGAAGCCGCCGGCGGAGCGCCGGCCACGAGCGCGAGATAGGTCTTGCGGGTAGAACGGTCCTTGAACTGGTCTGCCAGGAACGCGTGGCTCTTCTCGTCGTAGGCCGCGATGATGACTCCCGAGGTGTCCTTGTCCAGACGATGGACGATCCCCGGCCGCACGCCCTCGTTTGAGGAAGGATGGGAGCCGCCGCGCGAAAGCCGCCTGAAAAGCAACGCGTTGGCCAGGGTTCCCGACCGGTTTCCCGCTCCCGGATGGACGACGAGTCCCTGCCGCTTATCCACGACGACGACACGGTCGTCCTCGTAGAGAACCTCCAGCGGGATATCCTCCGGGAGAAGATCGGCCGCTTCGGGGTCTTTGAGCTCGAGCTCGATGCGGTCCCCCGGAGCCAGCAGGCGCGAAAGCTTGACGGGTTTGCCGTTCACCTTCGCGGCCGTCAGCCGCGCCTTGAGCTGGGAACGGGTCACGGCTCCTTCGCGCTCGGAGACGAAGCGGTCAAGCCTCAGGCCATTTCCGCAATCGTCGGGGACGTCATAGGTCAAGGAGGTCATGCGCTCACCGCTTCTCCGCGGGCGCCGGAGCGCGTTCGACGCTGAACGTCGGTTTCGGCTTGCTTTCGACAGCCTTGCGCTTGCTGTGCCGCTTGATCGCGACGATGGCGAAATCGATGGCCGCCACGACGACGGCACCCGCGCAGGCGGCCGCGAAAGTCGTCTGGAATTCCGATTCGGTCATGGACACCGCGCCGGAGGGCTTGAGGGGCCAAGGCGCGTAGGCGCGATTCCAATCGTTCTGGTAGTAGCGGAAGGTGTCCATCGCGAACGTGGACAAGAACAGCGTGAACGGCAGGACGCCGAAGGAGACGGCCTCTCCGCGCCGGAGGTCGAGAGTCCATTGCGGAAATTCGGCCGCGGCGTACGGCTCGGGCGCCGCTTTTGCCGAAGAGGGATCGGCCGCCGCGGCGGCGACGGCGAAAAGGAACGCGCAGGCGGCGAATGCCGTCAGGCGCCGTCGTACGCTCATGCTTTGCTTCCGTAGGTCGGCCGGGCGCCGAAGATCGCCGTGCCCACGCGTATGAGCGTCGATCCTTCCTCGATCGCCGTTTCGAAATCGCCGGTCATGCCCATCGAGAGGATATCGACGGTACCGCCGGGAAAGGCAGAGCGGAGCCGTTCGAAAGCGGCCCGCGCATCGCGGAAAGCGGCACGCACGGGAACCGGGTCTTCGGTGAAGGGCGCCATCGTCATGAGCCCGCGCAGGCGGAGGCCCGGCGATGCCGAAGCGAGCTCGGCGGCGCGCAGCAGCGCGTCGGCGTCCGGATACCCGGACTTCGAGGCCTCGCCCGTATGCAGCTCCAAAAGGATATCGACCGCCTTGCCGGCAGCAGAGGCGCGGCGGGCAAGCTCTTCGACCAGTTCGTCCCGATCTACCGACTGCACGCAGGAAAAGAGCTCGACCGCGCTGCGGGCCTTGTTGCGCTGAAGACCTCCGATCAGGTGCAGTTCCGCGCCCGGATAGTCGTAATCTATCGCCGAGAATTTTTCCTTCGCTTCCTGCACCCGGCTTTCCCCGAACAGCCGGACGCCGGCGCGGTAGGCTTCCGCGATAGCCTCGGGAGCTTGGAACTTGGAGACCGCCATGAGGCGCACGTCGGCGGGAGACCGTCCGGCGCGGACGGCGGCGGCGGCGGCCCGCTCCAGCACGCGCGAAATCGCGTCGGCGATAGCGGGAAGACCGTTCACCGTACTCCCCCTTCAGGGTTTCCCGCTGCGCTCCGGCGCAGCGCGGCGACTGAACGGGCGATCGACGCGAATTCTTCGAGGCCGAGCCTTTCCGCCCGCAGTTCGGGCTTGACGCCCGCGGCCGAAAGCGCGTCGCCTGCCATCGCGGCTGAACGGAGGAACGATTCGAGGTTGTTGCGCACGGTTTTCCGGCGCGAGGAGAACAGGGCGCGGACGAGCGGCCGAAACACCGCGAGCGTTTCGCCGTCCAGCTCGAAGGGATGCCGCTCCATCACGACGGCCTGGGAGTCGACGTTGGGAGCAGGATAGAAGGAGTGCGGCTTGAGCGTCATCAGCGGCTTCACCTCGTAGGCGGAAGCGCAGAGGACGCTGAAGGACGAATAGTCGGCTTCGCCGCATTTGGCCGCCATCCTCTTGGCCACTTCCTTCTGCACGGTCACCACGGCGCGGTCGAAGTAGGTGCCCGACTCGATGAAGGACGCGAGAAGCACCGCGGCGATATTGTAGGGGAGATTGCCGAAGAAGAAGCGGGGACCGCCGGCAGCGCGCGCTTCGGCGGGCCAGGTCTTGAGCGCATCGCCCTCCACCAGACGGAAAAAAGGACTTTCGGCGAAGAAGGCGCGGAGAGACTCCGCGAAACCCCGGTCGATCTCGAAGGCGGTCACCTTGAGGCCGCGTTCGAGCAGCAGCGCGGTCATGGCGCCGAGCCCGGGCCCGACCTCCCATACCGAATCGCCTTCCGCGGCGCCGAGCGCGGCTACCAGCCGTTCGCGGGCCGCGCGGTTGACCAGAAAATTCTGGCCGAATTTCTTCTGCATGCCGAAGCCGCGCTCCTCCAGGAAGCGGCGCAGCGCGACGGGCGAATCGTAGTCAACGGATGGGGTCAAAGCGGTTCCTCGTACTGTTTCTCCATATCCGACCATACACGAGAAGCACCGAGACCGCAAGGGACAAGGCAGCGACGATCCGGGGCGATGGAGTTGCGATGCCGGGAACCGCAGCCGCGGCTCGAACGAAGCGTCCGTTCGCAGCGTACAGAATCCTCAGAAGCGCGTCGACGGGAAGGGCGAGGACAGGATGGACCGCAGAGAGGGCGATGAAAACCATTCCGCCGACCATGAAGGCCAACGCCGCCGGTGCAAGGACGAGGGAGGCAGCTATCCCGATGGGCCTGAGCACGCCGAATGCCGCCGAACAAAGCGCGGCGGTCGCGAGGAAGGCGCCGACGGAGGCGGAAAGCGGCGAACGGATCGGTTCGGGCAGCCATGCGCGGGAAAGGTCCGCGACCGCTTCGCCTACCGTGCAGAGGCCGGCCAATGCCGCGTAGGAAAGAATGAAGGACAGTCCGTGGGCCGCGATCGGATCGGAAACGAGCTGGATCATGAACGCCGCCGACAGGAGCGGAAGCGGTCGGCGCGGCGAGGCGAGGAAGACCCCGACCGCGCCCAGGGCGTACATCAGCGCCGCGCGCACGAGGGACGCCTGCCAGCCGGCGAGAGCGACATAGGAGAAGATCAGGACGCAGCCGGCGAGCAGCCCCCGCCGCAGGCCGAGCAGCGGCTTCAAGGCCAGGGAAAGCAAAGCGGAGACGAGCGCGAGATGCATGCCGGAAAGCGCGAGCACGTGGGCGCAGCCAGCCGCCGCGTACGCCTCGGATTCGCCGCCGTCGAGTCCGTCCCGGTCACCGAGCAGCAGCGCGGAGGAGAGCGCTCCCCACGGTGCTGATCCGAGGATATCGACGACCCATCTTCGGATCGCCGTCCGCGCGCCCGCGGGAGCGGGAGCCTCCCGCAAAGCGACCGCCGTACGCGCCTTGAAGACCGGTCCGTTCCGGCCGTCCTCGACCCGGCCGGCGAATTCGAGCGCCGCGCCGCGCGGAGGGAGAGGTTCCGTCCCCGCAGGGAAGAAGACGGACGCGACGCCGCCGGCGGAAGCGGACTCGCCGCCGCCCGCCGTCTTTTCGAGGCGGACGGAAGCGTATGCCGAACCGGGTCTGACAGCGCGGGGGTCGGAGACGATCGTTCCGGCGATGGTGCGGACTCGGTTCGGCGGCAGGCCCCAGAAGAGCCGCGGCGGCGGTACGTCGGCCGCGGCCGCACCTACGGCGGCTCCGACGCAGAACGCGAGGACGATGCGGACCGCCGAGCGGACGCCCCGGGCGCGCAGGGGAGAAAAAGCCACCGCAGCGGAGGAAATCGTCGATAGGAGTAAAAAAACGGCGGCCGCGGCGACGGGGGAACACGAGTACTGAATGAGCAGATAGAACGAGGATGCGGCTCCCAGCGCCGCGCCGACGACCGGTTCGACGCGCGCTACCATTTGAGGCGGTTCAGCGCTTCGCGCGCGGCCGCCTTGATGCTGTCCGGATAGTTCAGATAGCCGATGTACAGAAGGTAGTCGAACGCGACCTTGTCCCCCAGATCGCCGAGCGCGCCGATTACGGCGAGCAGGATTTCCTGATCGAAGGTCTTCGACCGTTCCATGTCCGCGTTCAGAAGCCCCAGCTGCAGGGAAAGGGCCTGGGCGGCTTCCGAGCTTCCCATAGCGCCGAGACAGAGGATAGCGTCGATGAAGCGGTCCTTGAGCTCCTTATCCTTGGCGTAGTCGGTCTGCACCCGATAGAAATGCTTGACGGCCAGCGTCGTGGCGCGCGTCCAGCGAAGCGACGTCAGTTCGCGGACGGCAGAGTACCGAAGGTCCGCGATCGCGTCGAGTTCCGGCTTCTGAGTCGGGATCAGGCCGAGAGAGATTGACAGGGAGGCTTCGGCCAGCTCGCCCCGGTCGGCGGCGCTGAAGGCGGGATTCTCCATGCCCGCCCGGAACGCGGTCAGCTTCTCGAGGGGCGGATTCTTCTTCACCACCTCCACCAGGAATTTCTTGAAGTCGCCCCGAATCGAGCGCATCGCTTCTTCGGCCTGAAGCCGTATCTCTTGGGGATAGTCGGCGAGCATCGCCGCGAACAGGCTCGAATAGGAGGAAGCGTCGCCGAGGGAAGCGAGCGCGGCGATGCAGGCCGAAAGCGATTGCTGATCGGGGGAAAGCCCCGCCCGCTGCAGGTTGTTCTGGTTCGCGAGGAACTGGTTGAGCGTCTCTACGACCTGGCTGTCGCCCTTGCCGAGGATGGCCAGCGAATGCAGCGACGCGACGCGGACGGCCGTATCCCGGGACGACATGAACACACGCCTGAGCATGGGAAGCGCCTCGGCGTAGCCCGAATCGCCCACGGCGCCGGATGCGGCGGCGGCGATGGACCCGAGAGCGCTTTCGTCCTTGAGGAGGTCGACGTTGCGCAGGACGAAGTCGAGCGCCTGCACGTAGAAGGGCCCCAGGGACGACGTATCCTTCTCGACGGCGGCCTTCCCGACGATGGCCAATTTGCCGTCGAGGCTCGCCTTCGCGAAATCACGCTCATAGGACAAAAGGAGCGGATCCGGTTCCTGGGCGAAGAGTGAATGAAGGGCGAATACCGCCGCGAAAAGGGAAATCGTTCGTTTATTCATCGGGCTGAACCTCCGAAACGGATAGCGGCGCCGCCGCCTCCGCGCTTGCTTTTTCCATGACGGCCACCACCGATTGCGGCTTTTCGCCCGCATCGTCGAAGATGGAGAACGCCGCCTCGAGCTCCGCGTCGGGATTTACGCCGAAGACCTCGGACAGGACGCGGTTGCGCGTCTTCAGGCTGAGGGGCACCGCTTCAATATGCAGCAGGGAGCGATTCTTCTCCTCGTCGTAGTCGGAGGACTTGACCACTCCCGAAAAAGCCACCGTCTCGCCCCCTACGGAGAATTGGACTTTGACCATCAGTCCCGCTGCGGCTTTCCCGCCGACCGTCAGAGCGCAGCCGTCTTCGGAAAGATCCTCCACGATGCAGCGCATCCCCGGGTCGCTTTCTACGAGCTCCGGATAGGCATCGTCCTTGCGCAGATACAGAAACGCGGAAATGCACGTCTTCGCGCGGACGGAACGCCGCTTTTGGGTCCGGAAAAGCGAATCGGAATGCGCGAGCTGCAGGACGGCGCCGGAGACGGAAGTCGTCTCGTCGAGAACGTAGGTGTCGAAGACGTAGCCCGCGTCGTCGCGGCGCCAAAAATACACGGCGAGCCGGCGCCCCTTCCAGACGAAGCCGGGCGGCAGCTGATAACCGACAGGCTTGCCGACGGTGATGAAGCGATCCGTATTGCGCACGACCGACGCGTCGAACACGCCGACGCCGTCGACCAGAATGCGCAGACGCTGCGATTCGCTTATCGAACGCGATCCGGGTATCCCTTTCCGATAGCGGGGCTGATCGAATTCGATCTTCTTTCGGTATTCGTACAGCTTCGCCAGGAAATTCTGCGTCTCGAGCGTATTCTCTTCGCCGGTCAAACGCGATTTCCGCAGCAGCGAGGTGATGCATCGATCGAGCTGCTTAACCGACCAGAACAGGGCGGTCGGATCTTCCATCTCCGCGCGCACGGCGACGCGCCTGAGAAGCTCGATCTCCTTGACGCTGAATCCGGCATCCTTGCCTTTCGCGAAGAACTGCAGCCAGGAATAGCCTTTCTTGTCCTTGCCGCCGCCGCCGATGAGCAATGCGAGCAAGCCGAGAACAGGAATCGCTATCAGCAATAGGTAGAGCAGCATCCTTGCGTATCCCTCGGGGGTCAAGCTAGTATCGAATATATCGTAGCCGATAAAGCCTGTCAAAAGGAGCAGCCCTATTCGCGCCGTCATAGAACCCGTACTGCTTTTCTGGCTGATTTTCCTTCCCGGCGTTTCGCTTCCCGAAGCGGGGTTCGACGCCGCCGCCTTCGACGCCTTGGACGAACTGTCCCGAGCCTTCCTATACGATCTTCCGGCGCTCGCCTTGGTCGTATTCCTGTCCTATCGAGCCTTGAAGCCCGATCCCTTCGTCCGTCCGCGCAAAAGCGATGCGCTTCCCGCCGTCCTCGCTTTCATCGGCCTGGCGCTCATATCGACGATCCTCGGCTACGGCGAGGCCTTCATGTATCCCGCCGAAGAACCCTATGCGCTGCCGGACCCGCTGTCCGCGCTCGACTGGCTGGTCGTCGTCGTCTCCTGCGTTTCAACCGGCTATCTCGAGGAATCCTATTTCCGCGCCTATCTTCTCACCCGATTCGAAGGGCTCCGCGTTCCTGCGGCGACCGGCATAGCCGTATCGGTGTTCCTTTTCGCCCTCTGCCACCTGTACGAGGGACCGTGGGGCGTTCTGAACGCGGCCGCGGCCGGCGCGCTGCTTTCGTTCGTCTTCCTGCGCACCAGGTCGGTCCATGCGGCTTCATGGGCGCACGCGGCGTACAATATCTTCGTTTGGGCGAGCTTCTGATTCCTCCCCGCTTGCCTTTATTCGCCGAGCGAGTTAATTTAGCTTATGCTATATAGAGGTATTAACATGAAGAGATCACTTGCGGCTCTTCTGATCCTGCTGCCGCTCGCGTCCTGCGGGGCAGGCGGCGCAAAGGACGGCTCCGCCGCTGCGGCAGGAAGCGCTCCGCAGGCTGAAAAAGTCCAAGCGACCGAAGCGGCGGCTCCGGCTTCAGCCGCGTCCCCCTCGTCTCCGCTGGCGGCGCTCGGCCTTTCCGTTTTCCC
>QKCO01000182.1 GCA_003245635.1 Treponema sp.
GCGGTCACCACGCCCGTTTTCAGGTCGTGGAACGCCGTATCGTTGCATACTAGCGCCATGTCCTTCGAGCCCTTTCTCTCCAGGGCGTCGATCAGCCCCTCCGGGGACCCGTTCCCCAGGAAGCCGCCCACCATGAGGACGTCCCCGTCCTTCACCAGGGCGGCAGCCTCTTCGGCGCTTATGATCGGTTTCGCTACCATAATGAATTGCTCCTAACTGATTCTGTGCCGCCCCCGGCGCTCCGAGATTTTTGGGATTGTCGCCGAAGGGCGGGAACGGCCGTCCGGGCATACCGGACGGCCTCGTTTTCCGAAAGAGGATCAGACGATGAAGATGAGTCCGAGGGAGGTGATGACGCCGGCCCACAGCAGGATGACGGTGGTGTAGCCCATGACGTCCTTGATGCCGAGCTTGGCGACCGCGAGCAGGGGGAGCGCCCAGAAGGGCTGGATCATGTTGGTCCACGCATCGCCCCAGGCGATGGCCGAAGCGGTCTGCGCGTAGCTGACGCCGAGAGCCTTGGCGGCCGGCATCATGATCGGGCCCTGCACCGCCCACTGTCCGCCGCCGGAGGGGACGAACATGTTGACCAGGCCGGCCGACAGGTAGGTGAAGAAGGGGAAGGTCCGCGCGGTGGAGATGGAGACGAACCATTGGGAGAAGGTCGCCGCGAGGCCGGAACTGACCATCATGCCCATGATGCCCGCGTAGAAGGGGAACTGCAGGACGATGCCGCCGCAGGTCCTGACCGACTTGTCGACCGCCTTCACGTAGTTGATGGGGGTCTTATGGAAGATGAGTCCCAGGGTGAGGAAAATGAAGATGACGATGTTGAGTCCGAGGGAACCGCCCTTGATGAAGTACATGACGGTGTAGACCACGCCCACCAGGCCGACGATCATAGCCAGGATGATGGAGTTCTCCTGACGCTCGGCGGGGGTCATCTCGGAGCGCGGCTTGACGGCGGCCTGCTCGTCGTCCTCGACGAAGAGGGCAGGATCGACCTCGAGGGTCTCTTCCTTGGCCTTCGGATGCATGAGCATGTTGATGATGGGCATGCTGATCAGGAGGATCACGGCGATGATGAGGGTCTGGGTCGAGAAGATCGTCGTGCCGGTCGGCACGATCATGCCCTCGCCGAACTTTTCCATCACCGGATTCTTGGCGGCGACGGTCAGCTGGATGGAACCGGAAAGGCCCGAATGCCAGATGATGAAGCCGGAATAGGCGCTCGCGACCAGGAGCGGATAATGCACGCCTTTGCAGACCTTGGCGATTTCCTTGGCGAGGATCGCGCTGACGATGAGGCCGAAGCCCCAGTTGAGCCAGCAGGCCACGAGCGCGACGATTGTGATGATGACGATGGCCTTGGCGGGCGTGTCGGCGGCCTTGGCGATGGCGACCATCGCCTTGTGGACCGGCTTGGACATAGCTAGCGCGCTGCCGGTGACCAGGACGAGAACCATCTGCATGGAGAAGCCCAGAAGGCTCCACATGCCGTCGCCCCAGAACTTGGCCATGTCGAGGAAGGACTTGCCTTGGATGGCCAAGCCGAGAACGAATACGAGAATCGTCAGGACGATCGCGAAAATGAACGCATCCGCGAGCCAGCGTCTCGCTATCTTAGTGAAGAAATTGCCCAGTGCCCGTACCATACGGCCTCCTGTGAAAACTTGTTGCGTTTATTAAAGCAAGGAGCGTGCCAAAAGGCCTAAGGTTTCGTGAGCATCCATTACGGGGGGAACCGCGAAGCAAGCGATCGCATCTACCGCGCTATACCGCATCAAACAGAAGAATACGCGCGATCCACCACTAGCAGCCGATTCGACAACAGCCCGTGGGGAGTAGCCGCGGGACAAGTCGAGCGCAAGGCGGTACGCAAGTTTCAGCGCACGATATGCAAGATCCTGCACACCTCGATACGCCTCTTCACGAACGGATTTGGTGCTTGTCGAGCTTGTACTGCAGATTCCGCAGCGAGATGCCCAGATCCTGGGCGGTGCGCGTCCGGTTGCCGCTGAAGAAAGCCAAGCGCCGGAGGATGACGTCCCGTTCGTACTCGTCCATGAGATTCGGGAGCGTTTGCATTTCCGCCTGCTTCTCGGCGTCCTCCAGGATCAGGGATTCAGCCTCGATCACTTCGCTGTCGCTGCAGATGAAGGCCCGCTCGAGCACGTTCTTGAGCTCCCGCACATTGCCCGGCCAATCGTACGACCGGATCAGGGCCAGAGCCTCGTCGGAAATCCGCGAATTGGGCACGTTGTATTTCCTGCGGAGCAGCGTCTGCAGATAGCCGCAGATCAGCAGCACGTCGTCTCCCCGCTCGCGCAGCGGAGGCACGTTGAAATGGATGACGTTCAGCCGATAGAACAGATCCTTGCGGAAGCGGCCGGCTTTTATTTCATCCTGGAGGTTCTTGTTCGTCAGGGCGATGATGCGGGTCTGGACCGAAATCGGCTTGGTGCCGCCTACCCGGTAGAAGGTGCGCTCCTGGAGAAAATCGAGCAGCTTCGCCTGGACTTCGTACGGAATTTCGGAGATTTCATCCAGGAGCAGCGTTCCTCCGTCGGCGCTCTCGACGCGCCCCTTCTTCTGCCCCACGGCTCCCGTGAAAGCGCCCTTTTCGTGTCCGAACAATTCCGACTCGAAGAGGGCCGAAGGGATGCTCGAGCAGTTCGTATAGATGAGGGGAGATTCGGCGCCTGAAAGCGAGAAATGGATCTGCTTTGCCAGCACATTCTTGCCGGTTCCCGTTTCGCCGGTGATGAGGATGGGGACGTCCGCGAAGGCGAGCTTCGGGATGAGGTTCCGGATTCCCTGCACGGCCGGGCATTCTCCGATGAAATCCTCGAAATACATGCGATTCTTGTGCAGGTTCCAAAGGACGGAATTCTCCTTGCTCATGGAAATGAAATCCACCGCCCGCTTGACGGACAGGAGGATGGTGTCGGTGTCGAAGGGCTTGGTGATGAAATCGTAGGCGCCCGCCTTCATCGACAGAACCGCGTTGTCCACCGTGCCCAGCGCGGTGATGACGATGACGGCCATGAGCGGACGGGCGGTTTTCAGTTCGGGCAGGACGTCCGTGCCGGAACAGTCGGGGAGCTTGAGGTCCAGGATGCACAGGTCGGGCCGCTCGGTCTTCGCCGCCTCAACCGCGCCGCAGCCGGTCTCCGCCTCGACGACGTCGAACCCCTCCATCGTCAGTAAATCCTTGAGGAACACGCGCACGTTCGGTTCGTCGTCGCAGATCAATATCTTATGCTTCACTGGCAGGCCTCTTTCGCGTTGAGAGTCTTGGGAACGGTGACGGTCACCTTCGTATAGAATCCGTGCTTCGATTGGATGTCCAAAGCGCCTCCGTGCGCCTCCAGGATCTTGCGGCTGATCGCCAGCCCGAGTCCGGTCCCGTCGCTCTTGGTGGAGAACAGCGGTATGCCGACCTTCTCCAGATCCTCGCCGCGGATGCCGACGCCCAGATCCACGAAGCAGAGGCAGACCTTCCTGCCGTCCGAACGGCCGAGAACCAGGACGCGGCCGGAGCCTTTCGCCGCGACGGCATCCTGGGCATTCTTCAGCACGTTGTCGAACACCTGCGACAGCTTGACCGCGTCCACCGTCGCGTTGAAGCTGCGGCCGGCCGACACGCGGACTTCCGGCTTTCCGCCGACGCCGCTCCAGTCCCGCGCGTCGATCCTTCCGCTCAGCAGGGACAGCAGGTCGCAGCGGTGCGGCTCGAGCCGGCTCTTCCCACCGAAGGCGAGCATCTCGTTGAGCAGCCGATTGACGCGGTTCAGCTCCGAATCGATCAAGCGCGCGTACTCGGTCCGCTTTCCCTCGGTGATGCCCGGCCTCGTGAGAAGTTGGGCGAATCCCTTGACCGAGGTGAGCGGATTCTTCACCTCGTGCACGACGCCCAAAGCCATTTCCCCGAGCGCGAGCGCCCGCTCCTTCTCCTTGACTTCCTGCTCGTACTTACGCGCGACGGTCACGTCGCGGAACACGAAGACGGCGCCGAGCCGGATTCCGTCTTCATCGATCATCGAATTTCCGTAGATCTCCAGACGCTTGCTCCTAAGCAGGACCTCCGTGGAGGGGTGGAAGCCGGGAACATCGAGTCCGTCGCGCAGGATGTCCCTGATCCTGCCGTCGAAGGCGTCCCGATAATCGCGGCCGATGAGGCTTCCCTCGTCGAGAGAGGTAAACAGCTGAAAGAAAGCCCGGTTCGCGCGGGAGACGCGCCCGTCGAGATCGACGGCCAGAACGCCGTTCCAGACGCTCTCGAGGACGTTCTTGTTGTAGCATTTGACGAAATTCATATTGTCGACCAGCTCGTTGATGGTGTCGACGATGATCGAAAGCTCCCCCTTGATCGGCGGCAGATGGGCGGTGGGCTTCACGAACAGGACCTCGATCCCTTTCTTGATGCGGTAGATCTTGTCCAGCAGCGTCCGCGTGGAGATAGTGACGCTGGCGTAGATGAGCATGAATATGAGCATCAGGAGGCCGTAGATCCGCTGGAGTATCGGCATGATCTGAGCGGCGACCTGGTCGAGCGTCTCGTTCGCCCAAATATAGCCGATCGTCCGCTCTCCCCTGACGATGGGCCACATGCAGTTGAGGATGTTCCCGCGCACGAGCATGCCCTGCTGCACGAGCGGTTTCCCTTCCGCCATCACGTCCCGTCCCCGGTGCGACGCGGAGATGCTCTGCCCTACCGTGTACTGGAATTCCGCGCTCGGACCGTAGGTGAGGATGGCATCCAGGTCCTTGCCGTAGTAGCCGACTCCGACTCCCGCGTTGCCGGAGGCGACCGCATCGGTGATCGCGCGGAGCTCCTCGTTGAGGATGGCGATCTTCCGCTCTCGGCTCTCCTCGAGCGCGCCCCGCTTGCGCAGGATATCCTCGAAGCTGCCGGTCAAATGTCGATCGAGCTGCCGGGCGAGTCCGAACAGCTTGTCTTCCTTTTCCCGCAGGATGCTTCCGGTGATCTCCGACTTGATGAAGTAGGAGAAGACGAGGATAGGGAACAAGACGCTGAGGAAAATGAGGATCAAGAGCTTCGTCGTCAGGTTCATCTAGCGGACCGCGCCGATCGCCTTCGAAAGCCTATCGTAGTTCGCGCGGACCAGGCTCAGCTCGGCGTCGTTGACGCGGGCGTCCGTGGGCAGCGCCAGGATCGACCGCTTCGCATCCTCGAGCTCCTTGATCGTATCGATCTTTTCGGCGAGGGAAAGAGTCGGATCGTCCCGGACCTGGGCGATGGTCTGATCGAACTGCTTCACAATATCCGGGTTGCGCTTCTCGAACTCCACGTACGCGAGGAGCGAGAAAACTGTGCCGGCGACGTAGGCGAAGCGCTCCTCGGACCAGCCGCGCGACCGGACGAAAGCCGAGTACTCGGGGCCGACCAAGTAGGCCGACACGAGCCGCGATGCGGACGCCTTCTCTATCGACTTCCCCTTAGCCGCGAACCAACCGGCGACGGCGGGCCAGTCGTCCGCGAACTTGGCGACTTCCCGTTCGGAGAGAGGCGCCCCGCTCTCGGGGGACGCGGAAACGGAGACGGAGATAAAAAGAACGGCCGCGAGCGCGGCCAAAATACGCACGTGTTTCATGGCGGTTAAGTATAACATACCGGGCACGCCATTGCGGCGCCGAGGAGGAACAGCCGCCGCAGGAAACCGCGTTGGTGCCGTGTCGGCGCCCCGTCGGCGCGACCCTATCCGCGGCTCATCGCGGATTTTTCATACAAAACGCAGTATTCCGCAGATATCCCTGCATTGAGCTTTCTTTACATTTATGCATCACTATGTGCCGGCAACACCACATAACCAGGAGTACTCCGTGACCCTTCGCTCGAAACTGACCATCGCTTCCATCGCGGCCCTCGCCGCGCTCTGCGCGATCATCTCCACGCTTTCCGTGCTGGTGACCACCCGGCAGACTACCGAAACGCAAAGAGACATCTTTGAAGGCAAGACGGCGACGGTCGCCGACCGCTACGAGATTTGGATCGATCATATGAGAATCATCGGGGAAGCCTACGCGCGCGTCCCCGTGGTGAAGACCGGAGACGCGCAGCGCATCGTCGCTTGGCTCGCGGAGGAGACGCCCGCGTTCGTCAGGAGAAACCCCGACGCCCTCGCGCTGCTGTTCATAGACTCGACGGGCACCGGGCATTACGCCGACGGCTCGGCCCGGGACGTCTCGAATTTCGACGCGGTCCCCGACTTCCTGCGGGACGGAAAATTCAGGTTCGGCAAGGCTTCGATCTCGCCGTCCACCGGCAAGCCGATCATCGCTCTGTACGTCCCCGTCTCGGACGGGGAACCCAGCGCCGGAGCGATCGTACTGACCCTGAACCTGGCGAATCTGCTCCGTCAGGCGGACGGCGTCCTCAGCGGCGGCGAATCGGCCATCGTATACGCCGGGGACGGCACCTTCCTCGGGCACAACGACGCGAACCTCATCGTGAAGGCGAACGCCCGCACGGTCGCCGCGGGCACCAAGAACGCGGAGCTCATCGGCATCACCGAACGGATCATCGCCGGAGAGACCGGTTTCGGAACCTACGTCTACAAGGGCGTGAAGAAAATGATGGCCTTCCACCCGATCCCGTCCCTCGGCTGGCGCGTCGCGGTGGCCGATTCCTATGCGACCATCGCCGACGAAGTCCGCGCGCACGCGCTCCAGCTGCTCCTGGTGGAGCTCTTGGCGATGGCGATAGTACTGGCCGGCATCGTCCCCCTGCTCCGCCTGGCGACGAGCGGAGTGAAGAAATTCTCCCGCGAGATCGAGGACGTGCTCGGCGATTCGTCGGTCAAGGGCGATCTTACGAAACGCATCGAGATCGCGTCCAAGGACGAGATGGGCCGGGCCGCCGAGTGCTTCAACGATTTCGTATCCGGACTGCGGGATATCCTGATCGTGGCCGACGAGGAGCTCTCTTCCCTCGGCGAGCGCGGCATGGACCTTGCGGCCAACATGGAAGAGACCGCCGCCTCCATCGTCCAGATCAATTCGAACCTCAACAGCATCCAGAACCAGATGCAGCAGTACTACCGGAGCATCCGCGAGACGGACGGCCTGGTGAACGACATCGGCAAGTCAATAGACGCGGCGGACGGCCAGATCGCCGTGCAGCGCGAATCGATCGGAGGCGCTTCGTCCGCCGTCGAGGAGCTGATCGGCAACCTCAATTCGATCACCGCGAATATCCAGCGCCTGGGGACGACGGTGGAGGCTCTGACCCGGGCGTCGGACACCGGCAGAACGAAGCTCGCGGCGATGGTGGATTCGGTCAGAACGGTCGCGGACAAGTCCGCGGGATTGGCGGAGACGAACGGCGTCATCAACGGCATCGCCGCCCAGACGAACCTGCTGGCGATGAACGCCGCCATCGAAGCGGCCCACGCGGGCGACAAGGGGAAAGGCTTCGCGGTCGTCGCCGACGAGATCCGCAAACTAGCCGAACTGTCCTCGGCCCGGAGCAAGGAATCGGGGCAGGCGATCAAGGCGATGGAAGCGGCGATCGAAGACATCGTCGAGGACAGCGCGGAAACCGAACAGGCGCTGGACGAGATACTCGACGGCATCCGCACGGTCGGAGGCATGGAGAAGGAAGTCCGCGCGGCGCTCACCGAGCAGAACGCGGGCAGCTCGCAGATACTCGAGTCCCTCGCCCATCTGCGCGACGCGACCACGAACGTCGCCGACGGCACGGTGGCCGTCATCGACATGCGCAAACGCATCGCCGAGCGCATGCGCGAGCTGACCGACCTGGCCGGGCACCTCGAGACCGGCCTGGCCGAGATCGGATCGGGGACGAAGGAAATCAACGAGGCGGTCGCGTCGGTGGACTCGCTCGCTCAGCAGAACAAGGACGGGATCGACAAGGCCGCTCGCGCGCTCAGGACCGCGAAGCTGCGCTGATTCCTCAGCGCAGCGGAGGCGGGAGCACCTCCGCGGGGATGGGGCATTCGTAGCTCTGTCCCTCCCGCGCTTCATCGAAGTCTTTCCGGATAGCGGCCAGAAGCTCGGGCCGCTCGACGATCTCCGCGGCGGTCAGCGCGAGCACTTCGCCCGCCTTGAGCATCCCCTTGCGGCAAAGCGGCGATTTGCCCTGCGCCACCCACTGCCAGGAATGCGCGGGCGTATCGGCGGCGAAGGTGGCGGTCGTCACCTGGAGGGTCGGCACGACCCAGCTCACGTCGCCCACGTCGGTCGAACCCGACATGATCTTGTCGGTCGGCATATAGGGATAGACGATATCGATGATGTCCTTTCCGCGGATGTCGTCGGCGATCTTTTTCCCCTCCTTGCCGAAGAGCGATTTCAGCGCGAGTTCCGTGTTGCGCTTCTCGTCGTCGCTCAGCGTCGCGCGGACGGCGGCCGCGTACGCGCGGTCGGCTTCGTCGAAGGGAACCGGGCCCGCGTCGACGAATTTTTCGTGCGCGAGCCGCTCGAGCGCTTCGCAGTGGACGAGCTCAGAGCTGGCGCGGTCGAAGACGACTTCGACCGCGGTTCCGCTCATGAGCGCCGCGCCCCGCGCGATGTCGACGACGCGCGCGTAGATTTCCTTCGCCTGGACGATCCGGGGAGCCCGGATCTGATGCAGCGCGGTCGCGTGTCCCTGCACCACGTTCGGAGAAGAGCCGCCCGTATCGGTTATAGCGTAGTGGAGGCGAGCCTCCTGCACGACGTGCTCGCGCAGATAGTTGACCCCGATGCTCATAAGCTCCACCGCGTCCAGCGCGCTGCGGCCCAGGTGCGGCGATGCGCCCGCGTGCGCGCTCTTGCCGGTGAAGCGGAAATACGCAGATATGGTCGCGAGCATCGCGTAGGAAGTGACGTAGTTCTCGGTCCCCGGATGGCAGGTGAGCGCAACATCGACGCCTTCGAAAAGGCCTGCGCGAATGAGATAGACTTTCCCCGATCCGCCCTCTTCCGCGGGGCATCCGTAATAGCGGATGCGCGCCTCGAGCTTCTTTTCCTCGAGGTAGGATTTCAGAGCGAGCGCGCCGGCCAGCGCCGATGCGCCGAGCGCCTGGTGGCCGCAGCCGTGCCCCGGAGCCCCGGGATTAGTCGAGCGCCGTTCGGCGACGCCCGCTTCCTGGTCGAGTCCGAATAAGGCGTCGTACTCGCCGAGGAAGGCGATGGTCGGCCCGGCCTCGCCCCAGGAAGCGACGAAGGCCGTGGGAATCCCCGCGGCCGCCCGCTGAACGGCGAAGCCCGATCGCTCGAGGACCGATGCGATCAATTCGGCCGATTTCGTTTCCGTGAAGCGGGTCTCGGCGTATTCCCATACCGCGTCGTTCACCCGTTCCGCCTTTTCCCGCGCGGCCTCGATATGGGGGGCCATTCCGTTCGCGTTCACCATAGCTGCATCGTCCTCCGTATGAAACTCTTAGTGTAACCGCCCGGACGCCCAGGGGAAAGTGCGGAACTTGAAAAACGAAGGCATCCGCCGGAACGCGCCCTTTGATGAAACGGCGATGAAATCGTATAGTGGACCTATGCGTAATCTTACCGTTTTGAAGAACCGGAACGTACTGGTCACCGGCGCGGCGGGCGGCATCGGCCGCGCGATCGCCCTCGCCTGCGCGGCGCGCGGAGCGCGCGTCCTCGTCTGCGGCCGCCGCGCGGACGCCCTCGAAAAAATCGCCGCCGAATTGAAGGAAGCGGGCGCGCCCGCGGTTTGGACCGGCGTCCTCGACGTCCGCGACCGCGGCGCGGTCGCCGCGTGGTGGGAGTCGGTTCCCGCCGATTTCAAGCCGCTCTACGCGCTGGTGAACAACGCCGGGCTCGCGCGGGGACTCTCGAACGTGCGGGAGAACGAACTGGACGACTGGGACGAGATGGTCGACACGAACGTGAAGGGTCTGCTCTACATGACCCGCACGGTGCTCCCCTCGCTGATCGGCGCGGGAAGCGGGCATATCGTCAACATCGGCTCCATCGCGGGCATCGCGGCCTATCCGAACGGGGCCGTCTACTGCGCCTCGAAAGCCGCGGTAAAGACCTTCAGCGACGGACTCCGGCAGGACCTGGCCGATACGACCATCCGCGTGACGAACATCCAGCCGGGAACGGTGGAGACCGACTTCAGCCTGGTCCGCTTCCGCGGCGACAAGCAGCGCGCCGAGGCCGTCTACAAGGGCATCGATCCGCTGCGCCCCGAGGACATCGCCGACAACGTCCTGTACGCCCTCGAGGCGCCCGCGCACGTGCAGATCTGCGAAATCACCGTCACGGCGACCCACCAGGCCACCGGCGGCGTGATGTTCAAGCGGTCGTAGCGGCCTCAGACCGCGGCGGCAGATCGCGCCTTGGATCGCCTGACGGCCCGAAACGGAAACGCGAACGCGAAACGGGTAGCGGGGAGCCGTTCGAACCTGAGCGTGCCCCCGAGCTGTTTCGCGTACATGCGGATAAGCTCCATGCCGAAACCATCGCTCGACAGCGGATCGATCTCCGGCGGAAAGACGCGGCCCCCGTTCCTGAAATCGAGCCCCCAGCCGTCGGCGCCTGAGGTCAGGACGACGGAAATGCCGTCTCCCGGAGCGAGGGCGTACTTCAGCGCGTTGATGATGAGTTCCGAGACGATGAGTCCGACCCCGAGGCAGGCCTCCCCCGTCGTCGCGATATCCGCGCCCGAAACATCCAATCGGTAGGTTTCGGTCGCGGAGTGGGCGGCGAAGATGGCTTGCCCCAACTCGGTCAGATAGGGCTTGAGCGAAACCTCCTCCGCGTCCTCGCAGCGGTACAGCTGATCGTGGATGAGGCCGACGAGCATTATACGCGATTCGATGTCTTCCAAGGCCGGCGTAGGTCCGTTCTCCATGATATGCGAAGCGACGATGCCCGCGACGATGTTCAGGTTGTTCTTGACCCGATGGTTCGTTTCGCGCACCAGAAGGGCCCGTCGTTCAGACAGGGCCGCGTACGAAGCGATGATGGACCGGCTCGCCCGGTATATCGAAAAATAAGCGCCCAGCACTACGAGCGCCAGCAGGGAAAACGCGAAAGGAAGGGCTCGAACCAGGGAATCACTCAAGCGCGGACGGGCGAAATTCTCCGAAAATCGGTATGCGAGCGCGATATGGGGGACAGAGGTATCGACGATCTGCCAGGCCCCCTTCGAATCGTCGGGAAGAGGCTCCCGGCGGTCGATAAGGCGATACGCGATGCCGTCCTCTTCCACAACCGCCGCCGAAATATCGAACAGCACCGCGTCCTGGCCGATGACGCGTCCGCTCTCGATGATCGGGTGCCGTATTTCGAGAGCGCGGGGAGCGGCCGGATCGCTCCCGTTCGCCTCGCGCGGCTCGACGAGTTTGTCCCCGGCCTGCAGCTCACGGTAGGGCAGTGGCATCCCCTGCCGCGCCACGAGATCGCCCTTCGCATCGAAGCGGGCAGCACCGAGCACGTCGCTGTACACCGACAGCCCGTCCCCGTACCGCGGCTGCGTAAAGGTCCGCAGCTCATCCAGGCTCGCTTCCCCATCGGCGAACAGCACCAGCAAGAGCCTGATCTGGGTCCTGCTCCCCAACGCGGCGACCTGCTCATCTTTTCTAGACAGCAGAAGATCGTAAAACGATCTGTTCTTTTCCACCCGCCGGTCGATATTCCGCTGCAGGCGGGCCTCATCGGCGAGATGGAACGGATACAGCAGGCCGCCGACCAGAATCGCCGAGAACAGCACGATGAACAGGAACAAGGCGCGGCGGTATTCGCGGGCCAGCCGATTATGCATCAGAACTCCTGGATTGATTATTCAGACCGAAGAACCGCCTGTCAATCAAACGATAGAAATGAGAAGATAAGGAGGAAAGGAATTCATAAAATGCTCATAAGCCTCAAGCTCTGTCCCCCATTCTGTCAGCGCACAGTAGAAATGTCCCTCATTCCTACAAAGGGACATCAAAGGGGACAGAGCAAGCGAAATCGAAGCACTAATGCGACTTCAAAGGGTCAAATCGGCTTCCGAAAATATAAGAAGGCGTCGAGGGAATTCACTCTTCCTGGCAACTGGGACATGCACGATAAAAAGACAAATCGCTTTCGGAGAGCTACCGAGAGGACCTTCTCGTTGATATCCATAAAAACGACGGAAGCCTTATCGAGCTTGAATGAGAAGAATCAAGGTGTTTGAAGGCTCAATCTTTGCTTTTTCGCCGCCGCTTATCGGGCAGAGTTCCGCTACTCCGTATCGGAAACGGGAGCAAGCATCAATTGGAAATGTGCAGGAAGCAGCCAGGAAATATGAGGCGGTATATCATCGAGAATACCTCGATGCGCCCTACGCCTAAACGATAACCCTCCGAAGCACCAATCCGTGCGGATCCGCACCAAGGAAGCCTTTACTGGATTATCGTCGATGTATTCACAAACTTTGAGGTATTCACGAACTGAACGAATCACACGGGAAAAAAAACGTTCACCCCAAACATGTCCGGTCAGGTTATGTAATCGGTTATACTTTTGAGCAAAGACGCTCAAGGCCCATTGCATGATCCTGGATAGGCATTCTCCCTTTCCGGGCATTATTATCAAATGAAAGTGATTTCCCATCACACAGAAATTCTCGATTTTGAAATCATATCGCTTTTTTGCTTTCGCGATTACTTCGAGGAATAAAGTCTTAATTTCTGCAGATTCAAGAATCATCTCTTTCCGATTCGCGCGAGCGCCGACATGATATCTTGCGTTACTTATCAATTCTCTAGGCTTTCTCATGCAACGTGGTATCAGCGCAATTGAACAGCCGCTTTACTCCTACAAATAAAAAGGCTCTGTCCTTTGATTGAATTGTTTTCTTCATATTCGCAAGACGCGCACAGCAAGGATTCACATGCTTACGGCCCTCTTGATTGCCGCGAACGTACGGAGGACACGGCAATTATCGACATTTACACGGTTCGTGGATTCCTGCGGGCTCAAGGTATTCTACTCGGACTTTTCCCCTCGGATTACCGCTATACTGGAGAGGACGAGGCAAACGCTGCCCATTCAAACGAGAACAGAGGGAGCATTCCGGATGCATAAAAGCCGTTTCGTCGTTATCGCGGCTATCGTGATCGCGAGCGCTGCCGTTTACTGCCGCGACTTCCCCGAGCCCTTTCCCGCCCTCGATCCGCTGTACGGCTCCGCTCCTGCCGGAGCCTTCATACCGGACGGCCACGCGGAATTCGCCTATGTTTCCCATACATTCGCAGCTTCTTCCGCCGACACCTTCGACGTGCGCTCCCTTGTCTCGTTTCCGCTCGTTCGCGTCGGCGACGCGTTCGCGCTCGGCATGCGCTGGGGCGCCTACATCCTGGTCGGGCCGATAGGCCCCGGCGAAACCGCGGCGACCGTCGCCGAATGGTGGATGAACGCGGCTCAGTACGAATATGGCTTGTCTGCCGCCTTCGGCTTCTTCCGGACGCATCTGATCCTTGAATATTCGCGCACGAGTCAGCACCCCTGGCGGTCGGCCTATTCTCAAGTCACCACCGACGCGATCAAGAGCGGAATCGCCTTGCCGACAATCCAATCGGGGCGAGCAACCGTCGACGTACGCTTCGTCGGCGGTTATGTGGACCTGTTCGACTTCTGGAAAAGTTCGGTGCCGAAACCGCGCACAAGCTGGGTGCTCTCACCTGCGGCGAGGGTATCCTACCGCCTGAGGAATGCTCTGTCCCTCTTCGGCAAGTTCGAAGCGGATGGGCTCTTTCTTCGAAGCGAAGGGACGGACGCGGACTTTTGGGGCGAACTCGGCCTCGAGATCGGCGGTGCGCGCCCCCGATTGGAGCTGTACCTGGACGGCTTCTTCTCGAACGATACCGAGGAACTCGCGGACGGCCCGAGCCGCGCGGCATTGCTCGGCTACGGCATGCGGCTTTCGTTTTAGTCCGGCCCCCACACCGCGTCAGCCACCGAATGGCGACTCCGTTTGCGATTGCTTCCCGCGAATTCCAAACGTAAACTGGAGGCATGGACCCGATCGGGAAACTCAAGCGTAAATTCCTCTCGATACTCTTAATCAGCGATTTCACGGTAGCGCTGGTCATAGCCCCTGTCGTCCTTTTCACGGTGCACAAAATTCTCCTGATCAGCTTCCTTTCCATACCTTCTAGCCTTGTTCTGTTCTATTTCCTCCGCTCGGGAAAAAACCAGCGCATCATAGGGCTCGTTTTCGGTCTCATGATGGAACTCCTCTTCCTGGAAGCCTTGCTGGATTTGGGGTCCCCGATAGCGCTGATGTGGCTCGCCGCGGTACCTGCCCTAGCGGTGTTCGCCGCCGGCGCAGGAGTCGGCGCCGTCTTATTGATCCTACCCGGTCTTTTCGGCATCGTCGACGCCTTGGATATTGTTCTCCCGCCCGGGACCCTGCCACCCCTCAATGAGGGAAGAAAAATCTTCCGCGTCTCGGCCAGCACGGACCTCGTTATGTTTCAGGCCTTCGTCTTCGCGCTTTTCTTCATGAGCGTCGTCTTCGACAGACTATCCCGGGAACTTTTATGGGAATACCGGAGGAAAAGCATCCGCCTGCACCGCAGCATGCGGCTGATAAAACACACGAACGAGCAAATTCGCAAGGAGATGGACCTTCGCCAGGCGCTCTACGGCTCTGTCCCAGTGCCGGTCTACGTGAAGGACCGGGAGCTCAAATATCGGGAATATACGACCGCCTTCCTCGATTTCATCGATTCGGGAAAGGAAGGGGTAGTCGGACTGCGAGCGACTGACCTCTTTGCGCCGGAGGATGCCGCGGTCATGGAGAACGCCGACCGGGAACTCCTTGAGTCAGGAGGTTCGAGAGCGATCGCCTCGAAGCTCAAACTTCCCAGCGGAAAGGAACGT
>QKCO01000138.1 GCA_003245635.1 Treponema sp.
CGGCCGACCTATTGGAAAGATAGTACGAGCGGCCATCCGGGCCTGCGGTCGCCGATCCCCATCCGTCGCGATGGACTCGGGCGAGGAGCCGGAACTCATCCGTAATCGAAGCGCCCAGAGCTTCGGACATCGGCAGGGCGAATCCCCCATGCGCATAAGCGAACAATCGACACATGATCGCCTATTCTAGTTCAACGGCGGGAAAAAAATAAGCGCCGACGGAAATCGCGCTCGCCGACTTCCCGCGGCGGGTGTATGCTTGTAATCTGATTTATCGCTTTTTGGATAAGGAGTAGTCATGCGTACATTAAAGAAAGAGCCCTTTGCGTTCCTTTTGGCCTTTGCGCTCACCGCCGGATTCTTATCCGCTCAGGGAAAGCCCATCGACGCCGCCGCCTTCGATTCCATCGTCGCCGCAGGCCCCATCGCCGACGCAGCCGTCATCGCTTCGAGCGAATGGGCCACAAAGATCAAGCAATCCGGCGTACTCCGCCTCGGCGCCACCCAGACTTCGAACCTCTTTTCCCTGCGGAACGAGATCGATGGGAAGCTGCGCGGCTTCGACGCCGGCATCGCCCAGCTGATCACCCGATACATCCTGGGCGATTCGTCGAAGTTCTCCTTCGCGCAGGTCACCTCTTCCACTCGAGAGCAGGTCCTGATCAACGACCAGGTCGACATGGTCATGGCCACCTACTCGATCACGCCCGCCCGGGCGGAGAAGATCTCCTTCGCCGGTCCCTACTATACCTCCCAGGCCGGCGTACTCATCAGGACAGGAAACAAGGCAATCAAGGACTACACCGACCTCGGCGGGAAACGGGTGGCCACCCAAGCGGGTTCCACCGGACCGGCGGTCCTGAAGCAGTACGCTTCCGCAGCCCGTGTTTTGGAATTCCAGACCCATCAGGAATGCGTTGACGCTCTCAAGCAGGGCCGCGTCGACGCCTACGTCATCGACTATACCCTTCTGCTGAATACCCTCAGCAAGGAAACCGGGGACGTCCAGCTCGCAGGCACGCCCTTCGGCTCCGAGGATCCCTACGGCATCGGCGTTCCCAAGGGTTCCGACGGCGTCGCCTTCATCAACGCCTTCCTGAAGAAGATCGCCGCCGACGGCACTTGGGCCAAGCTTTGGACCATCGCAATCGGCCAACGGACCGGCAATACGGACGTTCCGACCCCGCCCGCCGTCAAATAGCGCTCCGCCGCTTCTCCGCGGGGGTTCCACCGAGCCCCGCGGAGCATATTCGTTTTTCGGGATAGCCAATGCAAGAATTGTTCAAGCTGCTGCGCGATTTCGGGCCCGACTTCATACGTTCCGTCCTGATAACCTGGAAGATCACCGCTATTTCCTTCAGTCTCGGCTTCCTGCTCGCAGTCGCGCTGACCATACTGCGAATTCTGCCTATCCGTCCCTTGAAGATCTTCATCGACGCGTACGTCGAATTCTTCCGCAACATTCCGAGCATAGCGCTCCTGATCATCATCGTATTCGCGCTTCCCTACCTCAACGTCGTCATCGACTACGAACCTTCGGTCATCCTGACCCTCGTCCTCGTCTGCTCCTCCTTCGCGGCGGACAATCTCCGTTCGGGCATCAATACCGTCGACTCCGGGCAGATCGAGGCGGCCTATAGCCTCGGTCTAAGCCTTTTGAAGACCATGCTCAATATCGTCCTTCCACAAGCCCTCAGGTCGGTCGTGCAGCCGATGACCTCGCTGCTGATAGGCATCATGCTCTCTTCGGCCATTGCATCCCAGGTACCCGTCCCAGCCAGGGAACTGACGGGCCTGGTGGACAAGATCAACAACGAGACCGCGTCGGGCATCCTCACCTTCGGCATAGCGTCGATCTTTTATGTAGTCTCCGGCCTCGCGATCGCCTGGGCGGGGTCCCGCCTTGAAAAAAAGGTTAGGATACTGCGATGAGCGCACGAACCGCTGAAGAAGCCCTTTTCGAAAATCCCGACGCCCGAACCGCCACCCTCATCCGCGCGGGAACGGCCGCCGCGGTCGCGGCCCTGATCGGCTTGGCCGTACTAGTCGTCCGCCGGTTCCATGAAGCCGGCCAGCTCGACGCCCGCTACTGGGATTTTTTCGCCCGGTTCACGACCTGGCGATTCCTTCTCTCCGGCCTGGTCGGCACTCTGGCTTCCGCGCTCATGGCCGCGGCCATCGCCTTGACGGTCGGGCTCGTATTCCTCGCCGGCCGGATGTCTTCCATAACGCCGATACGCTGGATTTCCGTCGCGCTTATCGAATTCCTTCGGGGCGTTCCCAACCTGCTGAGGATCTATTTCTGCTTCCTCGTCCTGCCGCCCCTGGGTTTCAAGATGAGCAGCTACTGGATGATTACCCTGCCGATCGGCCTCGGTACCGCCGCGGTGGTCGCCGAGGTCTACCGCGCTGGAGTGCTGGCGGTGCCCCGCGGCCAATCCGAAGCCGCGGCGAGCCTTTCCCTGAGCGGCCCGCAAACCTTCTTCTATATCGTCTTCCCCCAGGCGCTGCGCTTCGTCGTGCCGTCCCTGGTCTCGCAGCTGGTCATCGTGGTGAAGGACACCACTTTCGGCTACGTCGTGACTTACGGAGAGCTCATGCAGAACGCGAAGGTCCTGGTGGCAAATTACAATTCCCTGGTTCCGGTGTACCTCATCGTCGCCGTGATCTACGGTCTGCTCAACTATGCCATCGCGCAGGCTTCCCGCGTCTTGAGCAGGCGGCTGCACGCGCCCGAATCGCTGAACAAGAGAGGTTGACCCGCCATGTCCGACCGTATCCGCATCGTCGACGCCTGCAAGAATTTCGGAGCCCTGAAAGCGCTGAACAAGGTATCCCTAACGGTGAAGGCGGGAGAAACCGTCGTCGTCATCGGCCCTTCCGGCTCAGGCAAGAGCACGCTCCTGCGGAGCGTGAATCGTCTGGAGGTCCTGACCTCCGGCGACGTCTGGATCGACGACGACCACGTCACCAACCGGAACGCGGAAATCCGCCGGATAAGGGAAGAGGTGGGCATGGTGTTTCAGAACTTCAATCTGTTTCCCCACCTCTCGGTTCTCGGCAATATCACCATTTCGCCCATCAAGGTCAAGAAAACGCCGAGGACGCAGGCCGAGGCCAAAGCGATGGAGCTCCTGGAGCGTGTGGGCCTCGCGGACAAGCGCGACGCCCTTCCTGAACAGCTTTCCGGCGGTCAGAAGCAGCGGGTTGCCATCGCCCGCGCCCTGGCCATGGAGCCGAAGGTGATGCTCTTCGACGAGCCCACCTCAGCGCTCGATCCGGAAATGGTCAAGGAAGTGCTCGACGTCATGCTCGATTTGGCGAAGGGCGGCATGACCATGATGGTCGTCACCCACGAGATGGGCTTCGCCAAGGCCGCCGCCGACCGGGTGGTGTTCATGGATCAGGGCGAAATCATCGAGTCCGGAACTCCGCAGCAACTCTTCGCGGCCGCGAAGAACGAGCGCACGATCAAGTTCCTCAACCATATCCTATAAAGCTAAGCCGCTCCGGATGCGGCATCCGAAGCGGCTTACGCCTTAAGCCCCCATGAACAGCTTCACATCGTCCTCGACGGTCCCGATTCCTGCGATACCGAAATTTTCCACCAGAACCTTGGCGACGCCCGGGGAAAGGAAGGCCGGAAGCGTCGGACCGAGGTGGATATTTTTGACCCCGAGGAACAGCAGCGCGAGCAGGACGATAACGGCCTTCTGCTCGTACCAGGCGATGTTGAAGCTGATCGGCAGGTCGTTGACGCTCGCGACGCCGAACGCGTCCTTGAGCTTGAGCGCGGTGAGCGCGAGCGAGTACGAATCGTTGCACTGGCCGGCGTCGAGCACGCGCGGGATGCCGCCGATGTCCCCCAGGTCGAGCTTGTTGTAGCGGTACTTGGCGCAGCCGGCGGTGAGGATGACCGTATCCTTCGGTAGGGCCTCGGCGAAATCGCTGTAGTACTCGCGGCTTTTCATGCGCCCGTCGCAGCCGGCCATCACGAAGAAGCGCTTGATCGCGCCGCTTTTCACGGCCTCGACCACGACGCCGGCGACCGAATCGACCGCCGCGTGGGCGAATCCGCCGGTGATGCTACCGGTCTCGAGCTCACTGGGGGCCGGGCACTTCTTGGCCATCTCGATGATCGCGGAGAAGTCCTTTTTGCCGCCCGCCTTGCGGTCGGCGATGTGTACGCAGCCGGGGAAGCCCGCTTCGCCGGTCGTGAAGATGCGCGCTTTGTAAGATTCCTTAGGCGGAACCAGACAGTTGGTGGTGAACAGGACCGGTCCTTTGAAGGCCTCGATCTCCTCGGCCTGCTTCCACCAGGCGTTGCCGTAGTTGCCGACGAAGTTGCCGTACTTCTTGAAGGCGGGATAGTAGTGCGCAGGAAGCATCTCGCCGTGCGTGTACACGTCGACGCCGGTACCCTTGGTCTGCTCGAGCAGTTCCTCAAGATCCTTGAGATCGTGGCCGGAAATAAGAATGCCGGGATTTCCGCGAACGCCGAGCTGAACGGTCGTCGGCTCAGGGTTGCCGTACGCGCCCGTATTGGCGGCGTCCAGGAGCGCCATAGCGTCGACGCCGAACTTGCCGGTCTCCAGTACGAGCGCGGTGAGCGCCGCGGCGTCCAGGCCGTCGTCGATGGTGGCCGCGAGCCCCCGCTCCATGAATTCGGCGATATCCGTGCTTGTCTTGCCCAAGTTGACCGCGTGCTCGTAATAGGCGGCCATGCCCTTGAGGCCGAAAATCACCAGACTCCGCAGCGCGCGGACGTCCTCGTTTTCGATGGCGAGAAAGCTCGCGGCGCTCCAGGCATCGAGCATCTCAGTCTCGGTATTCGCGGAGAAGGAAACGGAAGCGTACGGCTTCGCCGGCAGCGTTCCGCCCTTCGCGAGGAGCTTCTTCTTAAGCTCCTCGCGAAGAGCGACGGTCTCGCGGATGCGCGAAACGAAAACGGCCTTATCGAAATTGGCGTTGGTGATCGTCGCGAACAGACCTTCGTACAGCGTTTTATCGACGGCGGCATCCTTAACGCCAGCCTTGCGCGCCTCGACGGCGACGAACGATAGCCCCTTGAGCGCGTACAGCAGCACATCCTGCAGATTGGCGACGGTCTCATCTTTACCGCAAACGCCCCGAACGGTGCACCCCGTTCCCTTGGCGGCTTCCTGGCACTGCTGGCAGAACATTCCCATATCGTCCTCCTCTAACTAGGTTATATTCTGAGGATAATGCGGCGTGCGTTTCCGTTCGGTAACTCGCGTTACGGTTTCGATAACTATTGAGCGAGAAATACGGCGTCCGCGAGGGCGCGCGCGAAGGCGGTCAGATCCTTGGCGCCCAGCGACAGCACGGCGAAGGATTTCCGCAGCAGCGCCGTACCGCGCAGCGTGTCCTGGAGCGCGCAGCGCGCCATCCCCGCATCGAGCCGGATTTCCAGGGAATACCGATGGGGCTTCTCCCCGTCGACGAGCCTGAATCCCGCCCTCGCGATCGTACGGGCCATCCGCTTCGCCGCGGACGCGTCTCCTTCCACGCTGAGCGCGATCGGCAAAACAACGCCGTTTCTCCTGAGCGCCCCCCGGTTCAGGGCGAATAGGCGCTCAGCGGCGTCCTGCCGTTCTTCCGAACGCGCGGGATACAGGCCCGCAAGCGCCTCGTAGGCGCGCGCGGTCAGGTCCTTCTGCCATACCGGATCGAGCCCCGGCAGCGCCGCTTCGATGCGCCGGGTGCTTCTCTCGAGGATGCCGCGCTCCAGCTCGTACTGGGATGCAGACGCGGGAACGAGCGCGCGCTCCAAATCCTGCGCCTCGCTCAGATACGCGGAAGCCCGCCGCCGATACGAGCCGAACGCGTCGTAGTAGTTGAGCAGGGAATCGAGGGGCTGGCCGGCCGCGCCGTAGGAACGAGCGCATCGGCGGGCGTACTCGCGGAAAAGGGCGCGATGCCCCGCCGCCTTGGCCGTATCGAGCGCCTCCGCGCACCACCCTGCTGCGGCTTCCAAGAATCCAGTACGGGGATATGAACGTTCTAATTTCGCCAGCCCCTCGTAGGTCTTCGACAGGATGTCATGGACATCGCGCTTGTACTGGGTCAGGTTGGTTCCGTAGTTCAGCATCCAGGATAGGTCGGTCACCGCCAGCGCGTTCTCCGCGTACGAACGGGCCTCCGCCAAACGCCCCGAGGCCAAATACGCATCCGCGAGATTGAGCTTCGACAGCGGAGAAACATCCAGCTCGTAGGCCCGTTCGTATTCCGCGTAGGTCTTCGCGAACTCGAGCCGTTTAAGGTACAGCTCCCCCCGCGCGAGATGACCGCTCGATCGGTCGGCCGCTTCCAACGAGAGGCCGGTCCGCTCGAAAGCTTCCGAGTAGCGGTAGTGCTTCGCCTCGAGGATGGAAAGATTGTACTGGGCCACGGCCTCGAAGGTCCGCGCGCCGCTCTTTCTGGCGTCGGCGATGGACTCGAGATACCAGCGCCGGGAAGCTTCGTAGTCGTAGAGATCCGAATAGATCGTGCCGAGCGTCATCGAGAAGCCGGGATCCGAGCCGAGCCGCTCGATCGCATCCAGAAGGAAGCGCTCGCCTTCCCGCAGCCGGTGCAGCTTGAAGTACATCCAAGCTAGGTCCCCGACGGCATCGCGGTCGTCCGGCCGCAGCGTCACGACCCGTTCTAGGTACGCCGCGGAGAATTCGTCCTTATTGAGGCGACCCGCGACCGTCGCCAGGCGGTGGAGCAGCGCGGGATCGTTGGCTTCGAGCTTCTCCGCGGCGCGGTATTCGTCCCAGGCCAGATTATAGAGCTTTCGCTCCGCGAATAGATCGCCGAGAGCAATCGGGAATCGGCTGTCGTCCGGGAATCGGGCTTCGGCCGCCCGCAGCTTCTCCACGGCCGCATCCCAGCGTTCCTCGCCGATGAGAGATTCGATTTCCGCGTAGGGATCGTCCCCGGCCGACTGCGCCGCGGCGCGGTCGCCGGAAAGCAGCAGGAAAGCAAGCGCGAACGGCAGCAGCGCGCTCCGAACGCCGGACCTCGAGGAAACGAAGGGGACAAGCCACGCCGCAGCGCGGCGCGGCAGCGATATTTTTTTCGCGAAGCGTTCGGAGAAAGTCCGGTACGCGCGCCGAATATCCGCCAGATCGCTTCGAGAGAAACGCGGGGCGAAAAGAGCGCGGGCCCGCATCTCGGCTATGGGAACGAAGGAAAGATCAGCGGACGCATCGACCCGAAGGGCGAATTCGCCGACGCTCTCGCCCCTTCGCCGGGAAAATCCGCCGTACGCTGTCCTTCGCGCGGCATGCGCATACAGGCGAAGCGCGGCGCGGCGCGCGTCCGAGGTCGCGAAGTGCATGAGCAGGTGGCCGCAACGCGCCGCCAGCGACGATACCAGCCAGAAGAGAGCCAAAAGGACAGCCCAGCGTTCGCGCGCGAACTTCGCCGCTGATCCGATGAGCAGAGGCAGCCGATCTGCCAGCACGCGCGCCTCTTCCGGCGATCGGCTCCTCAGCTTGCTTCGGTTCGACAAGATCTCCCGCATCAGCTTCTCGAACTGCTCGGGAGCGATGCCGGAACTGAAGCGGAATTCCTCTCCCCCGGCGAGCTGCTCCGTGGTCGGATCGTATTCTATCCAACCGTAGTCGGGAAAGAATACTTCGACCCACGCGTGGGCCATATCCGCACGTACCGGATAATAGTCGAAAGCAGCGGTCGCCGGATCGACGAAGAAGCCGACGGCCGTCCGGGCGGGAATCCCGAGGGAACGCAGCAGCAGCGTCATGGAAAAAGCGAAGTACGAACAGTATCCCTTTTTCGCATCGAATAGGAATCTCCCGAGCTGGTCGCCGTCAGCGGCGAGCCCGGGTTTAAGACTGTATCGGTATTCTCCGAACTTCAAGTGTTCGTACACCGCCTGTACGCTGTCCCAGTAGCCGGCCCTGCCGCCGACCATCTCCCGCGCCAGCTCGGCGATGCGTTCATCCCCGCCGTAATCAGTCAGGGCCCCGTACAGCCGATCCCCGAGCGCGTTCTTCGCCGCGTCAAAGCCGCGAAGTTCCGTAGAATCGATCAGCTCGAAAGGAAGAGCCTCGCTGACGGCGCTCTCAGCGGCGTACACCGACGTGAAGGAGGATGCATCCCAAGACTTGTACGGCACGACGCGGGTCGGCTGATTCAGCGCGATGAAAGCGGAGGGGTCGAAATTGACCAGGAAATATTCCTGCCTGATCTTCTTGACGCCCCGGTACGGAACGTACGGAATCTCTTGTTCGGCATCGGGCAGCGCCGGCGGATGCGTCGCGGCGTCCACGACATCGAGCCGGCTGAAGCCCTCCTTGCGGTCATAGCCAGAAAGGACAAAGCGCCGAATCAGGACATGCTGATCCTCGGAATCCTTGCGGACGATCAGGACCAGATCGTCGGAGAGCGATATCTCGCTCTCGAGTCGCAGGTACTGGGAAAAATCGAAGCGGAAGAGCGACGGCCTTATCAGCCCGCCGCCCTGAGCAGCGGCCTTCTCCTCGAAGGGCTTGAGAACGAGCGCGATCGCGGCCAGACAGACCGAAGCGACGACCATCGCTACGCCGACTCGCTCCCTGAAGGACACCCTGAACGGTCGGGGAACGGACTCCGACAATACGATGAACTCGAGGAAGACGACGGCAGCGACGACGGCAGCGAGCACGATCGGCTTTTCGTAAACGGAAATTTTTCGGGCGTCGAAAAAAAGGAAAAACAAAGCGAGGGCTGCGCCGTTGGCGAGCGGCTCCCATCGGAGAAATCGAACGGACGTCTTCGCGGAATATGCCGAAAGGGCCGCCCAATACGCGGGAACCAGGGATACGAGCAGATTCCGGTCATAGGCGAGCAGAAGCGAATCCGCGGCAACCGAATCGATGCGGAAAATCGAGGCCGCCGCGCCGATCGCCGGACGGACCAGAAACGGCAGCGCGCCGAAGACCGCGCAGGCGAACCAAACCCGTACCTTCAGCAGCGCCGCAGCAAAACCGATCGCGGAAGCGGCAGCGACGGCGGCGACGAAGAATCCCGGATCGGACAATTCGCCCGCCGCAAGCTGCGCCTGGAGCAGCAGCAGAGCGCAGGCGAGGAAGCGGGCCGCCTGCGCGGAGGCATCAGATTTCCAGCCGCCGCGCATGGGCTCCTCCCTTTCCGTCGAATACCCGCACGCATTCGTCTAACGCCGCGGCCAGCGCTATCGGATCGGGCCGGCGAGAAACCGGAGGACTCTTGAAAAATAGGCGGCCGAGTCTCCCGTTCGAAGAAGGCTCCGCGCCGAAGGCGAACGCGCCGTGAAACAACAGCTCGACGGGGGAAGCCACTGCAGAGCGCGAGGCAAGGAAGCGAGCAAGCGCCGAGTCCCCCGACACGGCCCGCGGCAACGCCAGCACCACGGTCCGGACTCCCGGATCCGCGATGCCCATGATCTCGCCCGCGGCGCCCATCGGCGACGCAGCCGCACGCGCATAGCTGCGGGAAGTTTCCTTCAAGTCTCCATAAACTGGTTCCAGGCCGAGACCGCCGGAGGCAACTTCCAGACCGGCCGCCAAAAAATCGGCGGCTAGTCCGAGCGCGAACGCCGCGAGCGTATCGACGGCCGCGTTGCCGTACGGCGCGGGGAACAGCCGTCCGTCCACGGACGAGTCGATGAGCACCGCGTAGCGGGCCCTCGGAGGCGGCTCTGGATCACCGTCACGGACGAACAGCTCGCCCGAATGTCCGTACAGTTTCCAGTTGATCCGCCGCGGATCGTCTCCGGGCGCGTATTTACGATTATCGGTCAGTTCCTCGGTCCGGCTCAATGTCGGCTCCTCGCGGAAGACCGCGCCGCCTGAACGCGGACGACGGTCGAAAACGAGACGAGCCGTTTCGGGAAGAACGTAGAGCCGGGGCTCCCGCTCCGCGGCGAAAAAGCGCCGCGCCGCGAAGAAGCCGAACGCGTCGCAGACCGTCAGCTCGTCGCGTTCGGAGGAATAAGCGCCTCGGCCCGCGGCCTGCATGGAAACGATTCCGCCCTCTTCGGGATCGACCGTGAACTCGGCCGCGCGCCCGTCTGCGGTCATCAGCGGCACCCGGCAACGAACGACCGTCGCGGGCCATCGCGGTCTTCGGGGAGCAGACGCATCGGCGACGATCGTTTCTCCGACGGCGCATTCGTCGGGACGGATCCGAACATCGATCCGATAATCGGCTCCGAATCGGGGCAGCGCGGTGAACAGGACGGATATCCACGAATAGGCCAGCAGTCCGAGGAAAGCCGCTCCCCAGAGCAGCGCGGCGAGATCGGCGCGCGCGGCGCCCAGAATCAGCGTCGCCGCGGAAAGTAAAAAAAACCGAGCCCCCTTCCAGACGGAAGCGGCGCGGCGCTAGCGCTTCTTGATCGCATCGATCCGTTCAAGGCACAGCTCCCTGATGAGCGATTCGGGACGCACGCGCGGATCGCGCAGCTTCAGCCGGTGCGCCAGCACCGCCGGGCCGACAGCCGCCAGATCTTCATCGATCACGTAGTCCCGTCCGCGCACGACGGCCAAGGCCTTCGCCGTTTTCAGGAAATGAAGTCCGCCGCGGGGTGACACGCCTAAGGAAACCCCTCGGTGAGACCGGGTCTCGCGAACGATATCGGATACGGCGTCCAGGATCGACGATTCGCAATGGACGGCCGCGGCCGTTTCCCGCGCTGCCCTGAACGCGGATGATGTCGCCACCGGCCGCACGTTTGGCAGTTCCCGGACGGAGGGGTCCTCGACCAGAATCATCCGCTCCGAATCGCGGTCCGGATAGCCGAGCGACAGCCTCATCGAGAACCGGTCGAGCTGGGCCGCCGGAAGAGGGAATGTCCCCTCAGTCTCGACCGGATTCTGCGTAGCGAGCACGATAAACGGATCATCGACCGCGTGGGTCGTGGAGCCGATCGTCACCTGGCCTTCAGCCATGACTTCGAGGAGCGCGGACTGAACCTTCGGCGTCGTCCGATTGATTTCGTCGGCCAGCACGACGTTCGCGAAAATCGGGCCGCGCACGAAGCGGAAGGACCGCGAATCGGGATCGTACACATCGACTCCCGTGATGTCGTAAGGAAGCAGGTCGGGCGTGAACTGGATGCGCTTGAACTCGAGCGGCGTCCCGTCGTCGCGCGACACGAGCCGGGCGAAGGTCTTCGCGACGGTAGTCTTCCCGAGTCCCGGAAGATCCTCGATGAGGATATGCCCGCCGGACAAGGCGCCGGCGACGAGCAATTCGAGGAAGGACCGCTTCCCGCGGATGACGGAAGCCGCTCCTTCGATCAGGGACGCCGCCGTGCCGGCAGCGGAGGCGATCGAATAGACGGCTGGTTGGCCTTCTCCATAAAACATGGTTATTCGAGGATAGCATGGGCCGGAGCCGCTTTCAACAGCAAGAAATCGATTGACGAGCCCGGCCGCCGGGTCTACAGTACCCGGCCATGGGTCCGATAGCGTACCTGCGCGCCCGCCGAAGGAAGCGCGTCATCGAAAAGCGTCCCATTCCCCCAGACGCGTGGGCAAGCGCCGTTGCCGGCCTCCCCGTCTTCTCGAAGCTGGACTCGGACGAGCAAGCCCGACTGAAGGACCTGGCGGCGGTCTTCATCGATGAGAAGGATTTCCACCCGGTCCAGAACGCCGAAATCGACTATGGAACCGCCGTGCGGATCGCCGCCCTGGCCTCCCTGCCCGTCCTCAATCTGGGAATCGACTGGTATTCGGACTGGAAGACGATCATCGTCGTTCCCGACGCTTACGAGATCACCCGCACCGAAACGGACGCAGCGGGCGTAGTGCACGAATACGAAGACGAGCTCGGCGGAGAGGTCATGCACCTTGGACCGGTCGTCCTCTCGCTCGAGGATATCGCCGATTCAGGCTACGGCGACGGGTACAACGTCGTCATCCACGAAGCCGCGCACAAGATCGACGGACGGGACGGCGTCTTCGACGGCTGCCCGCCGCTTCCGAAAACCATATCGGCCGCCGAATGGCGGACCGCCTTTTCGGCGGCGTACGAACGGTTGAGAGCTCCCAAGCGAAAGAAAGGACGGCGGAAACCGCGCATCGACGAGTACGCCGCTTTCTCTCCGGACGAGTTCTTCGCCGTCGCCGTGGAAAGCTTCTTCGAAACGCCGGTGGCGCTCAAGCGCGACTTTCCCACCGTCTACGAGCTTCTCGTCCGATTCTTCGGCCAGGATCCGTACGAACGGCTATCTCGCTGAAAACGCCCTTCATGCGCCGGCGACAACCGGAACCGGATCCTCGACCACCCGAAGACCGAAGCGGGCCGCGAGCTCGCGGCCTTCGGCCAACCCGGCCGCGACGTCGACCGGCCGGTGCGCGTCGGAATTGACGACGACCGCCACCGGATACTCGGCCGCGAGTTCCCAGAACCTGTCGAACGGATATTGAGGTCGATAGCCGTCTTCGCTGTTCACGTAGGGTTTGCGCATGCCGTAGCCGTTGATCTCGAGCGGAGTACCCGTCGACGCGGCAGCCTCCAGCACGGCGCGGGAACAGGCGATCGAATCGGCATCCCACTTCCGCCATCGGGCGCAGAAAATATCAGGATGCGCGATGAAATCGAACAGGCCGCTTTCGATGGTGCTTACGGCGTAGTCGGCGAAAGCGGTCAATTCCCGCGGACGCGTGATATGCGTCGTCGGCAGCCAATCCCCCGCGAAGGGAATCCAGTGCACACCCCCGATCAGGTAGTCCAGCCGCCCGCCCGCCGTCAAGTCGCGCAGATAGTCCTCTTTCACCGCTATCCACTCGCCCTCGGCGCCCGCCGATACCGCGATCCCGCCGCCGATCCGTGCGGCTTCCGAGTTCCTCGCCGCAGCAATCGCGGCAAGATACTCGTCGAACTCGTCGTAGGGCATCCGCGTGTCGGCCCATAGTCCATCCGGGTACGGCAGGTGATCCGAAACGCCGAGGGCATCCAAGCCCGCGGCGCGGGCGGCCTCGACGTAGTCGACGATATCGCCGGTCGCGTGTCCGCAGCGGAAGGTATGGGTGTGGTAGTTCTTCAAATCGGAGATCCTCTTCGGCAGGTGTTTTCGCCGCGATGATATCCGCCCGGGTCGGCTCGGTCAACTCCGCAAAAAAAGGGCGGCGCGAAGCTCCCGAAGGACCTTACGCGCCGCCCGTTATCCGAGCTGTTGAACGAAAGTTACTTCAGCGTCAGAGTGAACGTCTCGTCGCCGAGCACCTTCCGCTTGCCCTTATAATCCTTGAACCCGCCGACGTTGTACACCTTCTCGTATCCGAGGCTCTCCAGGGCTTCCTTCACGTAGCCGGCGCGGGTGCCGGATGCGCACATCAGGAAGATTTCCCGCTTCTTGCTGCCGAAAACGTTCTGCAGCACCGACTTGGAGACGACGTCCGCATCGGAGAATTTCCAGCCGGTGTTGCGCTTGAGCGCGTTGCCGTCGAGGTATTCGAAGAAGGAGACGATCTCGAAGCCGTCGATATAGCCGGCCTTGTACTTGTCGGACACGTTGCGCAGGTCGACGTACTTAGCGCCGGTCCGTCCGAGATAGGTGTCGATGTTGGACATGTCGACCGCCGCGGGCAGGGCCATCTGGCCATCGTAGGAACCGTCGCCGAGCACCTTGCTCTTGCCCTTGTAGTCCTTGAACCCGCCGGCGTTGTACACCTTGGCGTATCCGATGCTGTCGAGCGCGGCCTTCACGTAGCCGGCGCGGGTCCCGGAAGCGCAGATCAGCACGATCGCGCCGTCCTTCGGCCCGAACACATTCTCCAGCACGGCCTTGTCCTTGATGTCCGCATCGGAGAATTTCCAGCCAGTGTTCCGCAACAGCGCGCGGCCCTCGAGATACTGGAAGAAGGGTACGTTTTCGAAGCCGGCGATATAGCCGCCGTTCATCAGGTCCGCGTAATTGCGCAGATCGATGAAGCGAGCGGATGCGTCCATGTACGAATCGATGTTCTCCATCGTGATGGATTCGGACCCAGTCAGCTTCGAACTGGGAGCGGCGTAGGCGCCGATCGTCAGCGCGAGAGCGGAAACGGCGATCAAAAGTGCTTTCTTCATCATTTCTGGACTTCTCCTTTCTACGGCAAGGCGGAACGCCGTCGGGGCCCGCAGGGAGCCCTCGGCGCCGCTCTACAATCACATGTAGCGGGCGTTGTGGTACTTGAACAGGGACTGCAGCATGCGGACGGCGTTGTTCGGCGTGACCGTCGCGCCGGTGTATGCGTCCACGTCCCCGTGCATCGCCTGGAGCGAATTGATGTAAGCCTGCGATTTCCCGTCCAAGTTATCCTTCCGGAACTTGGCGAACAGCTCTTTGACCGCCGTTCCGTCCCAGGACTCTTCGCTGTCGCCGTACATACCGGCGATGTAGTGCTCGGCGGAATCGAGATCGTAGGACAGGTACTTCACCGAGCCGTCCTCCTTGCTCAACTCCACGTATGCCACGGAATAATAATTGACTTCCGGACCGCGGCAGGTGCACGCGAGGTAGGCCACCTGGTACTTCACGCTCTTGAGCTGTTCGTACTCGAACAGGACGAACGCGGTCATCTCCTCTTCTTCCTCGTGCCCGTTCACGTGCATGAACTTGAACGCGTTCTTCACCAGGATGCCGGAATCTTGAGCGTACGCGGCGATTCCGACCGCGAGCGCTGCGAAGATCGCGCCGATCAACTTCTTTCGCATTTTTCCCCCTCTCCTCATGCCATCGATGCGCTGATGCCGTATTTCTAGTTTCGTCAGATGCATCGAAGAACGTGTTATCGATAATTTGTTATAAATAATAAATCATGTATAATTATTTGTCTAGATATAAATTATTA
>QKCO01000021.1 GCA_003245635.1 Treponema sp.
AGATCCTGCTCCAAAGCGATGGGCTGCTCATTCGAAATCGTCAAAACCTTGGTCGCCGGATAATATTCTTCCTTTTCGAAAATGAGCTCTATCCGTCCCAATCTCACTTCCTTGTCCCGTATCGGCGTTTCCCCGAGCGGAATCTTGCCGCCGTTCTCCTGTATCGAGACCAAGACCCCTTGAGGCTGGGTATCGATATTCACGCGGGCCGTCTTGGGGTAAAGCGTCGCTTCACAGGAGGTCTGCGCTCCGGCCTTGATTTCCACCGGAAGCGCCGCGTCCCGGTAGGACGGGAAATGCAGATCGAAGATGTATTTGCCGGGTGCCAGCTCGTATTGCGTCAGCGGCGTGACGCCGACGCTTTTGCCGGCCAATGCGACCGACGCGCCCTTCGGCTCCGTTACTATGCGCACGGAGCCCGGCAGGATGGAAAGCTCGGCCTGGATGCGGCGCTGCTCCCGGGACCGCACGGAAATCTTTTGGCTGTATTCGGTGTAGTCGGCTTTGCGCAGCGCAAGATTATGTTCGCCGGTATCTATCTGGGGTATTTCGAGCGGAGTCGAACCGACTTCCACGCCGTCCAATACGACGGAGGCTCCGTCCGGCGACGACTGGACCAGGAGACTGCCCGGCTCTTCCTGCAGGGCGGCGTTGACCAGCGCGACGCGCCGGGGGCTGATGGAGAGCGATTCGAGATATTCCCGGTAGCCTTCGGCGAGGACCCGCAGGTTGTAGGTGCCGGGATACAGCTGCGGGATGCGGATCCGCCCGTCGTCATCCGTCTTCCCGAAATAAATGCCGTCCAGGTACACATCCGCTCCGCCGACGCTCGTAGCAAGCTCGAGCCTGCCCAAGACATCGCGGAACAGCTGCTCGCCGAGCACCTCCACCGTCTTGTTGAGCGCTTTGCGCAGGAAGCCTTCGCCGTTGATGGTGAAGAAATCGCTGTACACGACAACCGCGTCGGGAACGGAAAGCGCGCGGAGATCGAGCTGAATCTCTCCGGACACCCGGTAGATAGTCCCTTCCAAATAGAAGGCTCCCTTGTCGGAAACGTTCTTGATTTGCGCAAGCTCGATGGGAGACGTCGAGCCGAGCTTGAATACCTGGCTGGACTGTATGCGGGTCTGCAGCATCGTGAACGCCACGGGACCGAGCGGCAGATCGCCGTCCTTCTTGCCGGAAAGATCGACGATCGGCCCCAGCCAGAGCACGGGGCGCGAGTTCATCTGTTGCCCCGCGACGCCTGCGAGAGCGAAGATTGAGAGGAAAATCGCCAGCACGGTATTTTTCTTGTTTTGTTCCACCTATCTGACCTCTCATGCGCTGCCGAGGTAAATACGAGAACATGCTGCTTCAATAAAGTGTAAGCTATTTCAGTCGGAATTGCAGAGCTTTCTCACCACGAATGCGAAGGCGTCGCCAAAGTCTTGCGGTTGAAGAAATAAATGACCACGCTCGCCGCGGCGAACAGGCTGAACGAAGCGAACAGCGCGCGGTAGCCCGCCTCAGCGACGACGACGCCGCCGAGCGAGCTGCCGATGAAGGTCGGGAGGCCTGAACCGAGCGAAAGATACATCGCCATGCCCGTCGCGCGGCGCTCGGGCGGCACGCGCGTCGAGATGAAGCTGACCGCCGCCGGGTGGAAAAGACCAAAACAGAGCGAATGGAGCAGCTGGCCGAGCGCGACGCCCGTCGGATTGGGGAATACTGCGTACAGGAGCAGGCGCAGCACCACCGCCGAGGAAGCGACGGCGAGCAGGAAGGGCGATCCGAAGCGGGCTATCAGCCGGGAAGAGAAGATCATCACCGGGATCTCGACGACCGCGGCGAGCGCCCACATGACGGCCACCGCGTTCCACTGCAGCTCCTCAACGATGAACAGGGACAGAAAGGTGTTGATGGGCGTCATCGAAAGCCTGCTGAGAGCGATCATGCCCAGGCCGATCAGAAAAGGTCCGTCGACGAAACTGCGCGCGGAAGGCCGGTCGCTTTTGTCGGCCTGGGCTCCGGCCGCGGAATCGGCGGGCCGGCGGTCGGGCAGCGCGGGCACGAAGCAGACGGCGAACAGGGTGGTCGCCGCGAGCCATACCGCGATGGAGACGGGAGACGAAAGCGGCAGGAAGGGCTGCCACTGGAAAAAGAGGGCGAGCAGGACGAAGCTGAGCGATCCGGCCGAACGGTACAGGCCGTAATTGCCGCGGGAGCCGAGCGCGACGGTCGCGGCGGTATCCACGACGGGAACGATCGATTTGACGCCGATCGCGAGCACGATCAAGGACGCGAGAGCGGCCGCCGGATGACGCACGCCGATCAGAGGCCAGATCGGCAGCAGCGTGAACAGATAGGAAAGCGCGAGAGCGGGCCGGTAGCGGCCGGTCTTTTCGGACACCCAGCCGAGCAGGAAGGGGCCGGCGATGCCGGCTATCTCGAAGACGCCGAGAAAAAGTCCGACCATGCGCGGTCCGTAGCCGAGCCCTCGTACGAGGACGGCAAGGTACGGCGAAGTGACCGTCAGGACCGTGAAGGACGCGGCGAAGGACAGTATGAGCTGCATGCCGGTCGCAGTGTACCGCGGAAGGCTCCGCGTCGCCTAGCGGCGCGGTGCTTTCCGGGCTAGAACGCGCCGACCGCCCTGAAGATGGCCTCCACGTTTTCGGGCGGAATGTCGGCAAGGATCGCTTCGTGGCTCGGGCTGACGACGAGTCCCGTCGGGAAGAGGGCCTTCAGGCGCTCGACTTCGGCGGCTACCTCTGAGGACTTCCCGTTGACCAGCAGGTTCTGCGCGTCAACGCCCCCGCAGAAGGAAGCCTTGCCGCCGAACTCGCGCGCGAGCCGGTCGGCTTCCATATTGTGAGCGAGCGCCTGGATCGGGTGGATGGCGTCGGCGCCGAGCTCGATAAGGTCGGGAATGATGCCGTAGATCGACCCGCAGGAATGGTGGATCACCTTCAGTCCGTAGGAATGAGCCTGGTCGATCAGCTGCTTCGTGCCCGGGAACACGAGGTCGCGGATGAGGTCGGGAGACAGCATCAGGTTCTGCTGGCTGCCGAAATCGTTGCCGATGAGTACCGCAGTCAGCTTGCCCTTGGTCGCCTCGTAGAAGATCTCGTTCGCCTGGAGGTAGAACTCGATGATCCGGTCGATGACCGCCTTGAACATCTCCGGCTCCGTCATCATCTTCACGAGCGCGGTTTCCATGCCGAAGGCGGCGCAGGCGTCCTGGAAGTGGGCCGACCAGGCGAGCACCAGGGACGCCGCGTCCGCCGGGACTTCGTCGACGACCGCGCGGCAGGCGGCGGGGTCTATGTGCTTTGACGGATCGGGCCAGGGGAAGTCGGAAACTCCCGCGGGATCCTCGTAGTCCTCGAAGAAGCCCGGCGCGGTCAGGGTGCGCTCCTCGTAGTTCCGGTTGACGTCTTTCTTCGCGAAGTCGAAGGCGGCGGCGACGTGGCTGCTCGTTGGGGACTCGTAGGGCACGTTCACGTGGTAGACGTCGTCGCCGACCCTGCGCTTGAGGTCCGCGAAAGAGGAAGCGCCGAAATGCTTGAGCAGCGCGGGGATCGCGTCGTGCACGGGCTCCCCGATCCAGGTGGCCGGGCGGTCTACGGGCTTTCGTTCGATCGTGCGGAGGAAACGTTCCTTGTGGTCCATCGGGAATCTCCTAGCGCTTTTCCTGCAGGCTGTTGAGGATGACGGCGCCGAGGATCACGAGACCCCGGACGACCTGCTGCATGTACGGGGTGACGTCCAAGAGGATCATGCCGTTGGAGAGCACGCCGATGAACAGGACTCCCAGGAGCGTTCCGGAGAGCTTCCCTTCGCCGCCGAGCATATTCGTGCCGCCGATGATGACCGCGGCGACGATGTCCAGCTCCCAGCCGATGCCGATCTCGGGCGAGCCGGCCATGAGTCGGGAGGAAAGGACGAGGCCCGAGATCGCAGACACCAGGGCGCTCACCAGGAATACGCCGATCTTCACCTTCTCCACACCGATGCCCGAGAGCCGGGCGGCGTCCTCGTTGCCGCCGATCGCGTAGACCGCGCGGCCGAAGGTAGTGGAGGACAGGATGAAGGCGCCGACGGCGAAGATGACCAGCATATAGACGACCGGCAGTGGAACGACGCCGATGGTGCCGCTCCCGAAGCCGAAGAAGCTCTGCGGCAGCCCGCCGACCGGATAGCCGCCGGTCATCGTGTAGGTCATGCCCCGGATGAGCGTCTGGGTGGCCATCGTCACCAGGAACGCGTGGAGCCTGAAACGCGCGGTCACGAAGCCGTTCAGGAACCCCCAGAGGCAGCTCACCCCGAGCGTCGCAGGGATCGCGAGGGGGATCGGCAAGCCGGCCTTCAGCAGAATCGCGTTCATGACGGCGGCGAAGGCGACCAGCGAGCCGACGCTCAGGTCGATCTGCCCCATGATGAGGATCATCGTCATGCCGACGGCGATGATTCCCTGGTTGGATACCTGGCGGAACACGTTGACGATGTTGGAGACCGTCAGGAATTTGGACGTCGAGAAAGCCAGGTAGAGAATGAGGAGGACGAACACGATGACGAAGGAATACTTCAGGAGCAGGGCCTTCGCGTCGAGCTTGGGTTTTCTAACGTCGGCGCAGGCGGCCGCCGCGGTTCCGGTAGTGCTTTCCATATCGATGGCTCCTTGCTTAAGCGCTAACGCCGTGGGCGGTCGCGTAGTGGAGGATCTCGTCCTGGTTCGTCTTGACCGGATCGAGTTCGGCGGTGGGCTTGCCGCCCGCGAACACGATGACGCGGTCGGACAGCTCGAGGATTTCGGGTATTTCGGAGGAGATGAGGATGATCCCCTTCCCTTCGTCGGCGAGCGCGTGTATGACGTCGTAGATTTGGCTCTTCGAGCCGACATCGATGCCGCGGGTCGGCTCGTCCATGATCAGGATGGACGGGGCGGTCGCGAGCCATTTGCCGATGACCACCTTCTGCTGGTTGCCTCCGGAGAGGGCGCGCACTTTCTGCGAAGCGGACGCGCATTTGATCCCCATGCGCTGGATCGAGGAGCCGGCCTCGTCCTTGTCGGCCCGCGAGCCGATCACCCCGAAGCGGGAGAGGCGGCGGAAGATGGCCATGGTCAGGTTTTCGAGGATGCTGAGGCCGAGCACGAGGCCTTCCTCCTTGCGGTCCTCGGTGATGAAGGCTATTCCATGGGAAATCGCGTCGCGCGGGCATTTGATGGAGACCTCCTCGCCCTCGATGAAGACCTTCCCGGAGCTGAGCTTGTCGACCCCGAACATGGCCCGCGCGGTCTCCGTCCGCCCCGCGCCGGCTAGCCCCGCGAAGCCGAGGATCTCGCCTTTCTTCAGGCTGAAGCTGACGCCCTCGAAGCCGGTCGGCCCGGACAGGCATTCCGCCCGCAGCAGCTCTTCCGCTCCGGCTCGCGGAGGACGCCGGTTGCTCTGAACCTCGCGGCCTACCATGTGTCGGATGATGACCGGCTTGGGGGCTTCCGCGATGGGCAGGGTGACGATATGGCGGCCGTCGCGGAAGACGGTCACCCGGTCGACGAGCACGGGAAGCTCCTCGAGGCGATGCGATACGTAGATGATGCCGATCCCCTGCTCCCGCAGGCGCTTGAGGTTGCGGAACAGATGCTCCACCTCGCTCGCGGAAAGGGATGCGGTCGGTTCGTCCAGGATCAGGAGGCGCGAATCGTTGGACAGCGCCTTGGCGATCTCGACCATCTGCTTCTGCGCGACGCTCAAGGATGAAACGAGCGCGGCCGGATCGATGTCGGATTCGAGCTTGGCCAGATATTCGCGCGCCTTGCCGGTCATCGTTTTCTTGTCGACGACCGGCCCCTTCTTCGGCAGCTTACCCAGGTACATATTCTCCGCGACGGAGAGCGTGTTGATCAGGCTGAATTCCTGGTAGACCGCACTCACGCCGAGCTCCCTCGCGTGGGCGGGATTGTCGATGGAGACGCGTTTCCCGAACAGTTCGATCGAGGCGCAATCCCCGTCGGGGCGGTGGGCCCCGGTCAGAATTTTGATGAGCGTACTCTTCCCGGCTCCGTTGGCGCCCACCAGCGCGTGGATCTCCCCCGCGGCCAGGCTGAATTCGGCGTCGCTGAGCGCGCGGATGCCGCCGAATGTCTTGCTGATGCCGGAGAGCGAAAGGATCGTTTCCATGCCGTTTCCTCGACGTGATTAGAATGAAAGCGGCCGCCCCGGTAGAAAGACGCGGCCGCCGGAGGATTACTTGATGAGATTCTTCCGGTCGTCCAGGTATTTTTGTATTTCGGAGGCGTTGGTGAGCGTGTAAGTCTTCAGAGGAACCAGGACTTCGGTCTGGGTCTTGCCGGCGGTGGCCAGCTCGTAGGCGTTCTTGATTGACGTATAGCCGATCTCGAAGGGCTGCTGGGTGGTGACGGCGAGCAGGAAGGAGTTCGGCTCGAGCATCGCTCGCGCCAGGTCGATGCTCATGTCGGTGCCCATGAGTAGGACCTTATTGTTCGGCTTCGCCTTGAGCGCCGCGAGGGAACCCAGAAGCGCGCCCTGGTTCCAGCACCAGACGATCTGAGTGTCGGGGTGCGCCTCGAGGATGCTTTCGGTGACCGACAGGCCCAGTTCCTTGTATTCGGCGTCCTGCTGGGCGACGATCTCGACGCCGGGGAGCGCCTTCATCTGGTCCATGAAGCCCTTCACGCGGTCGATGCCGACCGAATACTTGGAGGTTCCCAGCACGGCGACTTTGGCTTTGCCCCCCATCTTGTTCTTGATGTAGTCGACGGCGAACGCTCCGGTGCCCTTTCCCAGATCGTAGTTGTTGACGCCGACGAAGTACTTGGACTGGGCGGAATTGACCTTTGAGTTCCAGGTGACCACGGGAATGCCGGCTTTCACGGCGCGCTCGAAGGCGGGAACCGAAGCCTGGTCGCTCTGCGGCGAAATGGAGATGGCGCTCACCTGCTGCGCGATCAGGTTGTCGATGGTGGATGATTCTTTGGCGACGTCGGAATCCGAGCTGAGGATCTTGACCTGCGCGCCCAAGTCGGCTCCGGCCTTCTTCATGCCCTCGATGACCTCGGCGAACCATTCGTGCTTGGTGTCCAGCAGGACCGCGCCGATCTCGACCTTTTTCGCGCTGTCCTTGGAGCCGGCGGCGAAAACACCGCTCGCCGAAGCGAGCAGCAGCACGGCCGCGGAGAATGCGGCTTTGGCGTACGATTTCTTCATGACATTCCTCCTTCTTCCCGATCAACTATCGATTCCGCGCCCCAGCGCGCGGCGGATGCCCGGATATGCCGTTCAATCTTGGTGGAACACCTCGCGCATGGAGGCCCACCACTCTCCTTCCCTGCGTGAATCCAGCGGCCTCTGGAAGGGCTTCACGGTCGCCCACCATTCCTGCGTCTTCGGATCGGCGGCCATCTTCGCCATATCGGCATCGAAATCGTCGCCGATGTATTCGTAATAGGCGAACAGGAGACCGTCGTGGAGGTAGATGGAATAATTGCGGATATTGCATTCCGCTATCTTTCCGGCCACTTCAGGCCAGACCGCGCGATGGTATTCGATGTAGGCGTCGATGCATTCGCTCTTCACCGCGATCACTTCCCCGTGACGAACCATGGCCTTTCTCCTTGGGGCAAGTATACCATGACCTAGTGATACGTCAACTAAATATTGTAACATTTTCACTAACAATGTAGTAAATATTTACTTACATACTATCTTTTATGAACCATTTCATGATATATGGCGTTTTCACTTGCATTATTAGGACCTAAACCGTATCATGCAGAACGATGGGAGTAAATATTTACTAAAATGAAACCAACTCTACGAGATATCGCGCAGCAAAGCGGCGTTTCGCCGACCACCGTATCGCTCGTCCTCGGCAATAAAGGCAATATATCGACGGAGACGCGGGACCTCGTCCGGCAAACAGCTGAAAAGCTCGGCTACGAGCGGACGCGCAAGGATGCCGCGCGAGAGGACTCCCCGAGCAAGAATCTCGGGCTCCTGTTCGTCATCGACGCATCCTTCAGCTACCTGTTCGGCTTCATCAGGCCGATCATCGAAAGTCTCGAGAAGCGGGTCCGGGAGGACGGCTTCGACGTCGTGCTTATTCCGATATCGCAGGCTTCGAGCGACGAGGAGATATTGAGGAAAGTGCTCGAAGCGCGGGTCGAAGCGGTCGCGGCCCTCCACTACGGAAACATCAACGCGTTCATAAGGCTCGAGGACCACGATATCCCCATCGTCGTCGTCATGAACAACAAACACCAGGACAAGTATTACAGCGTCTGTTCAGACGATTTCCACGGCGCCTACGAAGGAACCAAGCACCTTATCGACCTCGGGCACCGGCGAATCGCGTACATAGGCTGCGACCGCTTCGACCTGGAAGCGCTGACGCAGGATCGCTATATCGGGTTCATGAAGGCGGTCAACGCGTCCGGCCTCGAATTCGATCCGTCGATGCGGGTGGACGCCGACAACGGAAACATGGATGTCCTGCGCCGGAGGATGTCGGAGCTCTTCGGCCGGGACCGTCCGCCCACGGGACTTTTCGTGCTCGACGACGAACTCGCGCTGCGGGTGAAGGTGGCGCTCGACGAACTGGGGCTCTCGGTTCCCCGCGATGTCTCGATCATCGCCCCCGGGGACGTCCTCGATTATTCGAAGCCCTATGTCCCGGGAATTACGACCATGAGGATCAATACAGACCTCATCGGCACGACGACCGGGGAACTCCTGGTGAACCGGATCAAGCACGCGAAGGAAAAGCTCTACGTGCTCAAGGTGAACCAGGAACTGGTCGACCGCGGCTCCTGCGCTCCGCCGAGCCGCTATTGAGATAGGCTCGCTGCCGAGCCTCCGAGCCGGCACCGAGCCGAGTTCTACCCCTTCAGCCTGCCGCGCAATTCGGCGATCTGCGCCCGCACAGCGCTCGGAGAGGGACCGCCGGGCAGGGAGCGCGCCGCCGCGCACGCGGCCGGCGTTATCGCGCTGAAGAGGTCGGCCTCGAACAGCTCCGATCGGACCTTCAGCTGGGCGAGCGTGCGGTCGGCGACGATCTTCTGCCCGTCGGCGATGCAGTCGCGGACGATGAGCGCCGCGACTTCGTGTGCTTTGCGGAACGGCAGGCCCTTGCGCACCAGGTATTCGGCCACGTCCGTCGCCTCGAGAAAGCCACCCACGCAGGCCGCTTCCATGCGGTCTCTGCGGAAGCGCGCGGAAGCCATCATCCCGCGGAACATGCGCACGCAGGCGCGCGCGGTGTCCAAAGAATCGAAGAGCGCTTCCTTGTCCTCCTGCAGATCCCGGTCGTAGGCGTAGGGGAGGCCTTTCATGAGCGTAAGCAGGGTCACCAAATCGCCGATCGCCCGCGCCGACTTGCCGCGCACGAGCTCGGCGAAGTCCGGATTCTTCTTCTGCGGCATGATCGAGGAGCCGGTGCTCCACTGCTCGGCTAAATCGATGAAGCCGAACTCCTCGGTGGCCCAGATGACGACGTCCTCGCTGAAGCGGGACAAGTGGGTCATGAGGATCGCGCACGCGGCCGACAATTCCGCGGCGAAGTCGCGGTCGGCGACCGAATCCATCGAGTTGAGCGTCGGACGGGGGAAGCCGAGGGCTGCGGCGGTCGCCGCGCGGTCCAGAGGAAGGCCTGATCCGGCCAATGCGCCGGCGCCGAGAGGGCATTCGTCCAGGCGGCGCACGGCGTCGGAAAGCCGGCCCGCGTCGCGGTCGAGCCCCGTGCACCAGGCAACCAAATGATGGCCGAGCGTGACCGGCTGGGCGCGCTGGAGGTGCGTATAGCCGGGCATCACGCTTTCGGCGTGCTCCTCGGCGCGGTCGAGCAGCGCGGAAATCAGTGAGCGGACCTCTCCGGCCAATTCGGGGACGACGCGCTTCAGGTACAGGCGCACGTCCAGGGCCACCTGGTCGTTGCGGCTGCGGCCGGCATGGACCATGCGGCCGAGGTCGCCGAGACGCTCGGTCAGGACCCCCTCGATAAAGGAATGCACGTCCTCGACGTTCGTATCGATCGCCAGCGCGCCGGATTCGAGCTCCGCCGAGATCGCTGCGAGCGCCTCGTCGAGCTTCGCCGCGGCCTCGGCGGGGATGATGCCGCGCGAGCCCAGCATGGCCGCGTGCGCGCGGCTGCCCCGGACATCGTCGAGCGCGAGCCGCGCGTCAACTGAAATCGATGACTCGAAATCGAAGGCTTCCGCCTCCGGCTTCGCTTCCAACCTGCCCGACCACAACACCTGCGCCATAGACTATCTCCAAAAAGCAGAACACAAAGAATAGAACGCAGATTAACGCAGATGACGCCGCACGCGCAAGCGCGCAGTTGGTCTACTCTTCTCGGCAAAAAAACGCAGCGTGCTGAAACCGAGAGCTATCGAAAAAGGGTCCGGAATTTAAATTCCGGACCCCCTCATATTCAGATTCTTCAGCCTTGCTCATCTGCGTCGCGCGCTCGCGCGATCTGCGCTCATCCGCGTTCTCTTCCGATTCTTTTTACTTCTTTCCCTTCAGGCCCTGCTCCATGAGGGCGCGGACGAGGACGGGAAGTCCGTACAGGCGGATGAAGCCCTTCGCATCGGCGTGGTTGTACAGCTCGCCGGTCTCGAAGCTCGCGATCGACGTATTGTACAGCGAATACGGGGATTTCGCGCCCGCGGCCGTGATCGAGCCCTTGAAGAGCTTCAGGCGCACCGTGCCGGTGACGTTCTTCTGGGTCGAGTCGACGAACGCGGAAATCGCCTCGCGCAGAGGGGTGAACCAGAGACCGCCGTAGATGAGCTCGGCCATCTTCTGGGAAGCGCCCTGCTTGTAGACGTAGGTCTGGCGGTCCAGGCACAGGTGCTCGAGCTCGGAATGCGCGTAGTAGAGGATCGCGCCGCCGGGGGTCTCGTACACGCCGCGGCTCTTCATGCCGACGACGCGGTTCTCGACTAGGTCGACCAGGCCGACGCCGTGCTTGCCGCCGATCTTGTTCAGTTCGTAGATGAGCGACACGCCGTCCATCTTCTTGCCGTTGACCGCGACGGGGAGCCCCGCCTCGAACTCGACCTCGACGTATTCGGCCGTATCCGGAGCCTTCTCGGGCGCCGTCGTCATCTTCAGCATGCCCTCGAGCGTAGGCTCGTTGGCGGGATCCTCGAGGTCGAGGCCCTCGTGCGAGATGTGCCAGAGATTGTCGTCGCGGCTGTAGGAGTCGCTCTTCTTCATGGGCACGGGGATGTTCCGCTTCTCGAGGTAGGCTATTTCGTCCTCGCGGCTCTTGAGGTCCCAGGTGCGCCAGGGCGCGATGATCTCGAGGTCCGGAGCGAGCGCGAGCACGCCGAGGTCGAAGCGGACCTGGTCGTTGCCCTTGCCGGTCGCGCCGTGGGCGATGGCGACCGCATTCTCTTTGCGGGCGTAATCGACCAGAACCTTGGCGATCAGGGGCCGGGCGGTGGAGGTGCCCAGAAGGTACTTGTCCTCGTAGATGGCGTTGGCCTTGAGGGCCGGCCAGACGTATTCCTCGACGTATTCTTTCTTGACGTCGGCGACGTAGCAGGACAGGGCGCCGGTGTCGAGCGCGCGCTGCTTGATGGTCTTCCAGTCGGCTTCCTGTCCGACGTCGACGCACACGGCGACGATGTCGCAGTCGTAGTTTTCCTTGAGCCAGGGGATGATGACCGTCGTGTCCAACCCGCCCGAATACGCTAATACTATCTTCTTCTTCATGATCTATCTCCTCTATGAATCCCTAAGATTAGAATCGAACGCAGATGAACGCGGATCGCGCTGAAGCGCGGCGCGGATGAAGAAAGGAGAAAGACCGAACTCTTCGCTCATTCTCATTCTCTTTCCTTATCCGCGTTAATCTGCGCTCATTTGCGTTCACTTCCTCTTCGTTCTTTACTTCCCGGCCCCATCAAGGACCGATTTCAGAATAGCCAGGCCTTCGGCGATCTCGGCGTCGCTGATGATGTACGGCGGCAGGAAGCGCAGGGTCTTCGGCCCCGCCGAAAGCATCAGCAGGCCCTTCGACAGCGCCGTCTCCAGCACCGGCCAAGCGTCCGCTTCGATATCGACGCCGATCATTAAGCCCTTGCCCCGGATCTCCTTCACCTGCGGATGCTTCCAGCCGGCGATCGTAGCCTTGATGAGTTCGCCTTTCCTAGCGATTTCCGCCAGGAATTCCGGCTTGGCCACGATGGAGAGCACGGCCCGACCGGCAGCCGAGGACAGCGAATTGCCGCCGAAAGTGCTGCCGTGGTCGCCGACGCCCAGCGTCTCCATGCATTTGCCGCCCGCGAGCACCGCGCCGACCGGCACGCCGCCGCACAGGCCCTTGGCCAGCGTCACCACGTCCGCCTGCACGCCGAACTGCTCGCTCGCCAGGAACGTGCCGGTCCGGCCGACGCCCGACTGGACTTCGTCGAACATCAAGAGCACGTCCTTCTCGGCGCAGAGCTTCGCGGCGGCCTTCACGTACTCGGCGTCGAGCGGCCTGATGCCGCTCTCGCCCTGGATGGGTTCCATCAGAAGGCCGCAGACCGTGCCGTCGAGCGCTTTTTCAAGCGCCGCGATGTCGTTCGCTGGGATGTAGAGGAAGCCCTCGGTGAAGGGGCCGAAATCGGTATGGAACCGGTCCTGGCCGGTCGCCGACAGCGTTGTGATCGTCCGTCCGTGGAAAGACCCCTTCAGCGTGGCGATCCGGTGCCGCCCCGGACCGTATTTCTTGAGCGAGTATTTCCGGGCGATCTTGATCGCGCCCTCGTTGGCCTCCGCGCCGGAATTGCCGAGGAACACGTTCTTCATGCCGACTTTGGAGCACGCCGCCACGAGCTCGGCGGCGAACGCCTGGGCGGTATCGCTCTTGAAGTAGTTCGACACGTGCACGAGCTTCGCGGCCTGCTCGCCGATCGCCTTCACGAGCGCCGGATGCCCATGCCCGAGGCTGTTCACCGCGATCCCCGCGGTGAAATCCAGATACCACTTACCGTTTACGTCCTTCACCCGCACCCCGGAGCCCTCGCAGAACTCCGCCGGCAGCCGGTGGTAGGTATTCATCATCGGATCGTTCATTTCTTTCTCCTCAAAGCGGGTATAGGACGAAAATGCTTCAGCTTTTTCGTCCCTGTTGAGCGTGCAGAAATGCGCACAGCGCGTTTCTGCGAGAGTAAGCGGAGACCCGAAGGGGGTTCCGCAGCTTACTCGATCATCGTCCCGATGCCCTCGTCGGTGAACAACTCCACCAGGAGGGCGTGGGGGACCCGCCCGTCGATGATATGCGCCTTTTTCACCCCCCCCTCGAGGGCGGTACGGCAACATTCGGTCTTGGGGATCATGCCCTTGCTCACGATCCCATCCTTCACCAGGGAGTCGAGTTCGTGGCGTTTCACTTCCTTGATGAGAGAGTCGGGATTCTGCACGTCCCGCAGGATGCCGCTTACGTCGGTCATGAGCACCATCTTCTCCGCGCCGAGGGCGGCGGCGATCTTGGCGGCGGCGGTGTCGGCGTTCACGTTGAGGGCCTCTCCCTCCGCATCGCCCACGCCGAGCGCGACGGTGGCGACGACCGGGACGTAGCCCTTGTCCATGGCCTCGGTCAGGGGATCGATATTCACGGACGTGATTTCGCCGACCAGGCCGAGATCGACGCCTTTTTTGGCCTTCTCGCCCTTGAGCAGGCCGCCGTCCAGGCCGCAGAGGCCGAGCGCCTTGCCGCCGGCCCGCTGCACGAGCGCGACGATATCTTTGTTCACCTTGCCGCTCAGGACCATCTGGACGATCTCCATCGTCTCCTCGTCGGTGTAGCGCAGTCCGTTGACGAACTTGCTTTCCTTGCCGACCTTTTTAAGCATCGCGTCGATCTCGGGACCGCCGCCATGCACCAGCACGACCCGGATGCCGACGCAGGACATCAGCGCTACGTCCTGGATGACGGCGGACTTCAGATCTTCGTTGATCATGGCGTTCCCGCCGTATTTCACGACGATGGTCTTCCCCATGAAATTCTGTATGTACGGCAGCGCCTGCACGAGCACCGCAGCCCTGTCCTTATTCGCGATAATCGGCCCTTTCATGCCTGAACTCCTTATGATTAGAAAAATAAGAGAACGCGGATGAACGCGAATACGCGCTGACGCGCGACGCAGATAAAAACACATTACAGCGAACGAACGAAGAAGACGTCCCTGCGATTAAAAGAAACAGGGCAAAGGACACGGATGAATTTCCTTTCGAAGCCCTTCCCGCCTTTCCTTTTTTTCTTCTTTTATTCGCGTTCATCTGCGCTTATCTGCGTTCTCTTCTTGCTCTATTCTTCTCTCTTACGACCTGTAGTCGCCGTTGATCTTCACGTAGTCGTAGGTGAGGTCGCAGCCCCACGCGGAAACCGACGCCGTTCCGTCCGTCATCGACACCAGAATCTCGATCTCGTCCGCGCTGAGCACCTTCTTGGCGACCTCCTCCGAGAACGGCATGGACGCGCCCTTCGCGCAGACCTGCAGCTCGCCGGCGGCGCTGCGGAAGCTGACGTCGACGCCCTCGGGTTTGAAGGCGGCGCCGGAATAGCCCATCGCGCAGAGGATGCGGCCCCAGTTGGCGTCCGCGCCGAAGCAGGCGGCCTTCACCAGGCTCGAGCCGACGACGGCCTTCGCCAGAGTCTCGGCGGCATCCTCGTCGGAAGCGCCGGAGATCGAGCAGGTCACCAGCTTGGTCGCCCCCTCCCCGTCCTTGGCGATCTTGCGCGCCAAGTCGACGCAGACGGCCTCCAGCGCGTCGGCGAACGCGTCCCAGTCGGCGCCCTCCCCCCCGATGCGCGCGTTGCCGGCAAGACCGTTGGCCAGCACCACGACCGTATCGTTCGTGCTCGTGTCGCCGTCGACCGTCACCCGGTTGAACGAACGGCGCACGGCGCGCCGGAGCGCCTTGTCCAGCAGCGGAGCGTCGATGGCCGCGTCGCTGGTGATGAAGGACAGCATCGTGCCCATGTTCGGATGGATCATGCCGGCACCTTTGGCCATCGCTCCGATCCTGACCGTTTTTCCTCCAATGGAGAATTCGACGGCTATTTCCTTCTTCCGCGTATCGGTGGTCATGATCGCCTCGAGGGCGCGCTCGTGTCCGGCCGCGTCGGCGCTCAGCCCCGCCGCCAGTTCCGCGATCGCGCGCTCCACCGGCTCGACAGGAAGCGGCACGCCGATCACTCCGGTGGAGCCGACGACGACCTCCGACGGCAGGCAGCCGATCTTCTCGGCGGCGATCGCCGCCATCCGGCGCGCAACGGCCAGGCCGGCTTCCCCGGTGCACGCGTTCGCGTTCCCCGAGTTGCAGATGACCGCCCGGGCGTTGCCGTCGGACAGGTGCTCGCGGGTCACCAGCACGCTCGCGGCCTTGACGACGTTCTTCGTGTACATGCCCGCTGCGGCGCAGGGCGCGTCGGAGACGATGAGCGAGAGATCGCGCTTATCGTTCTTCTTGCGGATGCCGCACCACAGGCCGTTTGCCCGGAAACCCTTAGGGGCGCAGACGCCGCCTTCGATCCGTTTCACCGCACGCTCCTAGAACGCCGCCGGAATGGCGTTCAAGCCCTCGGTTTCTTCGAAGCCGAGAACGAGGTTCATGTTCTGCACCGCCTGGCCGGCGGCGCCCTTCACCATATTGTCGATCGCGGTGACGATTATCAAGACGGTGCCGGTCTGATCCGAGTGGATGGAGATGTCGCAGTAGTTGGACATCCGCACGTTCCGCGTCGTCGCGATCTGGCCGTAGGGAAGCACCCGAACGAATGGTTCTCCTTTATAGAAATCGGCGTACTTCGCGTGGATTTCTTTCACGGCCGCTTCGATCTCGGCGGAAGCGGGACGCGGAGCGCCCGACACCGCTCCGAGAGGCTTCGCGAGCGGGATGTACAGCGTGCTCAGGATACCCCGGTTCATCGGCGCCAGATGCGGAGTGAACACCATGGGGACGCTCTTCCCAGACATCGCCTGGAAATTCCGGGCGATCTCGGGAACATGCCGATGACCGCCGACCTTGTAGGGCGCCAGAGAATCAGCGCAGTCCGGGTAGTGCGTATTCTGCGCGGGAGAACGCCCCGCCCCGGTCACGCCCGAAGCGGAATCGATGATGATTGTCCCCGATCCGGCCAAGCCGAGCTTGAGCGCGGGGTACGCGCCGAGGGACGCGCCGGTCGGATAGCAGCCGGGATTGCCGACGATCGAGGCTTTCTTGATCGCCGCCCGGTTGAGCTCCGGCAGACCGTACACCGACAAGGGCCGCAGCTCCGGCTTCACGTATTTCTTCCCGTACCAGGCGGCGAAGGTATCCTCGTCGTCCCCGAAGCGGAAATCAGCGGACAGGTCGATGAACGGTATCTTCTTTTCGATGCAGAGAGCGGCGAAGGGTTCTCCCACTCCGTGCGGAAGCGCGGCGAAGACGACGTCCGACTGCGCTACCACGGCTTCGGGCTTGACCAGCTCGCCTGAGACCCGCGAGAGCAGATTGGGATACACCGATTCGATCATGCCGCCCTCGAAGCTGGTCGACGAAAGGACGAAGCGGCCGACGCGCGGATGCTGAGCGAGAATGCGGACGAGTTCAACGCCGGCATAGCCGCTCGCGCCGATGATTCCTACGGTAAGCATAGGACCTCCTGAAAGGATGAAACGACCCGGACCAAAAAGGAACCGGCCAGATATGAGAAAAGAAGTGGATTAACGACGACGGAGGCGGAGACGGGGAGCAGTACGCGGGGATGCGGCGGGGGAAAACGTGGGGAGAAAGGGACCGACGGGATTCCGGTGCCCGTACGCGTTGTCGAAGGATTCGTTCATGACGACCTCCCGAAATGAGTTATTCATGAGATTCTGCATAAATATCGAATACTGTCAAGTTGCGTTCTCAGCCTTCCGCCCCTAGCCGCCGATATCGCATCCGCAATGCGAAGCGCTATTCGGCTACAATTATGTTATTTACGGATAATGAATAATACATTTATGTCGGAACTACCCGATTGCGGGCCAATTAGCGTTTTCGAACCTTCGCCAGACCCAAAAACCTTGACGGATTCCTCCAACACGGCATATTTATACATGCAAAGATTTGACGTCGACCTTCGACAGTGATAAAATTCCGCCGATACGGAAAAAGGGGGCTCCCCATGTTGAGTAGCGTTGAAACGATCGATGAAATCGAGCTAGCCGAAGAAACGGACGACTGCCAGACCGGCAAGCTGTACTGCGCCAACTGCATACACTGCAAACTCGTTCCGTCGAGCCCCGAAGGCGACGAACGATATTTCTTGCGCGTCCGCTGCGCGGCGGGCAAATGGAAGAAAAAGCTCGGCGAAGAGAAGGTCTATAAGTACTGCACGGTCGCCCGCCGCAGCATATCCTCCTGCGATTCGTACGAAGACATGGGAGAAGCGAAAGAGTTCATCCGCGATTTGAAGAAATCGCTGCCCGTAAAAGACGAGATGTACGTCTTCTGAAGAACGGGACCGCTGGCGCGATCAAGCCAAATGGGCTAGAGTATCGTCGCCGGCGGTAACTTCGCGGACCTCCGTTGGTTTAATGACGGTTCGCGAAACCCTATTCGGAAGGAAGGATATGTCCGTATTTTCGAAAACTGCATCTGCGCTCAAGAGCGCCTTCTTCGCCGCGGTCCTCGGAGCCGCGGCTGTGTCCTGCGCATCGGCGCCAGTCGTCGTCGACGACGGACTCTCGCCCGCGGAACTCATCCAGCGCGCCCAGGACGACTACGACCGCGGCCGCTACGAAGCCGCCGTGCAATTCTACCAGGCGCTTCGGGATCGGTTCCCGAACGATCTTTCCGCCCAATGCGCCGCCGACTACGAAATTTCCTTCATCCGCTATAAGCAGAAGCGCTACGAGGAAGCGAAGGCGGGATTCAAGACGCTGCTCGAACGCTACAAGACGGCCGACGCCGCGCTGCTTCCGGCGCACTACAAGATTCTCGGAGAAAAGATACTCGCGAAAATCGAGCTCGGGAAATAGCGGTCGGCAGCGGCCGCCTACTGCGGCAGAATGATCACGTTCAGCCGCAGCCCGCGCTCCTCGGCCGCATCGTCGACCATGCGTTTGGAGACCGCGCCCCGCTGACGCGGGTGCGGCGGGGCGTCGCCGATGAGAATGACGATGCGTTCCTCCGCGCTCCAAGGGAATTCGGTGGCGGCCGCGTAGAGAGCCTCGTTTACCGCTTCGGGTATGTCCCGCCCCCCTGAAACGCGGATCGCGTTGAGCGTTTTCTGGAACGACGTGAAATCATCAGTGAACTTAACGATCTTCGTCATGTACTCTTCGAAATAATCCTTATAGAGCACCATGCCGATTCGGAACCTCGAGAAGTCGGCGATGATTCCCGTAAGCATAGGGATAAGCATGCGCCTGACCGAATCGATATCGTCTTTCATGCTCGATGTCGTATCCAGAGCGATCACCAGATCGACGGCCTTCCCTTTCGCGTCGTCGAGGATCTTCTTTATTTTCGGCACGACGTCGTCGGCCCCGGTCGAGAACACGACTTCCCCCCGGCCGGCCGTCGCGATCTCGGTGAAGGCGTCGACGGTGTCCTTCATGAAGTTGCCTTCGGGCGGCCCCTCGAGCGGTTTCTGAGCCACGCGCAGCACGAACGGATTGTCCTTGAACGCGCCGCGGTAATCGCCGTAGGCCAGAGCGAAGGCGCGGATGTTGAGGTACGTGCCGTCTACGACGTACGTTTCCCCGTTCCGCGTCCACGGATAGCCCCACTGCACGACGTAGGGGATGCGGATATGGAAGGCCGCGCCGAATTCGGCATCCGACTCGGGCGTCGAGTCTATGAGCGAATAGATGCGGCTTTCCTTCGGAATCGGCTTCCCGTCGATCAGGCGTTGCTCATCCCCGTTGGTGGCTTCCCACTCGTCGGCCCGGTAGGCGTAGTTGTCGACCTTGCCCGTCGGATCCTTGGTCGATTCGGTCAGCAGCACCGAGCCGAGACCCGCCTTCTTTCTGATGAACAGATGGTACCCGCCGTCGACGCGCTGCTCGATGCGTAGATCGGAGGGACCGACGGAAAGCGCCCCGTCCTCCGGCGACTGGGCGGAGGCGGCCGCAAAAAGGCAAAGGAACGCAAGGATAATGGTCGAACGCATCGGTATATCCATACTCCGATTATCGGCCGACCGCCGACCGCCGTTCACCTTTTGATTGACGAACTCCGATATGCCGCGGCGCATTCCTCGAGACCGCGTTTCGGGATACGGTTCGCCTTTCCAACCGAACCGAAACGGACCAGTAGAGTCCCCACTATTTCGGCGATACCCTTCTCCATCCGCAGGAGCATCTCACGGGCATCTTCGGGTACCGGAACGCTCCGGTCGATCAGGTTTCGTTCCAGAGGAGCGAGGAAGCTCCTGAAATCGATTTCGGACGGAGCGGCGCTCATACGGCCCCATACCTCGCGCTCGATGCCGTTGAGACCCGCATGTTCCCGGGACGACAGATATTCCCGGACATTGCGGGCAACGCAGAGGCGCAGGTCGGTATCGATATTGATCTTTCCGATCCCGCAGCGGATGACCTCCAGGAGTTGATCGATCGGCACCCCGCCGGCATCGCCCAAGCGACCGCCGAGCGCATCGAAGTCCTCGAGGACATAGGTTGGAACAGTCGACGAGCCGTGGGACACTAGGATGGTCGATAGGCCTCGATGGCGGAGGTTTTCCCGAGCGGCGATGACGATCTCCTTGCGCAGATGGATGTTCTTGCCTTTCTTGACGCCGTGCTTCGTGCCGTAGGCGAGAGCGAGGCAGTCAACTCCCGTCTTCTCGACAAATTCGACCGCGTCCAGCGGATTGGTGTAGCTGGAACGGTCCGAGAAAACGTCATCCTCCATACCGGCCAGCACGCCGAGTTCCCCTTCGACGGTCACTCCGATCGCGTGCGCGCGCTTCACGACCTCCCTGGTGAGCTCGACGTTGTCGCCGAAAGGAAGCGATGAGCCGTCGATCATGACCGACGTGAAGCCGCTTTCCAAAAGGATATCGATGGTCTCGATATCCTTGACATGGTCCGCGTGGATGGCGGCCGGAACGTCGACTGACTCCCCGCACGCACGAACCATCGAGACGACGTTGAGGGCCCCGCGCCGACGCTCTTCAAGGGTGGACTTGTTCATGTCCGCGGCGCCGCCGAGGTAGCCGAGGGCGATGTTCCCGACCTGCAGAATAGCGGGAGACCTCATCGCATCGTGGACCTCGAGAACCTTCCGAACCTGCTGCAGGCTGGTAACGTTGAACGCGCCTTGCGCGTAGCCGCTCTCGCCGGCAAGCTCCAGGATCGAAAGCATCGGCAGCAATTCCATTGGTAGTCCCTCCTCGGCCTATAGCCAGTCGCCGCATTCCGGGCGATTTTTGATGATGAAATCCTTAGTCTCGGCGAAAGACGGAATCCCCGATTGTCCGCCCATCCTCGTGCATTTGAGCGCCGAGACCGCACTCGCGAATACCGCCGCGCGAGCGGGATCGTACCCTTTCCAAAGACCGAAGGCGAAGGCTCCGTGGAATACGTCGCCCGCACCGGTGGTATCTACCGCCGCTACGGGAAAGGCTTCGACGAATTCGCAGCCCTCGCCGGTGATGATATGGAGACCTTCCGCGCCGCGGGTAACGATCAGCGCGCGGTTGCCCGGCTTCAGGAGCCGCTTCCCCGCCTCGAGCGGATCGGCAATCCCCGAATAGCCGGTCGCGAACACTTCCGACAAAACCGGGTAGTCTACTTGGTCCAAGTACTCGGGCAGCCGCGGATCCCGATTGCGCATGCTCGTATCCGTGATGGTGATGACACCCTCCGCCCTAGCCTTCCGCGCAGCGCGCAAGGCGGTTCCGAAATAGAAGCCGTCGAGCAGGAGGAACCTTGCCCCCCTGAAATCGCTATCCTCGATGTCCAACTCATCCCGGTCCTGGACTCCCTTGTAGTGGAAGAAAATCCGCTTGCCGCTGCCCTTTTCCACCAGCACGAAGGTGAACGGACTCTTCTCGCCCTTCACGACCCGCAGCCGATCGCAGGAAACCCCGTAGCGGCCGAAGTTCCGCACATGGAATTCGCCCTCTGCATCGTCGCCGACGCTGCCGATGAATTCGACATCGGCGCCGAGAACGCTCGCCGCGACCGCGGCGGTGGCCGCCATCCCGCCCTGCTGGACTTCGTAAGACTTGATATATTCGAGCCGTTCCCAGCTCGGCAAATCTTCTATCACGGCGAGCATGTCGTACGCGATGCAGCCCATTCCTAAAATAGATGCCATGTCGGCGGCTCCCGTTACTTGATCGCGCCGGTGGTCAACCCGCGGACCAGGTGCTTTTGAATGAACATTCCGAACACGAAGATCGGCAGCATGATGCAGATTCCGGCCGCGGTGAGTTGCCCCCAGAGGATCTCGTGCTCCTGAACGAACTGAGCTACCCCAAGCGGCAATGTTTTTACGTTGAATGAACAGAGCACAAGCGCAAACAAATACTCGTTCCAACATTGAATGAGGCATAAGATGGACGAAGCCGCGATTCCAGGTTTAGCGAGGGGAAAGATGATCCGCCACATTGCCTGGTATTTGGAGCAACCATCGACCAAGGCCGCTTCCTCCAGCTCCCTCGGAAGATCCTGGAAGAAACCGATGAGGAGCCAGATTCCGAAGGGGAGATTAAAGGCCGCGTAGAGGATTATCATCCCGAAATGGCTGTCCAGAAGCCGCAGCTGCTTGAAAAGAATGAACATCGGCAGGACGATCGCCATCGGCGGCAGAATGCGCAGGATGAGTATCGATTTCGCCAACGCCTTTCCCCGCCTGCGGGATCTGCTGATGCTATACGCCGCGAGCGAGCCGAATGAGATTATGAGCAGCGTCGCGAAAACGCCGATGATCGTACTATCCAGGAAGTATTTGAGGAACGGCTGCTTTGTGAACACGGCCACGTAGTTCTCAGCCGTTGCGTTGAAGATGAGGAGCGGAGGCTTTGCGAACTGGTCGACCGGCTCCTTTATGGAGGTCAGGAACGTCCAGGCGATCGGGAAGAGGCTGATCGCAACGATGAACAGGACAAAAGCAGCCTTGGCCGAAGCCCGCGGAAGTTTCTTGGAGATTATTCGCATCATCGGACTCATCGGCAGGCTCCTCAATCCGCTTCCACTGCGTTCTCGCTATCCATGACGCGGAAGACGAACCAGGTCAGCGCCATGATGACAAAAATGATGATCTGGCCGATGGTTGCGGCCTTTCCGAATTCGAAATATTGGAATCCGATGCGGAACATATACAAATTGAGGGTTTCGGTCGCCGTCCCCGGGCCGCCGCCCGTGAGGACGCTCACCTTATCGAATATTTTAAACGAATCGATGAGCCTGAAAAGGAAGGCGACGAAGATCGGCCCGCGCAGGAACGGGATAGTCAGATAGCGGAGAATCTGCCAAGAAGTCGCTCCGTCGACGCGCGCCGCTTCGAATGGCTGTTGGGGCATGGATTCGAGTCCGGCGAGTATGATCAGAAACACGAACGGAATCTGCTGCCAAACATCGGCGACCACGATGCTGAGGAAGGCGAGCACGTTGTTGCCGAGCCACGGATAGGGGTGCTGTCCGAGCACTTCCATGAAATAGTTGAAGATGCCGAACTGGTAGTCGAGCATGACCTTCCACATGAGCGCGACTACGGCGGGCGTCAGCATAAGGGGAGCCAGCAGGCAGGGGACCAGGATGAGCCGCCCCCGCATGATCGAGCCGTAGACGAACAAGGCGAGCAGGAATCCGATGAAAATCTCCAAGGCCGCAGACGACAGGGAAAAGACGACGCTCTTGAGGAAAGCGTTGGCGAATTGGCTGTCGGCGACTACCGCGAAATAATTCTCAAGACCTACGAAATTCGGGTGATCCAAAAAATTGAGCAGCGTGGCGTCGGAAAGGCTCAGACCGAGCGAGTACAGCAGAGGGAAAATGATGACCATCAGGATGACGGCCGCGGCAGGAACTAGAAGCGTGCCCAGAAAATGCCTATCGAAAAAATCGGATTTCGTTTTCATCGCCAACTCCCGTTCGAATGATGCTGATAGTCTCGAGTAATAGAGGACGGCCCCTTGGCGGGATCCGGGACCGTCCCGAAAAGACGTTACTTGTAGTAGCCGGCTTTCTTCAGGAGTTCGGTAATCCGGTTAGCCGCTTCGTCGAGGGCCGGCTTCACGGGCTTCCCTTCGCCGAGCACAGAGGCGTGCGCCTGCTGGAGGATGTCGCTGATCTGGGGCCATTCCACGATGGCGGGCTTGGGCTTCGCGATATCGAGACTCTGGCCGACCAGTCCGAGCTCCGGCCGGATATTGAGATTAGCCGGATTGTTCAGAATCGACTTCCGAGCGGGAGTGCCGCCGGCCGCAAGGTATTTCTGGCCTGCGTACTTGCCTGTCACCCATTGAATGAACTTGAAAGCTTCATCCTTTTTCTTCGAAGAGGCGGGGATGCCCATTCCCCAGCCATGGGTGATCGGCACGCGCTTGACCGAACCGTCTTTCTGCGCCACGCCGGGAATAAGCGAAACGCCCAGGGTCTCGGCGACCCGCGGCGACGCTTTCGGATTCGCGAAGACTACGGCGTTCGAATTCCAATGGCTGTAGAAGGCGACGTTCTCCTGGCGGAATCCCTCGATAACGGCTGCGGCGTCCATTGCCGGCGTATCGTCGGGAACAACCTTGTACTTGTTCAGCAGATCGAGCTTGTAGGTAAGTGCGGCGACTCCGATCTCATTGTTGAATATAGGCTTATTGTTCGAGTCGAACAAATCGCCCCCCATTGCCCAAAGTATCTCGAGCCACTCGTTCACCGGAGTCTCGCTGCCGGTCTTGCTCTGCTCCTCCGTACCGAACGAAGTGGGAGAGGCCGGATTATGCGATTTGGTCCACTTCATCGCAAGCTCGGGAATCTCAGCATAGGTCGCCGGAGGCGTCTGTATGAACTTCTTGTTGTAATACAGGAGCCAGGTGCTGACATCGGTCGGCAGACCGTAGGTACTCCCTTTGTATTTGAACGCATTCACGGTAGCCTGATAAAAATCCGCAATGTCAGCGTCGGCGCTCTTGGATTCCGGTTTGGCGAGGTACGCATCGAGAGGCGTCAGCAGCTTGGAAGCGGCGAACAGAGGACCGAAGTCGCTCATATACATCACGACGTCGAGATTGTCGCCCGCCATCAGCCGAGTAGTCTGCCGCTGGTAGAAGCCTTCCTTTCCGGTCTCGTCGACCTTCACGGTGACTCCGCTCATTTTCTCGTACTCGGGAATGAGAGCTTTGATCGCGTCGTTCTCGGGTCCCACACGAGTCATGATGATCAATTCTTTCTGCCCGCCGGCGAATACGGAGCCCGTTGCGAAGCATGACAAAGCGATCGCGCAGGCCAGCATCTTTTTCATCATCGTCATCTTCTCCTCCTTATGTCATCAGGAACTTTACCGGATACCTTTACAGGGTATGTCCAAGCGGCAGCACGGCATAGGGTACTACCCTCACATTCGCGGTAGTACCGGCGTACCTATGCCGGCCGAGCGCAGGTCATTGGACTAGGTGGGAAAGAAGACGGATAGCGTGGAGCCGATTGTCGACCCCGATTATCTTATAAATCATGCTCGTATAGTTTTTGACCGTCTGCTCGGCGATGAAAAGCTTCTGCGATATTTGATAATTCTCCATCCCCTTCAGAATGAGGCAAAGCACTTCGGCTTCCCGCCGTTTCAGAGAGGGAAATCGATCGCGGATGAGTTCGATGGCCTTGAGATTTTTGACCAGTTCCTTCTTGTCCTCGCAATTCACGATCGAATCTTCGAAGAGCCTGAACCCTATCGATGAGGACACTTGGATATTCCCCGCGGCGACCGAACCGATGAACGATATGAGTTCATCCGGCTCGATGTTCTTGAGAATGTAGCCGGTCGCGCCCGAGTTGAGCGCCTTCGCGACGTACGCGTCGTCGTCGAAGGTAGTCAGCATCATGATGCGGATCTGAGGATGCTCCGCATGCACGATCCGGGTCGTTTCAACGCCGTCGAGCTTCGGCATCCGGATATCCATCAGGATAACGTCGGGAAGGGACTTCGCAAGCAGCTCGAGGCACTCTGTCCCGTCGTGCGCAACCTCGATCGAGGAGATCAAATCCCCGCAGTACGATCCGAGCACGATTTTCAGACTGGAAGCGAAGAGCTGCTGATCATCCACGATCATGATCCTAAGCCCCACGGCGCGCCTCCCTGACCGCTTCGGACGAAAGCGGGATGCGCGCGGCGAGAACATACCCGTCAGCGACCTTCCGCGCGTCGAGGGAGCCGCCAAGCTCCTCAAGGCGCTCGCGCATACCCGAAAGACCGATTCCGTCGCCGCTTTTATCCGCGCCGGTCCCGTTGTCCCGCACGTTCACGAGCACTTCGTCCTCGCTCCGCCACAAGTGGATGAATACTTTGTCCGCGTTCCCGTGCTTGAAAGCGTTGACGAGACCTTCCTGCACCATACGGAAGATCACCTTATCGATTCGCGCGTCGAGCGCCGCGGACACGTTGCCGAAATTTATTTCGACGTCGACTTCCGCGACCTCGCGGAACGTCCTCACGAGGGCGGCAAGCGCGGCAGGTCCGGAAAGCGCCCGAGAGGGCAAGGATCGTTGAGCGTAGAGGATTTGGCGTGTTTCCTGCAGCGCGGAATCGACCTGCGCGCCGGCTGATTCGAACACGGACGACAAGTCCCCGCTTTTTTTCGACAGATACAGCTTTCCGACGTTCATAAGCATCTTGACGTTGATAAGCGCGTAGCCGACCACGTCGTGGATCTCTCGGGTGATGCGGTTGCGCTCCCGTTCGGCTGACTGCCGGGTAGCTTCCTCCGCGTACTGCTGGTAGCCTTCATTCGCCGACGTCAAGCGCTCGATCGCCTGGGTCAGATTCGAACGGTCGTTGATCGTCTTGATCAGCTGGTCGCCGCAAACGACAAGACGACGGTGGTAATAGATGAGCGCAAGCACCAGACCGGCCTCGAGCGCTCCTCGACAGAGGAGCACGGCGACTCCCGAATGAAAATGGGCCGCGAAATCGTATGCGATGAAAAAAAGGGTCATGCCGCCGGAAAAAGCGAGCCCGAGAGAGGAGCCGAACGAAGAGACGGCATCCGCGGAAAAAGGGAGGAGCAGAAGAAGCGCGTAAGCTACATCCTCTTCCCCGATTATAAGCCGCGCGATCACGAGGAAAACGACGCGGAAGTAGAAGACTATGAACGCCTGGGTGCGCCTCGCGCTCGAGGAAAGCAGCACCGACGAAATAAGCACTAAGACGACGATCGCTACGCATTGAACGCCGAAGCGGCGAAACGAATCCGTACCGCCGAAGGTGCACAACGCGGATAGACAAATGGAGCAGAGGCCCTGGAACGAAAGCAGGATCATGCGATCGATCGACCGCAGCGCCTCCGCGCTTTTTGAGTATTCGCTATCCCAATTTCGCCGTTCCCCATCTTTTTTATCCATAACGTCACCCCAGCTTGGAGGCGGTTCCGTTCATTGTCAAGCGAAACAGGATACCGATCGCGCCTCCCGCATTGCCGCGCTGAGCCCAAGAGGTGTAGACTGGCCGCACCATGGAAAGAAAGCGAATCCTCACCGGAGACCGCCCGACCGGCCGCCTCCATCTCGGCCATTACGTCGGCTCCCTCGTCAACCGCGTCCGCCTGCAGGACGAGTACGAGTGCTTCTTCATCATCGCCGATCTCCACATGCTTACGACGAAGCCCGAGAAGCAGTACATCGAAGAGATCGCGGTCAACGCCCGCGAGATGGTGCTCGACTACGTCGCCTGCGGGATCGATCCCTCCCGATCGACCATCTTCCTCCAGTCGGGCGTGCACGAGACCTATGAGCTCAACCTCATCTTCGGAAACCTCGTGACCGTGCCGCGCGTCCAGCGCATTCCCTCCCTCAAGGACATGGCTCAGAACGCGCGCCTGGACGAGATGCCCCTCGGCCTCCTGAACTACCCGGTCCTGCAGGCGGCCGACATCCTCCTGCCCCGCGCTCACCTGGTGCCGGTCGGCAAGGACAACGAATCCCACGTCGAGCTTACCCGGGAGATCGCCCGCCGCTTCAACTTCATGTACGGGGAGACCTTCCCCGTCCCCGACGTCATGTCCGGAGAGGTGCCCACCCTCGTCGGCACCGACGGCCAGGCCAAGATGTCCAAGAGCCTGGGGAACGCCATCTACCTCTCCGACGACGAGAAGACGGTCACGAAGAAGGTCATGTCGATGTACACCGATCCCGCCCGCGTACGCGCCGACATCCCCGGAACCCCCGAAGGGAATCCCGTCTTCATGTACCACGACGCGTTCAACAAGAACAAAGCCGAAATCGAAGACCTGAAGGCGCGCTACCGAACCGGCAAGGTCGGAGACGTGGAAGTGAAGGAAAAGCTCGCCGTCGCGCTCAATTCGTTCCTCGGGCCCATAAGGGAACGTCGGGAAGAAGCCGCCGCGAAGCCGAGCTACGTCGACGAGGTCATCTACGAGGGGACGCTCAAGATGAGGGAAGTCGCGCGAGAGACGATCGTCGCCGCGAAAAAGGCGATGGGGCTTTCGGGCGTCTGGAACAAGATCTCCCGCAAAGCCGAAGACGCCCGCAAGAAGCGCGGCGAGAAGTAAGTGGAGCGCTTCAACGCGGTCAAGCAGACGAAGACCTACGCGGAAATCGTCGACCAGATAAGCACGCGCATCGAGCAGGGAGTGCTCAAGCCGGGGGATCGTCTCCCGGCCGAGCGCACCCTGTCGGAAACGCTCAACATCGGCCGGCAGACGCTGCGCGAAGCGCTCAGCGTGCTCGAGGCGCTCGGCCTGATCGAGGTCAAGCACGGCATCGGCACCTTCGTGCGCACGGACGCGCTCTCGCGGCTGCCGCTCGCGTTCCGCGAGGAAGTCAACGCGGACAATCCCTTCGAGTTCCTCGAAGCCCGCCGGGTGATCGAACCGGAAATGGCCGGACTGGCCGCCAAGCGCGCGAGCGAAGGCGAGATCGCGGACATGGAAACGTCCCTTGCGGAGCTGAAGGCCGATACGAGCGGCGGCAAACGGGAATACGAGCTCGACCGCAAGCTGCATTTGGCGATCGCCCGGGGTGCGCACAACGACAGCCTCTACCGCTCGCTCGCGCTCATCACCGAACAGATGTCCACGCACATGTGGCGGGCGATGAAGGAAAAGAGCCTCGAGGTGCGCGGGAGGGAAGAGAATTTCCACCGCGAGCACGAGGCGGTGCTCGAAGCCGTCAAGGCGGGCGACCATAAGGGCGCGGCCCAGGCGATGCTTACGCACCTCAAGAGCGTCGAGCGCTCGTTCCTCAGAAAATAACAAAGTTCCAGGGCATCGGGCCGGACGCTCCGGCCGATTGCCAAGCGCGCCGATCAGTGGTACGATGACCGGGACACCGACGAATCAGGAGGAAATAAAGAATGAACGAACCAATCAGCCAATACATGAAAGTGGGACTCATCCACTTCATGGCGTACCCCACCGTCATCAAGGGAGAGGGCCCCATCGAGGAGACCTTCAAGAAAATCGCGCTCGACGATTACTTCGAGGCGGTCGAAGTCACCTGGATCAAGGATCCGGCCGTCCGCAAGAACGTGAAGAAGATGCTCGACACATCCCACATGACGCTCGCCTACGGCGCCCAGCCGCGCCTCCTGACGACCGGCAACAACATCAACGACCTCGATCCCGCCGCCCGCCGCGTCGCGGTCGACAACCTGAAAGCGGGCATCGACGAGGCCTATGAGCTCGGCGCCGCCGGCTTCGCGTTCCTCAGCGGCAAATACGCCGAAGCCACCAAGGAAGAATCCTACAAAGCCCTGGTCGAATCCACGCTCGAGCTCTGCGCGTACGCCAAGTCGAAGGGCGGCATGAAGGTCGCGCTCGAGGTGTTCGACTACGACATCGACAAGAAATCGATCATCGGACCGGTCGAGCTGGCCAAGCGCTACGCGGCGGAAGTGCGCGCGAAATACGACAACTTCGGCCTCATGGTGGACCTCAGCCACCTGCCGCTCCTCCACGAAACGCCCAAGGAATCCCTCGTGCCGATCAAGGACTACATCATCCACGCGCACATGGGCAACTGCGTCATGAAGGATCCGGCCATGCCCGCCTACGGCGACATGCACCCCCGCTTCGGCTTCCCCAACGGAGAGAACGACGTGGACGAGCTGGTCGAGTACCTGCGCGTGCTGCTTTCGATCGGCTTCCTCAACAAGCAGAACCGCCCGATCGTCAGCTTCGAGGTGAAGCCCGTCGGCGACGAAGATCCCGATCTGGTGGTCGCGAACGCGAAGCGCGTCCTCAAGCTCGCCTGGGACCGCGTCTAAGAAGCGATGCAGGAGCGGCGGAGAAATCCGGCGCAGAGAGCTGCAGGGCCGCGCCGGAAACCATCCGCTTCCGGCGCGGCCTTTTTCATGCGCCGAAGTCGCGCGCGGCGCGCACCATCGCCTTGAGGTTCTCGAGCGGCGCGTTCGGCGGCACCTCGCAGCCGGAACCGAGGATGAAGCCCCCTGTCGCTGCATCGGCCGAGCGCAGGCAGGCGGCGCACTCCCCGTACACGGATTCGGGGGTCCCCTGATACAGCACGCGCGAAGGCTCGATGTTACCCATGAAGGCCACCCTATCGCCGAATTTCTTCTTGGCTGCCCCGATATCTACAAGCGAATCGACCTCGAGGACATCCGCGCCCGTCCGGCTCATGAGCGGCAGGATCCGCGTGGTATCGCCGCAGATGTGCAGCAGCGTAACCCCTCCGCGCCCGTGGACGATCGGGTTGATCGCTTCGAATACCTTCACCTCGTAGGGGAACACGTACTTTTCATAGATCGACGGAGAAATCATGCTGAGCGATGCCAAGGAATCGCCCGCCTGGGCGATGTCCGAGCCGGCTTCGATCGTCGCCTTGAGGAACGCGATGAGCGCGTCCGAGGAGATTTCCATGACCGTCTTCAGCATCGCTTCCTTTTCCGCGTCTTCCTCCATCTCCGCTGTCGCGATCTCCATCAGGAAATTCTCGGTGCCGCCGACCAGATAGCTTGCCAGCGAGAACGGACCGGTGCCCGTCCCCCGGACGGCGACCTTTTCCCCGAAATGCGCGCGCAGGCGCCTGACGGCCTCGACGTACACCGGCATGCGGCCGTCCGTCCGCGGATCGGGAACCTTCAATCGGCATGCCTCTTCCAAGGTCGCGGCCGCGGGCTTCTCGAGATGGGGCGTCGAGTCGCGCGGCTGGCTGATCAAGCAGCCGAAGCCCTCGGCGATGTAGTAGGCGTCCGACTGCGCGACGACGACGTCCTGGCCGAGCAGCTCCCAGGCCCGGATCTGGGCGGCGGCCATCTTCGCCGCGTCCGTGTTGTATTCCCCGATCGGCACGCCGGCGATCGATGCGCCGAAATTGCCCATGTACGGGGCGACGGGCGGTATATCGGGCTTCTCGCGGCGCGCCGCGGACAGGAAACGTTCTCTCTGTGTCATAGGACCTCCATTCCTTCCGCCCCCGCCTATCCTTTCCGCAAGTACAACGGAATGGTAGCGGCTTCCGCGTCGTCGATGTACAGCGTCCAGCTTACGACGCCTGGAGCCTTGAAGCGCGCATGGGCGATATTGAAGACGATATGGGAGACGGCCGTCGCGTTGCCGACGCCCCGGACCTCGAGACTCCCCTCCACCGGATCGGCGATGGACTTGCCGTCCAAGTCGCGGGTCTCAACCCGGAACCGGTGCCTGCCGAATTCCCACAGATCGTGCCGCAGCCGGACCACGACCGAAAGATTCGGATGGACGCAGGGAAATTCGCGGCCGATGATCGTATCGAAGGTGCCGACGATGGTCAGCTTGCCTCCGTTTTCCTGCGCGAAATCGCAAAGGGTGAAAAGCTCGATCTTCATCCGGTCCATTCTCCTCAGGCGGAGTATAGCATACGGCGGATAAAATCGCGCTTGCCTGATCGGAGCATCCGCCGTAACTTATATCAACGGAGGATCATATGGCGAAAATCACATTGAAAGGCTCTCCGATATCAACCATCGGCGAACTACCGAAAATCGGATCGAAAGCGCCCGGCTTCACGCTCACGGCCGGAGACCTTTCCGACAAAAGGCTTTCCGACTATTCGGGAAAGATCAAGATACTCAACATCGTTCCCAGCCTGGATACCTCGGTGTGCGCCCTTTCGGCGAAGCGCTTCGACGCGGAAGTCTCCAAGCTGAACAACGTCGTCGTCCTGACCGTATCCTGCGACCTGCCCTTCGCCCAAGGCCGATTCTGCAAGAGCGAAGGCGTCGACAACGTCATCCCGCTCTCGCAGATGCGCAGCAAGGCGTTCGGGAAAGACTACGGCGTGGAGATCGTCGACGGCCCGCTGGCGGGCATTTTCAGCAGGGCGGTCGTCGTCGTCGATGCGGGCGATGTCGTGCGCTATACAGAGCAGGTGCCGGAAATCGGGCAGGAGCCGGATTACGCGAAAGCGCTCGCCGCCGCGAAGCAGGCCTGACCGCACGGGAATTCGAAGCGATGCGCGCCGGCGGAGAACGCCGGCGTTTTTTTATGCCCGGGTCCGCGCGCTTTCCCTTGACTGCATCGGATCGGCGTGTAGTCTTTAGAGAAGGCTATGACGACAAAGCAGGATATCGCCGGCAACAATATCAATGGGGCTCAGCTCGTCTACGTAGACGAGAATTCCATCAATCGATCCATCGCGGCCCTGATACTCTCGGATGGAGGCGCTTCCTGCATCGCCGTCGCGACGATTCGGGCGATGATGGATGCCATCGGCAGGACGAACTTCGATGCGGTCGTCATCGACCTTCAGACCGCCATGTCCGATCCCGAGGGATTGGAGATCGCGAAGCACGACCCGCGGTTCCGGGACCTTCCGCTGCTCGCTTTCGGAGCGAACGAAGCCGACGCGAAGCTGATCGGCGCCGAGCGGTTCATCCCGGCGCCCCTCGATCCCGCTTTCTTTCTGTCCACCGTGGCCAAGACGCTTTCGTCGCAGAAGGTTCCCGGCAGCTCCGCAGGGTATTCGCCCATTGCCAGGAACGCCCTTCTTTCCCGCGTGTCCGGCAAGCCTGATGCCGCGGCCCACATCCTCACGCAATTCATGCAGGACTATTCCGGGTTCGACCGGCTGATCGAGGAGGCCGCGAGCAGGGCGGACAACGAAAAGGCCGAATTCCTCCTGCGGAACCTGCGGTCCGCGGCGAGCGCCGTCGGCGCCGATGAGCTGTACCGGCTCGCCGGCGCCATCCAGGACTCGGCGCAGCGGAAAAGCGACATCAGCACGGAGCAGCTCTCGCATGTCCTGAGGGAAACACTCCTGTGCGCCGCGGAGATGCGCCGCGATCTGCAGAAGCTGAGTTTCGGCGAACCGATCGAGCACAAGGAGGCAGCCCCGGACGCGGCGGAATCTAGAAAGCGGGGAACGCCGCAGCCCCAGCCGCCGAAGAGCGAATCGGAACGGCGCCCCCTCATCCTCGCCGTGGACGACTCGCCCGCAAACCTCAAGCTGCTCGAAACCTGCCTGCAGGACGAATACCGGATACTCCTCGCGGCGAACGGAGAAGAAGCCATTCGCGCTGCCCGCGGGCAGCAGCGCCCGGCCCTGGTGCTGCTCGACGTGACGATGCCCGGAATCGACGGCTATGAGGTCTGCCGGCTCCTGAAGGAAGATCCGCGGACGCGCGCCGTTCCGGTCGTATTCCTCACGAGCCTTTCCAAGGAAGCCGACGAGGAGCGGGGACTCGCGCTCGGCGCGGTCGACTACATCCGCAAGCCGTTCAGCGTTCCCATCCTCAAGGCGCGCATCCGCAGCCACCTGGACCTTCAGCGCTACCGCGAATACCTCGAGACGCTCGTGGATGAACGGACCAGGGAACTGCGGGAAACGCAGCGGGAAGTGATCTACCGGCTGGCGCGCGCCGCGGAATACCGGGACAACGACACCGGCAGCCACATCAAGCGAATCGGATATTATTCGCTGACGATCGCGGAAACGCTGTCGTTCCCCCAATCGGAAGCGGATATCCTCTACTACGCGAGCGCGATGCACGACGTAGGGAAAATCGGCATCCCCGACCACATCCTGCTGAAGCCGGGAAGGCTCGATAAGGACGAGTGGGACATCATGAAGCAGCATCCGACGATCGGCGCGGGTCTGCTGGAAGGCCACCCTTCAGCCCTGCTGCGCATCGCATCCCGGGTCGCGCTCAGCCATCACGAGAAGTGGGACGGAACCGGCTATCCATCCGGATCGAAGGGCGACGAGATTCCCATCGAAGGGCGGATCGTCGCCGTCTGCGACGTTTTCGACGCCCTGCTGTCGAGCAGACCCTACAAGCCGGCCTGGACGCCCGAGGAGACCCTAGACGAAATCAACCGCCTGTCGGGCACGCATTTCGATCCGGCGATCGTGCGTGCATTCAATTCCGTCTACCCGGATCTTCTGCGCATAAAGGCCCGGTTCGAGGACTGAGCCTACTCGCCGAACAGAGCGGAAGCCTGTTCGCGCACCTGGTCCACCGCGCCCTGATAGCGGTCCTTGAGCGATGCCATATTCTGGTTGTAGAACTGAACGAACTCCGGATCCTGCATCGGGTCGAGCTGCAGCCGCCGGCCGGTTCTCCGAGCGAGCTCCTCTTCCTTCTGCCGCAGCTTCGGAGCGTACTGCTGCCGGATCGCCTTGTCGTACTGCTCGACTTCGCCGAGGTAGCGGTCGAGCGCCTGCGCGAGCTGCTGGAACATCTGCAGGAAACGCTTGTCGCCGAGTATCGCGTGGAGCCCGCGGCCGATGGTTTCGAGGCGGACGATATCTTCCCGCGTATTGGGGAGCGATACCTGCGCGACGAGGATATCGAGGACGCCCCGGCGGACGGCATCGATCTTTTCCTTCGGGAAGCGCTTGAGGGCGGCCTCTATCGGCTGCTCCTCGGGAGCCTCGAGAAAGGCTCCGGCGATCTTCTTTCCTTCGCGGCGGAGCTCGAAAAGCTCGACCCCAGCCTTGTCGCTTTTCACCGATTCGGTTCGCTGCAGCGCGATCTCGAGCGCGCTCTTGATGTGTGCCATGTCTGCTTATACCTCTGCTACAAGATACCGCCGATGCCCGCTTCGATCAAGGAAGCGCATCGACGATAAGCATATCGATTCGTTCATCGAACCGCTCGACGGGAACCGCGGGAACCAGCTGTTCGGCCAAGGCGATGCCCACCGCGTGCGCATCGGGGCGGACGGCGCGCAGAGCCCTGATGAAGCGGTCGTAATAGCCCCTCCCCCGACCCAGACGGCCGCCTGACGCGTCGAACGCCAAGCCGGGCACGACGACGAGAACGGGCCCCGCCAGGACGGTAAAATCGGCAGGCACCGAATCGGGCGGGGGCTCCCGTATGCCGAAGGCTCCGACGGACCAGGGCCCGGACATGGCCGTCGAACGGAAAGACAGGTCGTCGCCCTCGACCCGCGGAAGGCAGAGCGTCTTGCCGGCGGCGACGGCGGCGAGGCAGAGCGGTTCCGTATCAATTTCTCCGGCCATCGAAAGAAAGGAGCAGACCGTCCGGGCCTCTTCCCAGTACGGTCCCGATTCGAGCTGCCGCAGCACGCCGCGACCCGCCCGGACGAAACGCGCGGCGGGCAGCGAGCCGAGCAGCAGCTTCAGTCGTTTCCGCATATCGGCTTTCGATTCGATCCTGTCATCCTCGTTCAAGCGTCGCCTCCGTGATCGAGGGATGGCGGCTCGAAATCCTCGAGCGCCATCAGCTCTTTGGTCAAGCCGCGCAGCCGTTCCCTGAGGATGAAGATGCAATCGTGGGCCGTCGCCGTGCCGCGAACGATATCCTCGGCCAAGGCGCGGCAGGAAGGCGCGCCGCAGGATCCGCAATCCAACCCCGGCAGCGTCTCGGCGATCCGCTCGAGCTCTTCCAGCATGGAGCTCGCCTTCTTGAAGTCGGGATGCAGCCGCAGCGCCGGACGAGGCGCGATATCGTTCACCCACGACAAATCTCCGGCACCCGCAACCGACGCGGCGGTGGAAAAGCCGGCGCATGACCGTTCTGCCTCTCGCTCGCGGATGCGGGAGCGCGCCAGGGACGGATTGACGACCGTGAGCGGTCCGCCGACGCAGCCGCCGGGACAGGCGAGCGCTTCGACGAAATCGACCGAAGGAAGGGCCCCGTTGTCGATTTCCTCCAGCAGCGAAATCACCCGGTCGATCCCGTCGACGGCGATCGATGAATAGAGCGCATGCTGCTCGGATTCCCCTTCCGCGCGCCCCCAGGCGACTCCCGCGGCGCCGGCGAGATGCAAGGGGGGCTCGGAAGGCGATACGGTCTTCGCTTCGGCCAACGCATCGAGCATCGGCTTGTACAAATCGGGGAAGGCGATGACGCCGTCGACCGAAGACAGGGGAATGCTCAAGGGAGCCCGCGAGGCCGTCACCTTGGCGGGACAAGGCGAAAGGAAGAAAGCGCCGACGCGGCCGACGGCGCCCAACTTCCGTGCGCGGCTCTTTCCGATGCGGGCGGCCGTCTCCATGGGAGAGACAATCCGCGCCAGATGGTCGAGCAGACTCGGGTAGCGGACCTGTATCAGCCTGACGACGGCGGGGCACGAAGCCGATATCAGCGGCCGGGGGAGTTCGGTGTCGCGCAGGGCTTCAGCGGTCCGCGCGGAAACCTCCTGAGCGGCTTCCGCGACTTCGACGACGGAATCGAACCCGATCCTGCGCAGCGCCGCTATGATCTCGGCCGAGGGAATCGAACGGTCGAACTGGGCGAAGAACGCGGGCGCCGGCAACGCGACGGCGTGGTCGAAGGCGCGGATCATCGAGAGCGGAGAAGAATCGGCCTTTTTTGCCTTGTGGGGACAGACCCTGATGCATTCGCCGCAATCGATGCAGCGTTCGGCGATTATGGAGGCCTTGCTTTTCCGTACGCGGATCGCTTCCACGGGGCATCGCTTGATGCAGTTGGTGCAGCCCCTGCAGGCAGACGCATCGAGCATCACCGAATGGGGAACGGGCATGAGCGTGTTCACGATGCCTCCGTATCGACGTTGATGCGCATGGTGACCGTCGTGCCGACGCCGACGGCCGTATCGATCGACAGGACATCGCTGTTGCGCTTCATGTTCGAAAGCCCCATCCCCGCGCCGAAGCCCATCTCCCGCACGCGTTCCGGCGCGGTCGACCAGCCTTCAGTCATCGCCAATTCGAGATCGGGAATCCCCGGGCCGGCATCCTTCATGACGACGACGATTTCCGCATCGCCGATATCGACCTCTGCCGTTCCGCCGCCGCCATGGACCACCATATTGATCTCGGCTTCGTACATCGATATCGTCGTGCGCTTTATCGCCTTCACGGGCAGCCCGAGGCGCTGCAGGATACGCTTGATCTCCGTCGAAGCGTGTCCCGCGCGCGAATAATCCTCGCCGGGCACGTCGAAGCGATACTTCATCACCCAAGACGCTCAGATTGTTCGAGTACCGCCGTTTCGCAAACCGGCTTCGTAGAGGCGGCCGCAGGCGACATACATGGACAACTTCGAGCTCAGCAGCGCGATGCCCAGGTCTTTCGCCATATCGACCATATCGGCGGACGGATGCTTGCCGCGCACGAAGACGATGACCTTGATGTCCAGCAATTCCGCGGTTCGGATCACCTGGGGATTGACGAGACCGGTCAGCAGCAGCACCTGATCCTTCACGAAAGCCATGACGTCGCTCATGAGATCGGCCCCGCACGCGCAGCGGACCTCGACGTCGGCAAGTTCCTCGCCGCAATAGAACTGGGCCTCAACTATCTGCTTCGCTTCGCGAACGGTCATCTTTCCACCTCATCCACAGCATACCATGAAGTCGATGAAACTAAAACTATCGATATAAAACCTTCTGTCTCTCTTTTTTTATACAAGGCAAACATGCGCACCGAAACCCGCACAATGGAAATGTATTGACTCTTTTTCGCGATTCGGATATATTCCCATTCGTCGTTGAGATATTCCCCTGTAGCTCAGCTGGCAGAGCAAGTGGCTGTTAACCACTGGGTCAGGTGTTCGAATCACCTCGGGGGAGCGAAAAGCCGTCCATCAGGGCGGCTTTGTTTATTTTCAGGCGGCTGAGCTGGAAGCGAATCCGCCGCGCGATCCTTATTCTGATCGCGCCCAGAGTCCCGTCTTGTTTTTTCTCGCCCGCCGCTCCGCAGCCTCGAAATCCGCCATGAACTGGAACGGGTATTTGGTGTAGGCGAAACCGAAACCGTCTGCGACGATGCGCAGATTGACGCAGGTTCCGTCTTCCGTAAAGACATAGGCGAGCAACCGGCCGTAGCGGTCGCGGAGTTCCGAACCGAAGGCAAAGCGGACATCCTTTCCGCCGACAAGCTCGCCGGTATGGGCCGCGGCATCCCGCGCGTAGTATTCGACCGGCCTGCGGGGATCCACCGATTCAGGCGTATCGACGCCTATGAGCCGCACTTTCTCGCGCTTCGAAAAGCCGTCGACAAGAGGAGCGAACTCGACGACGATGGTATCGCCGTCGACGACGCGCACGACTTTCGCCTTCGTCATCGCCGCCGTCCGCTCGGAGAGGACGCCGATGCGCACGATACCCTCGGGGACTCGATATACCGTCGAATCGTTCATGGCGATGGAAAGAGGCACGAGAAAACAAACAGAGGCGATAAGGAAAGCGATCGCTTTTTTCTTCATGGGGGGAAAATAAAAAAGCTTCTTGGAGCGGCCGACGGGAGTCGAACCCGCGTCACGAGCTTGGGAAGCTCGGGTAATACCGTTATACGACAGCCGCTCCAAGAAGCCTTCGAAATGTCTATGAAACTCTACACGATGGACGCACGCCGTGTCAACGCCGGGCGTTCAGCGCTCGATCGTGAAACGCGCGGACGTTCCCTTCGGCATAATCTCACGTACCGCCACGCCCTCCACCCGGGCGCCGGGCGGCCCTTTTCGGGCCCATGAGATGAGGGCCTCCACTGCCGGCTCTGCTCCCTCCGCGAAAATCTCGACCTCACCCGTATCGGCATTGCGGACCCAGCCGGCGACGCGCAGGCGTCTCGCCTCTTCCGCCGCCGACCACCGGAAGCCCACTCCCTGTACGCGGCCCTCAATAGTAATAAAACGCGCAATCACCCGTTCGCCCATCGATTCAAGGTCTTTAAGGCTCGCTGCGGAGCCATCCTTCGAGCAGAGACTCGAGCTCCGCATAGTCCAAGGGCTTGAAAAGCACGGTATAGGGTATTTCGAATTCCGGCCGCAGGAAGCCGGAGGTCACGACAACTTTCATGTCTGGACAGAATCGCATGAGAAAGCGGATCCAATAATCGCCGCCGAGCAGGTCCATCCGGTAATCGGTGACGATAATATCGATGCGGGAATCGAGCAGAATCTTGATCGCGCCGACGCCGTCGGACGCGACGCTGACCGCATAGCCTTTTCTTTTTAGATAGTCGCGCAGCGAAAGCCGAATTGGATCCTCATCCTCGACGATGAGGATGCGACCCTTCGATTCAGCCATTGGCCAGACTTTCGACCTTTCCGGTCAAATCGAGAACGGTTCCCGTGATTTGATCGAAATCAAGCGGCTTCGAAAAGAACGCATCGGCGCCGTCCTCGAGTATCGAAGCGCGCTCTTCAGGTATGTCGAGTCCCGTCATCGAAATGATGAAAGGCTTTCCGAAAGCGGGGTCTTCCTTTATCTTCCTGCAGAGCTTATGGCCGTCTATGCCGGGAAGGTCGATATCGAGGATCACAAAGCCCGGCCTGTACGCGGCCAGCGCGCGGCCGGCCTCGAAGCCGTCGAACGCCTGAACCACCCGGTAATTCGGTATCTTCTTCTCCATCCAGCGCTTCAGAAGATCGTTGAGCTCCCGGTCGTCGTCGACGACCAGGACGGTGTTCCAAGCCACATCCTCTTTCAACAGATCGGACAATTCATCGGGAACGCGCATTCCGCGCGCTTCGAGAAAGGTCATCAAATCTTCGGCGTATACGCGATATTGGCCGCCGGGAGTGGTGAACGCTTTCAGATAGCCGTTGCGTATCCAATTTATGGCGGTCTGATTCACGACTCCGCAGATATTGGCGACTTCAAGGGCCGAAAATATCCTTACCTTCTTATCGTTCTTGGACACGATTCCATCCTTATAGGGACGACGGGAACGACCTGTCTATCTTTATTCATTATATCCATTACATCTATAAAGTCAATCTATATTCTTTCGCCACATCAAATAAGACAGGGCATGCACCGGATGCGATAGCCTAATTATATACCATATCGCAACAAGTGAGCAACATTGCCTAATTTTAGTCATCATCGGCGGAAAATGCGTTCCGGATCGTTTTGCCCGAAAATCCGCGAGCCCTCAGCTTCCTCAGAGTCTTCGCGTCGGGCCCTTCGCGGCCCGTGCACTGCTTTCCGCCGCCCCATTTCTCGGCGAGAGTTCGAACCGCCGCCTGCTCGATACCTTCATCGAGCAGGTCCCTTATCGCCCGAACGGCGGTTTCGCGCGAAGCGCCCCTCGCCATCAGACCCGCGAACAGCTTCTCGCGCCCCTCCCGGAGGCCCCCAACGCGAGCAGAAAGCCAAGCGCGGGCGAAGCGCTCGTCGTCGATCAGCCCCAGCGATTCGAGCCGATCGAGAGCCGCCCCGATTCCGGTCTCGCCGAGGCCACGCTTCAAGAGCTTAAGGCGAAGCTGCATGCGGCTGTGCTCGCGAAGGGAAATGAGGCGAAGCGCGCGGGATTCGGCGGCGTACGCATCGGCTGCGAAGCGGAGAGCGGAAATGCAGGATTCATCGACGGCATCGCCGACGACGGGAAGCCGAGACGCTTCAGGCATGTACGCGTAATGAACCAAAAAAGAAGAGCCGTCCGAAAGCCCTATTGAAAGGACATCCGGAACGGCCCCTGCTTTGACGGATTCGACGGTCACCCAACGAATCGCAATACGCTGAATTAGCGCTTGGAGAACTGGAAGCGTCGGCGAGCGCCGCGCTGACCGTATTTTTTTCGTTCGACCATGCGCGAATCGCGGGTCAGGAAACCGTTGGCGCGCAGCGAGCTGTAGTTGGTCTGATCGACCTGGCAGAGAGCCCGCGCGAGGCCGTGGCGGCAAGCGCCTGCCTGGCCGTGGGGGCCGCCGCCTTCAACGTTGATCAGAACGTCGAATTTATTTTCGCTGGCGGTCACCATAAGGGGCTGACGAACCATCATGGCGTGCTCGCCCTGAACGAAATACTGAACCAGCTCTTTGCCGTTGACGACTACTTTACCCGATCCATCGCGCAGAAAAACGCGGGCGACGGAGGTCTTCCTTCTTCCGGTACCGATTCCAAGATTCTTGATCACATGCTACCCCTTGATTACAGCTCGACGGTCTGAGGATTTTGCGCGGCATGCGGATGATCGGAGCCGGCGTAAATCTTCACGTTCTTGAGGAGCTTCCGGCCGAGCGGACCCTTCGGAAGCATACCCTTGATCGCGATCTCGAGCGGAGCGGTAGGATGCCGGGCGGCAAGCTCTTCGAACGAATCGCTCTTGAGTCCGCCGACGAAACCGGAATGCCGGTAATACATCTTGTCCTGTCGCTTGGCGCCGGAAACGGCGATCTTGTCGGCGTTGATGACGACCACGTAATCGCCGAGTTCTTGATGCGGCGCGAATATCGCCTTTTCCTTACCGCGGACGATGGAAGCGCATTTCGCGGCGACGCGGCCGAGGATCATGTCCTGGGCGTCGATGACGAACCACTTCCGCTCTGCGACGGCGGGCTTTACGAAAACAGTCTTCATTATCGTACCTTCAACCATTGTATTAAGCTATCCGGCCGCCTGCATGGGCATCACGCGAATCGGCCGTGCGTAAACGGGGCAGGAATGGATAATCCCATATCCCCTCGTCAATGTCAAGCGGTCGGAGAACCGTCCCCGGAAGCGGCGGCTTTCTTTTCTTCGGCTTCTTCCTTCTTGGCGGCGGCCTTGTCCTTCAGATCCGCTATGCCGATGAAAGCGGCCAGCAGTCCGACGAACGCGGCCATGACGGGGAGAGCTCCGCGCAGGAACAGAAGCACGTCGCCCCACCAGGCGAGACCGAAGGGCAATACGGCGAATAAGGCGCAGGCGATGAAAACGATACCGACGATCAAGGCGATCATAGCGATCCTCCGATGCTTTTCTGTCTTTTTCTACAATACAAGAATACGATATTAACCGATTTCGTCAATATTAAGAGCTACCGCGATCGGGACTTCCGGGCGACCATCACCGAGAACGCCGCGATGAACAGGACGGTCGGCAGATTCGGCAACAGCAGCGATGCGACGGGAACGCTGCCGATCGAGAGCCGCAGACCGCCGGTCAGTCCGAAGCGCTCGAGAATCGCGTACACGGTATCGGCGTACGAAGCTATCGTCGCGACGACGATGAGCATCCACGCGACGTCCCGCGTCTTGGACCATAGCACTATCGCAAGAAACGACGCGGCTGCGCCGAGCACGAGACGGCTGGAAATGAGCGTTACTTCCCCGACATCCATATTTACAGTATCCCCGAGTCCGAACGGAAGCGCAAGAGTCAAAGGGTCTTCAGCGCGTCCGCAAGCGCGCGCTCCTCGCCCGCGCTCATCTCGAGCGGAACGATGGCCGGCACGGCCGGATCCGGCGGCAGAAGCAGCCCCCGGCCGAGGAATCGCCTGAAAAGATCGAAATAGGAGCGGGGCTCGGAATAGGCGGCGAAACGGATGTACGGGCCCCTGACGCTTACGCCGGCAGCGTCCGCCAGGGCTTCGGCGAGACGCCGGCGATCGGGGCGCTCGCCCTTGGATAGGGAAGCCGATAGGTCTGCGAACGCGCGGCGCAAAGCGGCGAGCAGAAGCGGAGAAGCCGGAGCGGGCTCGGGGAAACGGGCTTCGAGCTCGGGAGCGAGGAGCAGCGCGACGGGGCAGCCCGGCAACGGCAGGGGGAGCACCGGCGACACGACGGGAGGAATCCGCTCGAGACCGATCCAAGGACGCCACAGCGCGGCGGCATCATTGGGGCCGACGGGCACCCGCGCAGGATCGGCAAAAGACGAACGGCTGAGGGAGCCGTACCCGGCGGCGGCAAGAGCGCGGTCCGCCGCCGCCTCGTCGGCGTACAGCCTGACGACGGGGCGGCCGTCGACGAGGGACGCGAGCATGCGCGCCAGCCGCTTGGCCTCCCCTCCGGGGAAAGGAGCGAACAAACCGCGCGAGGCGGTATCCTTCAGCGCGAGCAGAACCCGCGGCGGCGTATGGCCGAGAGCGGCGGCTCCGCCGCATTGCCATAGATCGAGGAGGCGCGTTCCGGACTCGGCGTACAGCCTGAACCCGCGCGCCCGGCGGATGCGGGGAACGAGCGCCATCATCCGCGAAGCATCGACCGAATCACTCATCGCCTATCCTCATGAAGCTGTTCGATTGATAGCGGGGCAGGAAACGGAAATCCCTTCCCGATTCGAAACGGGCGACGACGACCGGTCCTTCCCCGCTCTCGCGGACGGAAAGGATCTGCCCGTACCCGTAATCGTCGTGAAATACGCGTCCGCCGACCCGCCAGAGGCCGTCGGCGGACGCTCCGGCGCCGCGGGCATGAGCGGGGGGCGCCGAAAGCCCCATCGACGCGGAGGGAGAGCGGCCGACAACCCTGACTGCCCCTTCGTCGATTTCCCGCAGGAAAAGAGACGGCTCGGTCGGCATGGTGCGCCCGTACAGCCGACGCTGCGCGCAGGAACAGAGGTACAGCTCGTCCATGGCCCGCGTCGCGCCGACGTAGAACAGCCGCCGCTCCTCCTCGAGCTCGTCGTCCTTCTTGTCTTCCCGCGGGAAGACGCCCTGCTCGAGGCCGGTCATGACGACGCGGCGGAACTCGAGTCCTTTGGTGTTGTGCAGCGTGATCAGGGTGACCGAATCCTCGGAAGCCTCTTCAGCGGCGGACGCGCGATCGAGTTCGATATGCTCGAGGAATTCGACCAAGCCCTCGACCGACGCCGGGTACAGGCTCGCGGCGTTCGCGAGTTCCTGCAGGTTCGCGACTCGCTGCGTTCCGGCGATCTCGTCCTGAGCGCGGTGGTAATCGGACAGGCCGGAATCTATCGCCACGCGGACAACGAATTCGGAAAGGCCTTCGCCGGCGGAGAGACCGCCCTCGGCCGACCTGCCTTTCTTCGCGGCGCCGGCGCCCGCGGAGGAGCCGCCCGAAAGCAGGGCGGCTCCCGTCTCGACAACGCGAAGGAACTCGCCGACGCCCGCGCGGGCCTTCGACGACAACGAGGGCGACAGCCGGCGAGCGGCCGCGGCGAGATCTCCGGGAAGGACCGCATCCTCCAGCTCGTCCGGGGACGGAGCTCCTCGCGCGGCCTCGGCGACGATGCGCTCGAGCGTGGCGGCGCCGATTCCCCGCGCGGGTTTGTTCGCGACGCGCCGAAACGCGACCTCGTCCCGCGGGTTGAGGGAAAACGCGAGCAGGGCGAGCGCGTCCTTGACTTCTTCCCGCTCGTAGAATTTGAGCGATCCGACGACGCGGTACGGGATGCGCCGATGGAGGAACTCGGTTTCGAAGCCGAGGGATTGGGCGTTCGTCCGGTACAGGATCGCCCAGTCCGAATAGCGGACGCCCGAGGTCGCCGATCGCTCCACGAGCTCCGCGCAGAAGGAGGCCTCTTCGTCCTGATCCCGCAGAAAGGCGAGCGTCGGCTTCTTCCCGCTTCCCCGCTCGGCCGTCAGGGTTTTCCCCAAACGGCCCTGGTTCCGGTCGACGACGCTTCCGGCGACCTGCAGGATGAAAGAAGTCGATCGATAGTTGCGCTCGAGGCGGATTACGGTGGTGCCGGGAAATCGGTCGGGGAAATCGAGGATGTTGCGGACTTCCGCGCCCCTGAAGCGGTAGATCGACTGATCGTCGTCTCCGACGACGCAGAGGTAGGTTTCCGGCCCGCAGAGTTCCTTGAGGAGTTCGAACTGGGCGACGTTCGAATCCTGGTATTCGTCGACGAGAACGACCCGGAAACGCTGGCGGAAGCGGGCGCGCACTTCCGGGTGCTCGCGCAGGAGTTCCGTCGGCCGCTTGATCAGGTCTCCGAAATCGACGTTGCCTATAGCCCGCAGCTTTTCCTCGTACTGCCGATACCAGGTCCTGAATTCCTCGCGATGATCGATGACCGAGAGCCCCGGGTCGTCGGGAGACAGGAAGTAGTCCTTGGCGCGCGCGATCGCGTGGGCGGCCTTGGCGGCCTGCGCGCGCGGAGCATCCTCCATGATGGAGCCGAGCAGCGTCGTCGAATCGTCGTCGTCGTAGATGACGAACTTGGAATCGAGCCCGAGCAAGGCGCCGTTGCGCCTGAGGAACCAGCTCCCGAACGAGTGGAAGGTCCTGAGCACCGCCCGCTCCGCGCGCGGCTCCATGGCCGCGGCGCGCTCGGCCATTTCACGGGCGGCCTTGTTGGTGAAGGTCACCGCGAGTATCGATTCGGGCTCGACGCCGCGCTCCCGGATCAGGTAGGCGATCTTCGTCGTGATGACGCGCGTCTTGCCGGAACCGGCTCCCGCGAGGATCAGAAGCGGCGCGCCTTCGTGCCGGACCGCCTCGAGCTGCTCGGGGTTGAGGACGGAAAGATAGCCGGAAAGCGGCCCGCGATCAGGCATGGCACGCAGCGTCGAGATCGAAGCCGGCGCGGCGGAACACGCGCGCGGCGACGAAGGATCCGGGCGCGAGCGGCGAATCCGAGCTGAGCACCGTCGCGCCGTCGACTTCGGGGGCCTGGCTCGCGACGCGGCCGAGGTAGAGGCCATCCTCGTTCTCCACGGCTTCCTCGACGAGGGCGCGCATGACCCGGCCGACGCAGCGGTCGACCCTGGCCTCGGTGATGGGCACCTGAGCCTCCTCGATCCTTCGCTTGCGCTCCTCGGCCGTCTTTTTGGCGACCCTGCCGCGCATCGAGTAGGCGGGAGTCCCCTCCTCGCGCGAGTAGACGAAGGCGCCGAGCCAATCGATTTCCGCGCGGCGCTGGAAATCGAGGAGCGCCTCGAAGTCCTCGTCGGTTTCGCCGGGGAACCCGACGAGGAATGTCGAACGGATGGTCGCGTCGGGCAAGGCGGAGCGGATATCCGCGATCAGCCGAAGATACGTTTCGGCGTCGCCGCTTCGGTTCATCGCGCGCAGGACGCGGCCGGAAGCGTGCTGGAACGGCAGGTCGAAATACGGCAGGATGCGCGGGTCGCGCGCGCAGCGGTCGAGTATGCCCCGCGGGAACCGGTCGGGATGGATATAGAGGAGCCGGATCCAGAAATCGCCTTCCAGCTTCGATAGGCCGTCCAAAAGATCGGGCAGGAGGCATTCGCCGCCCTTATCGACGCCGTACGAACCAAGATCCTGTCCGATGAGGCAGAGCTCCTTCACGCCCCGGTGGAGCAGGCCGCGCGCCTCCTCCACGATGGAATCGATCGACCGGCTGCGGAGATTCCCCCGGATGAGCGGGATAGCGCAATACGTACAGCAGTTATCGCAGCCCTCGGTGATCTTGATGTACGCGGAACCCGGGAGGGAAAGCAGGGGGCGGTCATCGGAGCAGGAAGAAAAGTCGACTTCGCCGCTCGCGTCGATCGGAGGAATGAGCGCCTCATGGCTTCCGCGGACTGCCGCTTCGGCGGCTTCGACGACCCGGGAAAGGTCGGCATTGCCGAAGAAGGCGTCAGCCTCGGGAAGATCGCCCTTGAGATCCTCGGCGTAGCGCTGCGCGAGGCAGCCGGCCATCAGTATGCGCGCCGAGGGATACGAAGAGCGCAGTGAGAACACGGCGTCGAGGGATTCCTTCTTGGCGCTTTCGATGAATCCGCAGGTATTGACGATGCAGAGGTCCGCGGCGCCAGGGTCGCCGCAGGGCGTCCACCCCGCCGCGTTGAGGGCCGCCATCATATTTTCGGCGTCGACTTGATTCTTCGCGCAGCCGTGGGGATCGAGGTAATACGTCACCGGAACTAATCGAGCCTTACGGTAGTCAGCTTGAAGCGGCCGTCTTCGTCCTTGACCCATTTCACGTCGGAGACGACGACCTCGCCGGAGCCTCCGAGCTCGAGATCGACCGTCTTCCCGCCGCCGATGGCGACGATCTTCACGGCGCTCGCGTTGGAGAGCCAGAGACGTATGCCGTTCTGGGCTTGGATATTGAGCGTCTCCGCCTTATGGAAGTAGCGCTCCTCGCGGTCCTTCCGGTCGGACTCCCAACGGAACATACAGTAGCCCTTGAAGGTCGCCTGCAGCGTGAACGGGTACGGGTTCGGCGAGGAGAAAATGATGGGCCCCGAGGACGATGTCTCGGGAGCGGCCGCCTCCGCCGGCGTTTTCTCCGCGGCAGCGGCGGCGGGTCCCGCAGCGGCGGCCGCAGCGCCGGTCTGCATGATCTCCAAGCGCAGCGAGACGCCCTTCGACGGATCATTCTTGAAAAGATCAGCGACGAATACGCGCAGATCGGAGACGCCGTCCCCGGTCAGGTCGATCGCCCCTTCCTGCCCGAGCTCGAAGCGGGAACTTCCGCCGGGCCCCGTGAGGGTGAGCGCGTCGCCCAGCGATCCGACGCCGATCTTATACTTTTCCGCTCCGAGCGAGACCGAAACGGAATCGCCCTCGTACAGCCTCTTTTCGATGAAGCCGGATTCGAGCGCGTACTGCTGGACTTTACGCTGGGGAGCGTCCGCTTGCGGTTCGGCCCCGGAAGGCTTCCCGAGAATGAAGAACAGTCCCGCAGCGCCCGCCGCGAGCACGACGGCCGCGACTATGCCGCCGATGAGCTTCGGGGAAGGAGGCGCCTTTTTCAGCAGCTGCTCGACGGGAATCGGCTGTTCCTGAATCTTGATGGTCCGGTAGGCGGAAATGAGATCCTGGGAATCCAGACCGAGATAATCGCCGTAGTTCCGCAGGAAGCCGAGCAGATACGGTTCTCCGGGGAATTGGCTGAAATCCTCGGCCTCGAGGGCCTCGAGATAACGACGGGCTATATTCGTATCGCGGGCGATTTGATCGAAGGTGAATCCCTTCTGCTCGCGAGCGCTCTTCAGTTTTTCGCCTAGAGATTCCATACGCACCAACCCTGTTTCAATCGCTTTCTTTAAAAAGGAAGTTGTTGTAGAGGTTCGCCGAAGCAGGCGAATCGTAC
>QKCO01000128.1 GCA_003245635.1 Treponema sp.
GTCGTTCGAACGACTCCTTTTTCTTAGCCGAGACGTCAAAAGGGAGCGCCGTGCAGTTTAGTCCCAAGCGGGATGAAGGAATCCAATCGTCCATAGAGGCCGTCGTAGCCGGCTTGGGCATGTCCGTGCTCGAACTGACCGTCTCGCGGCACCGGGGTTCGGTGCAGGCGAAGCTGGTCGTCTATAAGAAGGAAGGCGTCGGCGTCGCGGACTGCTCGAAGGTTCATCGGTCCATAGAGCCCCGCTTGAGCCTCGCGTATCCGGATCAGGAAATCTACATCGAGGTCGCCTCTCCGGGAATCGATCGGCTCCTGAAGGACGCGTCCGAGTTTCCCGTCTTCATCGGACGGGGAGTGCGCTGCTACCGCACCGATATTTCCGATTGGACCGCCGGTATCGTCGTCGAAGCGACGTCCGAGCGGCTGGTATTGAAAAACGCCGCGGGCCTCGTCGAAATTCCCTACGAGGCGATCGCGAAGGCAAAGCTCGATTATTCACAGGAGGTCGAAACCTAATGGCATCCGATATGTCCGAGGCGATTCGGCAGCTCGTTCAAGATCGCGGAATTTCCGAGGAGCTCGTCCTAAAGACCATTGAGAATACGCTGGTCGCCGCCTACAAGCGCAAGTTCGGCAACGCGGAAAACGCGGTCGTCCGTTTCAATGAAGGCAACACCGAAGTAGCGATCTACGCCAAGAAGAAGATCGTCGACGGCGTCTACGATCCGGTCTGCGAGATCGATCTCGAGGAAGCCCGCGAGCTGGATCCCGAAGCGGAGATCGGCGACGAGCTTCTCATAGAAGTCGATCCGCGCGAATTCGACCGCATCTCGGTCCAGAGCGCGAAGCAGACCGCCCACCAGTCCATCCGGGAAATCCAGAAGGACAGCCTCTACTCCGAATACCAGGAGAAGGTGGGCGAGATCATCATCGGCTACTACCAGCGGGAGCGCAACGGCACCATCTACGTAGACCTGGGTAAGGTCGAAGGCATCCTTCCGCGGAAATTCCAGTCGCCGCGCGAGGCCTACCACCTCAACGACCGCATCAAGGCGCTCATCGTCGAGGTCAACAAGACGCCCACCGGCCTGCAGATCGTCCTGTCGCGCACGCATACCGATTTCGTGAGGGCCATCTTCGAGCTCGAGGTTCCGGAGGTCTACGACAAGACCGTCGAGATCCACAAGATCGTGCGCGAAGCCGGCTACCGCACCAAGCTCGCCGTCTACTCCAATCGAGAGGACGTCGATCCGGTCGGCGCCTGCGTCGGCCTCAAGGGCGTCCGCATCCAGTCGGTCATCCGCGAGCTCGAGGGCGAAAAGATCGATATCCTCAAATACGATCCTGATCCGCGCCGCTTCATCAAGAACGCGCTCTCGCCGGCGGAAGTGCGCGACGTGGTCGTTCTGGACGAAGGCAAGCGCCAGGCGCTCGCGATCGTCCCCGAGTCGCAGCTGTCGCTCGCCATCGGAAAGCAGGGCCTAAACGTCAGGCTCGCCAACCGCCTGGTTGACTGGAACATCGACGTCAAGACCGAGGAGCAGTACTCCGGTATGGACCTCGCCTCCGAATCGAAGCGCGCGGTTTCGGAGCTCTTCTCCGACGAGCAGTACGAGGAAGAGATCACCCGCATCGCGGAGCTGCCCGGCGTCGACCAGACCGTCGCCGAGACGCTGCTGGCGGACGGAGTGGAATACATAGAAGACTTCCTCGCGCTGAGCGAGGAGCAGCTGGCCGCGTTGAAGGATATCAGCGCGGAGCAGTTGGCCGCCCTTCGGGCCGTCATCGACGAGAACGTCGAGATCGTCGAAGAGGGCGACTACCCGCAGGAAGGCGAGGCCGCCGACGGCGCCGAGCCGGCCGCGGAAGAGGAAGCGGAAACCGAAGAATTCGAATGCCCCGAATGCGGCGCAAAGATAACCGTCGATATGACGACGTGCCCCAGTTGCGGCATCGGTTTGAGCTTCGAGTACGAAGACGAAGAGTAAAGGTGATATATGGCTGAGGAATTCGATACGACGCAGAAACCGAAGGTGACTCTCATCAAGCAGCCCAAGAAGCCCGAAGGGGCCGAAGGAGCGCAGCAGGCCGCTCCGAATCCCGATTCGGAGCACGCTGAACGGCGCAAGGTCGTCGTCGTCAAGAAGAAGGCGCCGACGGTTGTCGTAAAGAAGCCCCAGCCGCGCGTCGTCGCGCACCCGACGAGCGAGAAAACTCCGGAGTCCGCTCCCGAGCAGCAGGCTCCGGCCGCAGCCGCTCCCGAGCAGCAGGCTCCCGCAGCTCCGCCCGCCGTGCCGGCTAAGCCGGAGCAGGCGCCTGCGGCTCCCGCTGCGCCCGCGGCTCCGGCTCAAGGACCTCAGGGTCAGTCACCCGCGGCCCTTCCGGGAACGCAGCGGCCCGCCGCAGCTGCCGGACGCGTCGGCGGCAGGCCCGTCGGTCCCCAGCGCGACGGGTCCGGATCTCCCTTTCCCCAGCGCCCCGCCGTCGTGGCCGGACGCGTCGGCGGCAGGCCCATGGGCCCGCGCTACGGAGAGGGGCAGGACAGGCCGCAGGGCGGCTATCAGGGCAATCGTCCCTCCTACGGCGGCCCCCAGGGCGGCGGACAGCAGGGAGGCTATCAAGGCAATCGTCCTTCCTACGGCGGTCCCCAGGGCGGTCCCGGCGGTCCTAGGCCCGGTTTCGGCGGCCCACGCCCCGGTTTCGGCGGCCCGCGCCCCGGTTTCGGCGGCCCACGCCCCGGTTTCGGCGGCCCGCGCCCCGGCGGCCCGGGCGGTCCCGGCGGACGCCCCGGCTTCGGCGGTCCTCGTCCCGGCGGTCCCGGCGGACGCCCCGGCTTCGGCGGACGCCCCGGCGGCGGTCCGCCCGCGCCCATCGCCGACGGCAAGGGTCCGGTCAAGAAGACCTTCAAGGCGAAGCGCCCGGTCTACCAGCGGAAGGACCAGGAAATGGAGGAGAAGCTCCTCCAGCAGAAGAAGAAATCCTCACGGATGGCAAATCCCGTCCCGAAGTCGATAGACATCATGGAGGTCATTTCGGTTTCCGAATTGGCCCGCAAGATGAACTTGAAGGCTTCGGACCTTATCGCCAAGCTCATGGCGAGGGGCATGATGGTGACCATCAACCAGCAGATCGACGCTGAAACCGCGACGCTGCTCGCTTCCGAGTTCGGCTGCGAGGTGCACATCGTAAGCCTCTACGACGAGACCGTCATCGAGACGGCCGCCGACGGCGATACCGAGCTCCTGCCGCGGCCTCCGGTCGTCGCGGTCATGGGCCACGTCGACCACGGAAAGACGAAGCTGCTCGACGCCATCCGGAGCGCGGACGTCGCGTCCGGCGAGTTCGGCGGCATCACCCAGCACATCGGCGCCTATACGGTCGATACCGAAAACGGCGGCATCACGATGCTCGATACGCCCGGTCACGAGGCGTTCACCATGATGCGCGCCCGCGGCGCCCAGGTGACCGATATCGTCATCCTCGTCGTGGCGGCGGACGACGGCGTCATGCCGCAGACCCTCGAGGCGATCAACCACGCCAAAGAGGCGAAGGTTCCGATAGTCGTCGCCGTCAACAAGATCGACAAGCCCGAAGCTAACCCCGACCGCGTCAAGAATCAGCTGTCCGAGCTCGGTCTGATGCCCGAGGATTGGGGCGGAACGACCATGTTCGTCGAGATCTCCGCGCTGAAGAAGCAGGGCATCGACAAGCTGATCGAAGCGGTCCTGCTCGAATCCGAGATTCTCGAGCTCAAGGCGAACTACGATTGCCGCATGGAAGGCAAGATCCTCGAGTCCCGCATCGACCACGGCCGCGGCATCGTCTCGACCGTAATCATCGAGCGGGGCACGCTACGCGTCGGCGACAGCTTCGTCGCCGGAATCTGGCCCGGAAAGGTCCGCGCGATCTTCAACGACAAGGGC
>QKCO01000003.1 GCA_003245635.1 Treponema sp.
GCTTTCTTTAAAAAGGAAGTTGTTGTAGAGGTTCGCCGAAGCAGGCGAATCGTACGCGAATCGCGCTTCGGGAATTCCTTGGTCCAAAATGATATCGGTGAAATCGAGGGTCACCGTCTCGTCTGCGATGGTCCGCCCCTCGATGCGTCTGATCAGGTGCGTTTCGGGAGAGGCCGAAAGGACAAGCTCGCGGAATCCTTCGGAAAGGCTTCGCCGCGTCAGCGTCAGCTTTACGACGGATTCCGACGATCCCTCCTCGAGCGGCACGGGAGCGGGGCCCACCACGTACGACGCGACATAGTTGCGGCGCAGCGTCGCGAGCCCTTCGGCGGAGGCGAGCGAGGCTCCGCCGGTCTTGGCGCTCGACGAAGTCTCCTGGCTCAGCACTGCGCGGTATTCGGGCAGATAAACGGTAAGAGTCTCGCCGTTGTACGCGATGACCTGTTCAGCCGGTTCGGCGAAATCGATGCGGAGCAGATTCGGGCGGCGATGTATGATCGTCCCGTTCATTTTCGCCTCGCCGGATACGATCGATATTTTCGCTTCGTAGTCCTTCAAGGCTCCGTACTTTTCGGCGACGGACGCGAGGAACCGATCGGCGGTAAGGATCTCCTGGGGAAAGGCCGAAAAGACGACGAGCAAAATGCCGACGATCGCAAACACCACGCGTTTCAACGCACACCACCTCGCAGAGAATAAGTCAGGCACTCGTTCCGGCATTGTAACCGTTCCGGATGGCGCAGGCAAGACGCTGGGCTAGGAGGGCAGATCGATAAGGCGAAGCTCAGGATCGCCAGCCCGCTTGTAGAATATCGCGACGTAGCCGATGACGCGGACCAACTCCGCGCCGGTCCGCCCCGCGAGGGCGCGGGCGAGTTCTTTCCGCTCGTCCTTGCCGTCGACGAAGCGAAGCTTCACGAGCTCTCGATGCTTGAACTCTTCGGCGAGCGCTTTCACGACGCCGTCCGTAGCGCCTTCCTTCCCTATCATGACTGTAGGATTGATCGATACGGCGAGCCCGGATAGGTATCCGCGCTGTCTGCTTGTCAACATGCATGCTCCTTCCGGCGGAATATACACCAAAGCCCCCCCGTTGGGAAGCGCGGCGGAGCTTAGGCCAGCCGGGAAAGGATATCCGCGTCGGTGAAGGGCCACTCGAGCGTAGATTTCCCGTCGACCAAAAGGAACGGGGAGGACGCCGCGAAAGCGCCGGGCGGAGCGGCGGCGGAGAAGAGGGGAAAATCCTCGACGATGCGGACGGCGGCGACTATCCTGAGCGGATCGCCTGCGGCGTGGTTCGCCGCGGCGGCCCGCCATAAGGCGCCGGCGGATTCCGCGCAGAAGTGGCTGCGCCGGGACACCACCAGATCGAGGTGGACCGCGCTGCGGGCCGCGCTCCCGGCGGCCGCCCGCGCGGCGGCGGACAGCGGCGACCGGGGATCGATCGGAGACCCCGCATGAACGAGCGCGTCCAGCAGAGCAGGCAGCGCGTTGGCGGTCGGTACCCCGTAGAGGCGGAGATCCGGCGCGTCCTTGGCCGAAACGACCAGCGCCGGAGCGGCGTCGATGCGGAATTTTCTGAGCAGGTCCCCCGCGACGCTCGCATCGCTTATTTCGACCGAAAGCCGGCTCGTGGCTTCCGCCAGCTCCTCGGCGACGGCGCGGGCTTCCCGGCAAGCCGAGTCCTCGAACCGGAGCGTGAATACCTGCAGCGACACCTGCTTTTTCAGCAGGCCCAGACGAGAATCGGCTTCCTTCCGCGATGCCCTGTTGAGCGCCATAACACGGTAAGCATAAGACCTCGCGCGTCCGCAGTCAACTCGTCATCCATACCGAAGCGGCGTCAAACGGCGGGGACTTCGAGCAGAGCCTGGAACTCGTGCTCGTCCAAGCTTTCCTTTTCGAGCAGCACGCCCGCTATCTTGTCGAGCAGCGGCCGCTTCGCTTCCAGCATGCGCTTGACCGCGGCGTAGCGTTCGGCCATCACGCGGGCGATCTCCTCGTCCACGTATTGCTGGGTCGATTCGGCGTATTCCCGATGCATCAGCGGCTCGGGAGCGGCGGGCCCGAGATAGCCCGCGCCGCGCTGAGTGAGCGCCACATTGCGGAAACGCTCGCTCATACCGTAATCGGTTATCATTTTCCGGGCGATGTCGGTCGCCTTCGTCAGATCGTTCGCGGCGCCGGTCGAAATCCGATCGAACACGATATCCTCGGCCGCTCGGCCTCCGAGCAGAACGTCGATCTTGCCGTACAGCTCGCTCTCCGTCATCAGGTAACGATCTTCGGTCGGCATCTGCATCGTGTAGCCCAAGGCGCCGAAACCGCGCGGAACGATGGAAATCTTCTGAACGGGGTCGGAGCCTTCGGTGAAGCCGGCCACGAGGGCATGGCCCGTTTCGTGGAAAGCGACGATGCGCCGCTCGGAATCCGAAATGACCCGATTCTTTTTCTGGAGACCGGCGACCGTCTTCTCGATCGCTTCCGAAAAGTCGCTCTGGTGCACGATTTTGCGCCCGGCGCGGACCGCGAGCAGCGCGGCCTCGTTCACGATGTTCGCCAGATCGGCGCCCACGAACCCGGGGGTGCCGCGGGCTACCGCCGCGAGATCGGTTTCCGGCGCGAGCTTCACCGCCTTCGCGTGAATCTTCAGGATCGCTTCCCGCCCCTTGAGGTCCGGCCGATCGACGAGCACCTGCCTGTCGAAGCGGCCCGGGCGCAGGAGCGCGGGATCCAGGACGTCCGGCCGGTTGGTGGCCGCCAGGATGATGAGGCCGCTCGTGCCGTCGAAGCCGTCCATCTCGACCAGCAATTGGTTGAGCGTCTGCTCGCGCTCGTCGTTGCCGCCGGCAATTCCGTTGAGGCGGCTCTTGCCGATCGCGTCGAGCTCATCGATGAAGATGATGCAGGGAGCCTTCTCGCGGGCCTGCTTGAACAGGTCTCGGACGCGGGCCGCGCCGACGCCGACGAACATTTCGACGAAATCGGCGCCGCTCATGCGGAAGAACGACACGCCCGCTTCGCCGGCCACCGCGCGGGCCATCAGCGTCTTGCCCGTACCGGGAGGTCCGACCAGCAGCACGCCCTTCGGAATCTTGCCGCCGATGTCGGTGTATTTGCGCGGATTCTTCAGAAAATCGACGACTTCGACCAATTCGTCCTTGGCCTCGTCCACGCCGGCGACGTCGCCGAAGCGCGTAGCGATATCGCCCTCCGCGACGATCACCGCTTTGTTCTGGCCGATGGAAAGGACGTTCGACCCGGCGTTCCCGAGCCGCTTCATCAGAATGCGCCAGATGAAGAAGAAGAAGGCTATGGGCAACACCCAGCTGAACACGAAATCGAGCAGGGCGCCGTTCTCGCGCGAAACGGCGTAATAGGAAACGCCCTTCTGGTCGAGCAGCTTCACGAAATCGGGATCGTAGACGGGCACCGTCCGGATCGCGTTCTGTGGCCGGGCGTACCGCCTCGTGAGGGGATCAGGCGCCTCGGCGGGGGCCGCGGTCAAATATCCCGTATAATAGGAAGAAGCGTCGAGTTCGACGCGCTTGATTTCGCCTGAAGCGATCTTTTCCTTGAAGGTCGAAAAATCGACGATGTCGGAATTCTTGCCCAGGAACATATAATTGAAGAGACTCATCGCAACGATGAGCACCACGATATAGCCGAGGGAAAAACGGAACTGCCAGCCGCCGAGCGGTCCCTCGCCGTTCCCGCCGACGGGCGGCTTACCCAAAAAGAAAGGGAATTGCGGTTTTTTTCCTTTTTTCCGGCTGTTGCGGCCGGACGGTCGTCGATTGCTGGTCTTTTTCATGCACACTCCGTATGGGTGCAAAGATACTGCTTCTCACCCGCCGCGGCCATGGAATACGCGCGGAACAGCCGACAATTTCCCCGCGGCTCCCGCGCCGACGAATTGAAACGCGCGCGCTTTTCGCGCATAGTACCCCCACAGTCCCGCGCGAGAACACGTTCCGCGCTAAAAGGAGCGCTCATCGATGCGCCTTGCCGACTATCCGCAGCGTCGGTACAATCCGCTCGCGGATGAATGGGTTCTCGTATCTCCCCACCGCACGAAGCGGCCCTGGCAGGGGCAGGTGGAAAAACCGTCCTTAGACGTTTTGCCCCGGCATGATCCGTCCTGCTACCTGTGCCCGGGAAACGAACGGGCCGGCGGCGTGAAGAATCCCGACTACGACGGCGTATTCGTCTTTCCGAACGATTTTGCGGCTCTCCTGGCCGACGCGCCCGAAGAGCGAATGGACGAAAAAGGACTGCTCAAAGCGGAAACGGTCCGGGGATGCTGCGAAGTCCTCTGCTTCTCGCCTCGGCACGACTTGACCCTGCCGCGCATGGAGCGGACCGCTATCGAATCGGTGATCCGCGTCTGGATCGACCGCTGCAGGGAACTCGGGTCTCGGCCCGACGTCTCGTACGTACAAATATTCGAAAACCGCGGGTCGGTCATGGGCTGCTCGAATCCGCACCCGCACGGCCAAATTTGGGCGACCGGCACGGTCCCCGATCTGCCGGCGAGGGAAGACCGCGCGCAGCGCGCCAGGCTCGCGGAAACGGGCAAATGTCTCCTCTGCGAATACGTTGAACTGGAATTGTCGAAGGGAGACCGCATCATCTTCCAGAACGACAGCTTCGTCGCGCTCGTTCCTTTCTGGGCCGTCTGGCCCTTCGAGGCGATGATCCTGCCGAAGAGGCACATCTCGAGCATAGACGAGCTGTCCGCCGCCGAAACGGCCGATTTCGCCGATGCGCTCAAGCGCATGGGCACCCGCTACGACAATCTGTTCCTCGCCTCTTTCCCCTACTCCATGGGCTTCCATCAGAAGCCGACGAAGGCCGCGGCCGACGACGGCGGGAAACGGGAAGCGGCGTGGCACTTCCACGTGCATTACTACCCGCCCCTCCTCAGGAGCGCAACGGTCCGCAAGTTCATGGTGGGCTTCGAGCTGCTCGCGATGCCGCAGAGGGACATCACCGCGGAGTCGGCGGCAGAGCGGCTGAGAGGACTCTCCGAAGCGCATTATCTCGACGGGGCCGGCAAGTGAAGGCAGACATCCTTCTCGAAAAGATCGCGGCGCCCGGATCGGACGAACTGCTGTCGATGCTCTACGGCCCCGAATCCCGCGAAAGATCGCGCGCCCGCATCGCCCATCTCGTGCGCGCGACCGTCGCGGCTTTTCCGGAGACGGCCTCGTACCTGCGCATCTTCTCGGCGCCGGGACGGACCGAACTCGGAGGCAACCATACCGACCACAACCGGGGGAAAGTGCTCGCGGCGTCCATCCATCTCGACGCCGTCGCGTGCGTCTGCCCGCGGAACGACCTGACCGTCCGATTCAGATCGACCGGCTACGAGGACGTCGTCGTCGACCTCTCCGACCTAGGGGTCCGCGAGGACGAAAAAGGGAAGACCGAAGCGCTCGTCAGGGGCATCGCCGCCGAATTGTCCGCCCGCGGCACGAAAGTCCGCGGATTCACCGCGAACGCGGCCTCCACCGTTCTATCCGGATCGGGACTGAGCTCCTCGGCCTCCATCGAAGTCCTGCTCGGCGCGATCTTCGACGGCCTGTACGGCGCGGGAAAACGAAGCGCCGTGGAATTGGCGCAGATCGGACAGAAAGCGGAGAACGTCTATTTCGGCAAACCCTGCGGCCTCATGGACCAGGTCGCGTGCGCTTCCGGAGGAGCCGTCGCCATCGACTTCGCCGACGCGGCGCGGCCGGAGGTCCGCCGTGTCGGCTTCGACTTGGCGGCCGCGGGCTTCGCGCTTTGCGTGGTGGACACGGGCGGCAGCCACGAGGACCTCACCTCCGACTACGCGGCGATTCCGGCGGAAATGAAATCCGCCGCGGAAGCGCTCGGCAAGGGATTTCTCCGGGAAATCGACCGGAAGACCTTCCTCGCCAAAATCGCCGACGTGCGCGCGGCTGCCGGAGACCGGGCTGTCCTCAGGGCTCTGCACTTCTACGACGAGAACGAGCGAGTCGACGCGATGGCCGCCTCCCTTGAGAGGGCGGACGCCGCCAAGGCCGCCGGAAACGACGAAGCCCGGAACGAAGCCGTCCGCTGTTTCCTTCGCACGGCCGCTGAATCGGGATCATCGTCGTGGCGGCTGCTGCAGAACGTGTTCACGACCGAGCATCCGGCGGAGCAAGGCGTTTCGCTGGCGCTCGCGATGACCGATCTCTTCCTGAAGAACGAATGCGGCGGGGCCGGAATCTGCCGGGTCCATGGAGGCGGCTTCGCGGGGACGATCCAGGCCTATGTTCCGATCGGCCGGGTCGAAGGCTACGCGGCATGGATGGAACCCGTTTTCGGAAAAAATGCGGTGACTCCGCTCATGATCAGGCCGGTAGGCGCGACGGAGCTGCTGTTCTGATCGCGGAATTTCCGGCTAAACGCTTTATCGCGACCGAACTTCGGTCGATACTGAAGAAGAACGAATGCAAGAGGGAGGGTTCGGTTTTGGCCTATTCGAACGCACTATCCGCGTACCGAGAAACGAGGATTCGCACTGCGAGCCAGGGACAGCTCGTCGTCATGCTCTACGACGAGGCGGTCAAGCAGCTCGATCTGGCGCTTGAATTGATCGGAGGAGGAGAGCTGAAGACCGGAGGCATCGAACGCTTGAACAAGGCGATAGTCAAGACGCAGGAAATCGTGACCGAGCTCATGGCGTCCCTCGATTTCGATGCGGGCGGAGAAATCGCCGCCAACTTGTTTTCGCTCTACAACTGGTTCAATCGGGAACTGCTGCAGGCCAATATCGCGAAGGACGCCGGACGGCTCACCGCGGTTCGGATAATGATGAACGATTTGCGTTCCGCGTGGCAGGAGATCGCCGCGAGGACCTCAGCCGAAGCGAACGGCCGCCCGAGCGCCGGCGTGAACATCGCCGGTTGATCCATCGATGCCCGCAGAGCTCTCATCCGAAGAAGTCGCGCGCCGAGTAGCCGTCCTCAAGCGATTCAGGGAGCTACTCGTCCAGCAGCGGGACAAGTTCCGCGACTACCTGACGGTGCTCGACAAGCAGAAGGACGTCATCGAGAAGGGCGACGCCGACGCCTTGAGCGCCCACGTCGAAATTGAAGAAGGAATCGTTTCGGAAATCCTGGCGATCCAGAAAGTGGTCGACCCGCTGGAAAGCCTCTACCGCAACGTCTACCCCGAGCGGGAAGCCGAAGTTCCTCGTCTCAAGCAGGCTTTGGAAGAATTGAAGACGGAGGCGGTCGCCCGTTCGAAACGGAACCGCGAACTGCTGTCGAAGCGCATGGACGACGTGCGCAGCGAAATCCGGTCCCTTCGCGGCAATCCCTTCGCCTCCCGCCGCTCGGTATACGCCGACGCGGGCGAGGCATCCCTGGTCGACCTCAAAGGATAATGGCCCCCAAAAAAGCGCTATACCTCATCGACGCGTACGGATTGATCTATCGTTCGTACTTCGCGTTCATTTCGCGGCCCCTGCGCAACGCGCAGGGGAAAAACGTTTCGGCCCTATTCGGATTCTTCCGGAACCTCGTCGCGTTGCTCGACCAGGGTGCGCCTTCGGCCGACGGGACCGTTCGAGCGCCCGAATGCCTGGCCGCGGTATTCGACTCCCGCGTCGCGACATTCAGGCACGAACGCTACCCCGACTACAAGGCGAACCGCCAGAAGACTCCCGAAGAACTCCACGAGCAGGTTCCCCTGGTCGAGGAAGCGCTCGCTGCGCTCGGCGTTCCCGTCCTCCGCGTAGACGGCTTCGAAGCGGACGATCTCATCGCGACCCTGGCCGAGAAATGCCGCTCCGAAGGGCGCGAGTGCTACATTTTGTCGGCCGACAAGGACCTGCTTCAGCTCGTCGGAGACGGGATCTACGCGCTCAAGCCCGGCAAGAGCGGCGTGGCCGTCAGCGGGGCCATCGGGGCGAATTATTCGTTCGTCGGGCCGGCCGAAGTGAAGGCGGAATGGGGGGTAGAGCCGCGGCTGGTGCTCGACGTGCTCTCGCTGACCGGGGACGCCTCCGACAACGTCCCCGGCGTTCCGGGTATCGGCGACAAGACAGCGACGAAGCTCATCGCCCGCTACGGGAACCTCGACTCCCTATACGCCAATATCGCGGGCATCGATGGCGCGGCGGGAAAGAAGCTCGCGGCCGGGAAGGAAGCCGCGTACTTCTCTCGCTCGCTCATCGAACTGCGTACCGACGCTCCCCTCGCCGTCTCGAACATCGACGAGCTGTCGATCGAGCGTCTCGACCGGATAGCAGGAGCCCGCGCGCTCCACCGCGCCGGCGTACGGACCATCGCCGAGACTCTGTCCGAAGACGCCGTTCGCGAACTCGAAGCGGCCGCCGAAGGCGCACCGGCCGGTGCGCCGACCGGTGCGCCGGCAAGCGCCGAAGAAAGCTCCGCGGCGGCGGCGAACGCCGACGGCGGGAAAAAAGGCCAAGGGATGCTTTTCGACGAAAGCGAGAAAACCGCGTACGCGGCCGCGCCCCGGCCTGCGGCCACTGAGGCACTCAGGGCGGCGGGCCGCTACCGCACGATCGTCGATGCCGGCGAACTCGAAAGGATGTTCGCGGAGGCCCGCGCTAAAGGCATCCTCGCGCTCGACTTCGAAACCGACGGCCTCGACGCCTGGCGGGCGAAACCGTTCGGGTTCTCCCTCGCGGTCGAAGCGGGCGATGCGGTCTACGTTCCAGTCGCGCCGCACGGCCCCGACGGATCGCCTTTCATGGATCCTCTGGCCGCTCGAGCGCTCCTCGCCCGCATTCTCGAGGATCCGAGCATGACGGTAGTCGCCCACAATGCCAAGTACGACTACGAAGTGTCGCGGGCGTGGGGGCTTCCCCGATGGAAATGCCGCGTTTGGGACACGATGGTCGCCGCCTGGGTCGTCGACCCCGAACGGGCGAGCTATTCGCTCGATGCCTTGGTGGTCGGCTGGCTCGGCATCAAAACCACGCCCTACGACTCGATCGTTCCGAAAGGCGAGGTTTTCGCGGCGGTCCCGCTCGAGACCGCGACGCTCTACGCCGCCGAGGACGCCGACTACGCGCTTCGGGTGAAAGCGCTGCTCGAACCTTGCCTGAGCGAGGCCGACGCCGTATCGCTGTTCAGGAACGTAGAGATGCCCCTCCTGCCCATCCTCGCGGAAATGGAAGGCGCCGGCATCGTGCTCGAGGGCGGTCGGCTCCGCGAATACGGCGTCGAGCTGGGCGAGGACCTCGAACGCATCGAAACGGAAATCTACCGGCTAGTCGGGCACCCCTTCAATATCGCATCGACCAAGCAGCTGCAGGAGGTGCTTTTCGTCGAGAGGAAGCTCAAGACCGGCAAGAAGACGAAAACGGGCTATTCGACCGACGTCAGCGTACTCGAGGAACTCGCGAAGGAAGATCCGGTGCCCGCGCAGATACTGCGCTACCGCACCCTCGCCAAGCTCAAGTCGACCTACGTCGACGCCCTGTCCGAAAGCGCCGGCGCAGACGGCAGGCTGCGGACCCACTTCGTCCAGACGGGAACCGCGACCGGACGCATTTCCAGCAAGGACCCGAACCTCCAGAATATCCCGATCCGGGACGAGGAAGGACGGCGCATCAGATCCGCCTTCGTCGCGAAGGAAGGCAGCGTGCTCGTATCCGCGGACTACAGCCAGATCGAGCTTGTCGTCCTCGCCCACCTTTCCGGGGACGAGGGCCTGCTGAGCGCGTTCCGCGAAGGCGTCGACGTGCACCGACGAACGGCCGCGCTCATTTTCGAGACGAGCGAATCCGAAGTCCGCGCCGACCAGAGGCGGATAGCGAAGACGATCAACTTCGGCGTGATGTACGGCATGAGCGCCTTCCGTCTTTCGAACGAGCTGGACATCTCGCGCATCGAAGCTCAATCCTTCATCGACGCCTATTTCCGCACGTATTCGGGCGTGCAGACATATATACGCGGCCTCGTGGAGAAGACCGAACGCCTCGGCTACGCGACGACGATTCTCGGCCGCCGGCGATACATCCCCGCGATCGTCTCGGGCAACAAGACCGAGAAGGCCGCCGCCGAGCGCGTCGCGGTCAATACGCCGATCCAGGGTTCTGCGGCGGATATCGTCAAGCTCGCCATGCTGCGGGTCGATAAGGCGCTTGCAGGCTCGGAGCTCGACGCACGACTGCTCCTGCAGGTGCATGACGAGCTCATCCTCGAGGCGGCGGAGAAAGACGCGGAAGCCGTCATGGCGCTCGTGAGGAAGGAAATGGAGAACACGGTCTCGCTGCGCGCGCCGCTACGGGTCGGCATAGAAAAAGCCCGCCGGTGGGGAGACATACACTGACATGCTCATCGGACTCACGGGGAAATACTGCGCCGGCAAGAACCATGTCGCCCGTATGCTCGAGAATCGCGGCTGGCTCGTCCTGGACGTGGACAAGCTCGGACACCGCGCCATCGACGCCGAACGGGAAGCCATCATCGCCCGGTTCGGCGCCGCCGCGCTGGGGCGCGAGGGGGCGATCGACCGCAAAGCCCTCGGCGCCCTCGTCTTCGGAAAGCCCCAAGAGCTGGCGGCCCTAGAGGCGATCATACATCCGGCTGCCAACCGATTGACGGAAGAATGGATCGCCGAGCATCCAGGACAAAATCTGGCCGTCAACGCCGCGCTGCTCCATCGTTCCTCGGTTTTCGATCGCCTAGACCGCATCGTGCTGGTGACCGCGCCTTTCCCGACGCGGCTATTCCGCGCGCTCAGACGCGACGGACTTTCCATCATGACGCTGCTCAAGCGATTCTCGAGCCAGAAAGATTTTGAGGCTCAATACTTCGCGAAAAAATCCGATATTCTTATCGTACGCAACAAGGGCGCCTTCGGTCCCTTCGCCGCGCAGAACGCGAAGAAGCTGGAGCGGAGGATCGACACCATACTCGCCCGCATAGGGATGGTCCGGTAATTATGGAACAGAAAAAGCTTCTGCTCGTTTTCGTTTCGGTAGGCGTCTTCCTCGTCATCGTTTTGGGAGCGGGGATACTGTGGTTCAAACCGCGTCCCAAACCCGCAGTCGAACAGGCGATGGCCGCCGCAAATCCGACTCCCGCGCCCGGGACCCCCGCGTCCGCCGATCCCTCCGAATGGGTCCGCAACCCTCAGGCCGTACCGGGACTGCAGCCGCAGGCGCCCGCGGCCCCCAGCGGCGCAAGCACCCGCGGCGATGTGATCATCATCTACGGCGAACGCCCGAACACGAATATTTCGTCGCCGGCATCCGCGGCTCCCGCGTCCGCCGACGGCAACCTGCAGATCCAGGTGCCCGCACCGCAGCCCAGCGCGGTGCCCGCGCCGCCCGAACCGCCGAAGCCGTACGAGCCCCAGGCTGTCGCGAAAGCGCCGAAGCCGGCGCCTAAGGAACGGCCCGCGATCGACAAAGCGCCGCCGAAAAAACCGGCCGCCGCGAAGGCCGCCCCGAATAAGGGCGACGAGTTCTGGATACAGACCGGCTCCTTCTCCGCGAAAGCGCGCGCCGACGCCGCGAAGGAGATCCTTAGCGGCAAAGGAATCGCATCCTTGGTCGTGACAAAGGACGTTTCGGGCAAAACCTATTTCCGAGTCAGGGTCGGCCCCTACTCGTCGAAAAGCGAAGCGGATTATTGGCTGTCGCTGGTCAAGACGATCGAAGGCTTCGACGGCAGCTACGTCTCCCAGATGAAAGCGGTCCGCTGAAGCCTCGTCGGCAAGCGGCTAAAGCGGGGATGGAAGCGCGCTCCTATAGCGGGGCATGCGCTTCCATCCCCTTTTCATTTTCGCTGCCGTCACGGCGGCGTTTCCGGCCGCGGCGATCGATTCGGCTTACTCGGGCGCATGGACCGATATCCGGACGATCGAGAATCGGCTCGTGATCCGAAGCTCGGCCGTGGAAGTCCCGGCATGGAACGCCTTCACCGTGGATAGGCGCGGCAACGGGATCCACAGCGCGTCCGGAGGCGCCGCTTGGGGATCGGCGGCGAAAGATCCGCTCTCGCTCGGGGTAGGTCCGCTCAAAGCCCTCGGACTACCCGCCGCGGTATCGAATCCGTTCGGGAAAGCGATTGCGGGCGCCTCGCGCGAGGCGCCGCTCTCTTTCGTCCTAGATACCGGCGCATCGGCGAGCGGCGGACCGGAGGCATTCGTAGTCCTCGGCTTGCCGCCGGCCGCAGCATGGGGACGCATAGGCGCGTTCGCCGCGGCCGATGATGAACGCGTCGCGGCTTTCGCGCTGTTGGGGAGCGGAGCGCCCGGAGCCCGGTCCGTCAGGGTCGAAGTCCTGTATACGCAATCGAACCTTCCCGCACGAACGAGCGATGCCTGGTTTTCGGAAAAACCGCCGCTGCCAATACGGGAACACCGCTTATGGGCCGGCACCGCGGTGATTGAGACGCCCCGGGTCCGATTCTCGGCTGTCGAAGCATTCTCGGAAACGGAGTCGCAGGGAAACGGCGCGTACGCGGCCATCGCCGGAGAAGCGACCGTCGGACGGCTCCGCGCCGCGGTCGGCGGCGACGCAGCGACACCGGCGTTTATGGATGCGGAAGGCCGCGAAACGGGAGACAAGGCACGATGCGCTCTGGATTTCGCGTACAGAACGGCCGACGGGGCAAAGCTTCGATTCAACGCGGAGGGCTGGGCCGAAGCGGCAACCCGGACGATCCGCAAATCCGCCGTGACCCTCGCCTTTCAGCCGCCCGCCGGACAACGGCCGGCATCCGCGTTTCGCCTAACGGAGATCGCGGGCGAGACGGTGAGAAGCGTCCCCATCGATGAAGCAGCCAGTATTCGAGCGGCAGCCGCCGCGAAAGCCCGGGCGGGTCGCATCACGACGAACGCGAAGGGCGAAATCTCGTTCGAGGACGACGGCTCGCTTCGGAACGTATCCGGCGGTTTGGAGCTGGGATTCCCCGTGTCCGGCGCTCGCTTTTGGGTATCGGCCAAAACGGTGACGGATTCGCACGACTTAGCGCTGTTCGACGCTTCGATCGGAGCGGCATTTGCCGCGTTCGGGGGCCTTTTCATGGCGCGCTTCGGGACGGACTCCCTCAGAACCTTAAGCAGCTTGTCGAACCCCGGGGCTTCGGCGTCCGCGCTCGGCCCTTGGACCCTCACCGTATCATGGCGCTTTCGGGAGCGATTCGAGCCTCGGCCGTAGCGAATCCAAGCGCTCCTGAAGACGCTTCGCGTCGCCGACGGCCTGGCCGCCTCCGGCGGCTCCGAGCGCGATGAATATCGTATCCGTCGAGGTTTCCTTTTCGTGGATCGCATTCGCCCACGAATCGAGTTCGGCGTCGGAGAAGGAACGAGAGTCCGCGACGTCGAGAAAGCTCGATTCCCGTTCCGTTCGGCCCGACCGATAGAGACGAACGTAAGCGTTTTCTGCATTCCCGAACAGGCGCGGGGATTCAGCACCGGGAATGCGCGACGAATCGTTGACGACGATTCCGATTCTCCGTTTGTCCGCCTCTTCGAATACCCGCTCGTTGAGCCAGTCCCGATTGCGGAACTCGATAAATAACGGAAACTCACGCAGCTCGGAACACAGTTCGCCGAGATACACCCGATTCTCGTCCTCGTAGCGGAATCGATGAGGGAAAGAGAGAAGAACGCCGGCCAAACGGGAACGGAAGGCGCGGGACTGGAGCGCTTGCCGGAACTGGACCACGAGAGTGGGCCATAAAGGATGCACACCGTTCGTGAGAGACCTATGGGCGGCGATCGAGAACCTAAAATCGCTCGGCGTAGACTCGGCCATTCGTTCTAACTTCCAAAACTCGGGCATCCTGACGTACGAAAACTCCAGTTCGACGAAACGAAAGAAGAGCGAATAATAACGCAGATAATCCGCCCGCGCCAAATCGGGAGGGTAGAAAACACCCCGCCACTCCTCGTAGCCGAAGCCGGAAGTCCCGATCAACACAGCCATGCAGACCCCTTGAAACTTGCACCCATTATCACTATTATGCAACGACTGGAAGTATATAGTAACCTTCTTTCAGGCTTTGCTACATTTTCAACATCGGCGCGAATACTTCCGGCAAATCGTACGTCATCAGTTCAGATGAGGTACGAAAACCGAAGCCGCGCGGATATCCCGTCCGAGCGGCGGCGAACCCATTCTAGGCACGAGAGGTAGAAGACGAGATGGGCATCGATATCACGAAGATGCGGAATATCGGAATCAGCGCGCACATCGACTCGGGTAAGACCACCCTGTCCGAGCGCATCCTGTTTTATTGCAACAAGATCCACGCGATCCACGAAGTCCGCGGAAAAGACGGCGTCGGCGCCGTCATGGATGGTATGGAACTCGAGCGCGAGCGCGGCATCACCATCCAGTCCGCAGCCACGCAGGTCACCTGGAAGGACTATACGGTCAATCTGATCGACACGCCCGGACACGTCGACTTCACCATCCAAGTCGAGCGCTCCCTCCGCGTCCTCGACGGCGCCATCCTCGTTCTCTGCGCGGTCGGCGGCGTCCAGTCCCA
>QKCO01000016.1 GCA_003245635.1 Treponema sp.
TCAAGTTTCGATCCGCCCGAGAACGTCGTCAAGACGCTTATGACGCGCTTGCGGCGTTGACGAAAAGTCATTGCTGTTTTGACAAATGACCGGCCCTGCGCTAATAATTCAACAGCGAACTCATTCTACGGAGGACATTATGGCTGCAAAATTCGAGGTGTATCAGGACAAAGCAAAGAAGTTCCGCTTCAGGCTCAAAGCCGGCAACGGACAGGTGATAGCGGTAGGCGAAGCCTACGAATCCAAGGCCTCCTGCTTGAACGGCATCGAGTCGATCAAGAAGAACGCCGCGGACGCCTCAGTCGTCGACGTCGAGGAATAGCTTTTACAAGGGGCTGTCCAAAAAGTTCGTAACACTTGTTTGGACAGCTTCCTTCTTGCGGGTCAGCCTTTTTCGGAAAACGGTCAGAGCTTCGGTTTGTTGACCGGCCAGCTCGGCGCCTTCCCCGAAAGCACTTCATCGATGCACCTTGCCGCATGCAGCGCCATGCGCAGGGTCGCTTCTGCGGTCAAAGCCGCCGTATGCGGCGACAGGATCACGTTCTGCAAGCTCAACAGCGGATTGTCGGATCGAGGCGGCTCCGGGTCCAGCACATCCAGGCCGGCCCCGGCTATGCGCCCCGACTTCAGGAACTCGTATATGTCCTCCTCGTTCACCACTTCGCCGCGCGCCGCGTTTACGAGATACGCGCTCGGCTTCATCAAGCCCAGCAGCTTCCTGTCGACGATCTTCTTCGTTTCCGCCAGGGCAGGCAGATGCAGGCTTATGAAATCCGCATTCTTGAACACGTATTCGATATCGGTCACGATTTCGGCATCGGGTACATCGCGGACGCTCTTGACGAAGGGGTCGTAGGCCAGGATTTTCATGTCCAAGCCGAAACGCGCTTTCCGGGCGACTAGGGAGCCGATGCGCCCCGCCCCCACGATGCCCAGCGTCTTGCCTTCCAGGTCGCAGCGTTTCGCCCGATTGCGGTACTCCCAGTCGCCGGCCCTCGCCGCCGCATCGCAGCGGACGGAATCCCGCGCAAGCGCGATCAGCATGCCGACGGCGTACTCGGCCACCGAGCCGGAGTTCGATTCCGGCGCGTTGGTGACCCATATGCCGCGCTCGGCGGCGGCTGCGCAGTCGATATTGTCCACGCCGACGCCGTGCCGCGCTATCACCTTCAGCTTTTTGCCTGCTTCGATCACTTCCTTCGGGAAGGGCGCCGTCCGCGCCAGGATCGCGTCGCAATCGACGACGTCGGCTTTGATCGCTTCGATCGAGGCGCCGCTTCCCATTCTGATCTCGTATCCGCGATCGGTTAGATACTTCTTTCCCTCCGCCGCGATATCCTGCGGAATAAGAACGGTGAAACCCATATTACCCCCTGAATCAAGCAGCGCTTTCGTCTTTGACACCGGCGGGAGCATTGCGCTCCCGCTCGCCTACTTCGCGTTGCGCAAGGCGGCCATTTGGGTCCGCCATTCCTTCAGCGCCGCAAGATCCACTTCCTTGCCTTCGGCTATCGCTTTCCGGCAGCCGTCGAGAACCGGCATTTCGGCGGCGGCCGCTTTGCGGCAAGCGTCGCCCAGCTCGTGGGCGATCTCGTTCGGAATCAGCACGACGCCGTGAACGTCCGCGGCCAGCAGATCTCCGGGCTTCACGGTCACGCCGGCGAAGGTCACCGGGCAGTCGTATTCCTCGATGTGGATATACCCGTGGGTGACCAGCAGGCACTTGGCGAAAAAGCCGAAGCCCAAGGGACCGACCTCATGGAGATCGCGCACGCCGCCGTTGGTGATCGTGCCCACCGCACCCAGCGATTTATGCACGGTCGCGTTGACTTCGCCCCAGAAAGAGCCGACCGGTACCGGATCGATATCCTCGATGACGGCGATCGACGGACGCGGGGTCTTCTGCAGGACCCCGTAGTATTTCATCCAGTTTTCCAGATGCGCCGGGGTCGGCGGGTTGGCGGCCGACACTTTCGCCGTGCACGCGTACCCGATCATCGTCTTGCCGTACGGCAGAATGCACTTTATCTCCGGCGTCATGGCGCCTTCGATCCTCGAGCGAAGACCGAAACGCTCGATGGCGTTGGCGATGGTCGGTGTATCGAATCCCCGCAGGCCTGCGACCTGGGCCGCCGTCAATTGCTTATTCGCTTCCATCAGCGCGTTCTCCTTGTTCTATCCGTCAGTCTCATTTTTAAGAAGAATAGTTGCCCAGCTGCTTCCAGACCGAGGTGACCTCGGCGTAGCTGGCCATCGTCACTCCGGGCTCGAGAATATTGCCGCTCGTAAAGACGAAGCCGCCGCCGGGGGCCCCGTACGTCAAGGCGCGGGAGGCTTCTTCGCGGATTTCTTCCTTCGTTCCGGATATCAGCGTTTCCACGTTCATCCCGCCGAACAAGCATAGTTTGCCGCCGTAACGTTCCTTCAGGAGCTTGATGTCCATTCCGATGCTCGGCTGAATTCCGTGCCAGCCGTCGATCCCCATCTCGACGAAGGAGTCGAGCACGTCCCACATCACGCCGTCTCCATGCTTGATGAAGTATTTGCCTTTCGCGTGCACGCTGTCGCAGATCCGCTTCAAATACGGCTGGATGAATTCCTTATAGCGGTCGACGCCCATGATGAGGCTCTTGCTGTCCGCGTAGTCCTCGGTCTCCATAACCGCGTCGCAGCCCGCATCGATGAAGGCATCAGCGTACGCGATGAACTTATTGCATTCGATATCCGCGATCTTATGGACTTGTTCTGGCTCGATTATCATCCGGATAAGGAACTCTTCCATCCCGACGGTATTCAGATAGGGGAACGTTCCCCCCACCGGAGGCTTGCCGATGATGAAGTGCGTCTTGCCCAGCTTTTTTACGATCGCCTCCGCGATCTCCATTTCGCAGTCTTCGATATGAGCGACCGGGTCCGCGAAGATCTTTTCGACTTCCGCGTCGGGGTCCGTCACCACGGGGCAAACGACATTTCCCGCTTCCGGGTTGAATTCGAACTTTTTCTTTCCGTCGGTGAAAGCATGGTCGGCGACGCGCTTATACGCGGAATAATCCTTTTTCTTGGGCGCCGCCGGGACCCGAACATAATCCCACCCCATCTTCTCCGTGAGGGCGACGATCGAATCTATGTAGTCCGCAACCACCTTGTCCCGGTTGCCGGACCATAAGCTGTCGAGCTCTTCCCATCCGTGGTAGCAGAGCGAACTGTGCCCCATCACCTCTTGGAAAAAGGTATAGTCGAAGGCATTCTCGCCCCGAGGCACGCGATCGGCCTCCCGATGGCCGAGAGCGGCGATCATTCGTTCTTTTGAAGTCATATTGTCGTCCTACCTGGATCTCCAGAAGATAAGAGGCTGCCCGAACAGTTCGTAGAACTTGTTCGGACAGCTTCCTTATTGCTGCTAAGCGGAAGCTACGGCAGCCTTCTTTCTCACTTCGACACCCGCCACTTCCTCGAAAACCTTGATGATCGCCGAAGCGTCTTCCCGGCCGTAGCCCTTTCCGTTCGCCCAGAGGAATACCTCGCGGGATGCGGCGGAAGTATACAAGGGCACGTTGAGCTCCCTGCCGGTTTTCAGGCAGATATCGATATCCTTGATCTGAATATCCAGAGCGCCGCGGGTGCTGAAGTCGCCGTTCAGCAGCGCGTCGATCTTGTTCTCGAACATCCAGGAGCTTCCGGCGCTTTTCCTGATGATGTTCGCCATGATCTCCGGATCCGCACCCGCTTTGGTTCCGAGCACCAGAGCCTCCGCCATGGCGACCAGGTGCACCGTCACCATGAGCTGATTCGCGGCCTTGACGACCGATCCGATGCCGATCTCGTCACCGACTTTCACCGCGTTGGAGCCGACGGCGAGAATAGCGTCCTTGCATTTCTGGAAGACCCGCTCCTCGCCGCCGACCATGATGACCAGCGTCCCGTTGGCGGCGCCGACAGAGCCGCCGCTGACCGGCGCGTCGAGCACCTCGACGCCCAAGGCGGAAGCGGCTTTCGCGATCTGCTTGATCTCCGAAGGCGCGATCGTGCTGGTGACGATCAAGGTGCTCCCCGGCTTCATCCCGGACAGCACGCCGCCTGAGGCGACGGTGCTCGACTCGACCTGGGCGAAATTCAGCACCATGACGAACACGATCTCAGAACGCTCTCCGACTTCCTTCAGGTTCGACGCGCCGAAAGCGCCCAGGCCGACCATTTCCTGAATAGGCTCCGGACGGATATCGAAAACGGTCAGTTCATACCCGGCCTTCAGCAGATTCTTCGCCATCGATTTGCCCATCGAACCTAAACCGATGATTCCTACCTTCTTCATATTCAACTCCTAGAGCGTATCGATGACAGCCTGGATCTCTGTATCGCTGAGCGTGATGTACTTGCCGCCGCGAACAGCCGTATTCTCGAACATTTCCAGAGTCCAGATATCGAACTCGGGTTCATTCTTGAAAATGAACGTTTCCTGGCTGGGCCGGATGGTCACGTTCGGGTTGTACTTCCAGGTGATGTCGAACACTTCCTCCGGATGCGCGAGGGAATAGGTGATCTTTCCGCGGTACTCGTCGCCGACCTTGTACACGCAGGGAGTCGCGTTGCAGATCTTCCATCCGATGCTTTCCATCTCGCGGCGGGCGAACATATCCAGCACCTTGGGATCGAAATTGATCTCGGTATTGCAGTGGATATGGGTAATGCCTTCCTTCTCGAAGTTCTCGACGTAGTAGGTCAGCCGCTTCCATTGCCGGGTGTTCTTGAACCAGTTCCGGATTTCTTCCTCTTCCTCGTATCCGACGCATTTGAAATCGAACTGGCTGAACCACTTGTCCATGTACTTCTTGCCCCACCACAGGAGGTTCGTGCCGGCCTCGCCCCGGTTGTTGTCCATGGGCTGCAGGATCTTGTCGGCGCTGTATTCCCAGAACCAGTCGGTGAGCGGCATGAACCCCTTCCCCGCCGGATGGAGACCGTGCAGCGCGGCCCGGCCGGGCCCCGGTCCGACATGATCGATGGCGCGGTCGAGGATCAGCCCGTTCGCCTTCATGCTGGCCTCGACGATCGGTTCCAGGCACTTGTACTCGACCTGGTTGTCCACGAAGGCGTGCACGTGGTAGACGGGTTCCTGCGGATTCTTCCACAGATCCATCGTGTCCTTCCAATGCTTGGATTTAAAATAATCGCTGACTTCCTGTACGATCTTGCTTCGCGTATTCATTGAATTCCTCCTGGTATACCTTGTATACGTTCGTTCTACAGACTTGCTGCGTCTCTTTACCGTTTGCTGAAACGTGAGTGTTCGGCTATGCCGTTCTTAGTTCATTCACTTTTTTGTTATTGCCTCCTTGATCTTCCCGACGATCATCCGAGGAATCCCGATCTGACTCAGGATCGTGTAGACAATCATGGCGAGAACGATCAGCGCGATCGGCCGCGTAACGAAAGGAGCGAAACTGCCGTCCGCGCCCTGCAGCGCCCGCCGGATATTGGTATCCGCCAGGGGCCCCAGAATCACTCCGAGCACGATGGGCGCGGCGGGGTACTTCAGGCGATCGAAGGCATAGCCGAGAAGGCCGAACAGGAACATGACATAGAGATCGAAGATATTGATGTTGAGCGCGTAGCTTCCGATAATGGACAGCACAGCGACGATCGGCATCAGGATATACGGCTTGACCTTCAGAATATTCGGCGCGACATGGCAGATTGCCAGCGCGAATATCCGCATCACGAAAGCGGCCAGCAGCAGTATTCCTCCCATCTTGAAAATGAAGGTGGGGAACTCGAACGAGAGCATGGGGCCCGGCCGGATGCCGTGCAGCCACAGCGCTCCCAGAAGGACCGCCGCCGGAGCGCTTCCGGGGATGGCGAGGCTGAGCAGTGGTATCAGCGCTCCGCCGATCGCGGCGTTGTTCGCCGTCTCGGCGGCGATGACGCCGTCGTAGGAACCGGTGCCGAATTTCTCAGGAGTCTTGCTGGCTTTCTTAGCCTGGTCGTAGGAGAGCCAGGCGGCGACATCCTCGCCGACGCCAGGGATCGCGCCGATGAAGGTTCCGATGGCGCCGGAACGCAGTATCGTCGGCGTGAACCGTCTGAGCATGGAGAACATGCTCATCTTCTCGGTCTTGCCGATTCCCGTCACTTTCGCCTCGCCCGGCTCAGCGGACAATTCGGCGATCACGTTCGGGATTCCGAACAAGCCGATCATGGCGGAGACGAACGCGACGCCTCCGAGCAAACCCATAATGTTGAATGTGTATCGGGGATACGAATAGATTCCTTCGAAGCCGATCGTCGAAATCGCGAGCCCCAGGAGGCCACCGATCCACCCCTTGATAACCTTCCCGGTCGCCGATAGGGAACCGCAGATCATGACGCCGAAAATAGCCAGCAATGCGAACTCTGCCGAAGTGAAGTTCAGCGCCAGCTTCTGCAGCAGCGGAGTGAAGCCCGCCAGGCAGATCATCCCGAACAGCGTTCCCAAGAAGGAAGCTATGAACGAAAGTTTGAGCGCCGTGCCGCCCTCGCCCTTGACGGCGAGCGGATGGCCGTCGAGGACCGTCGCCGCGGCGGAACCCGTCCCCGGTATTCCGATCAGAACCGACGATATCGAACCGCCCGATATGCCGCCGACATAGATGCCGAGAAGCACTATAAGCGCGACGTCGGTCGACATTCCATATGTGAGCCCCGCGAGCAGCGCGATGCCCATGGTCGCGGTAAGCCCCGGCAACGCGCCCATGATCAGTCCGGCGACGGAGCTTACGGCCAGCAACAGAATATTCTGCACGGTGATCAAGTGCACTAATTCGGTGAAGAGACCAATTATCGAGTTCATTCGTTTTCCTCTCTGCTTACGGCAGGGGTATCAGCGCATAATGCGAGAACCCGTAACTGACGATGAAGGAAGTCAGACCGCTGATGATCGTTATCTTCGCAAGCACTTTCCAGCTGAATTTCTCGTCTTTGAAAACCATCATGGTGATGAACAGGTAAAGGAAGGTAGAAATCTCGTATTGCACCCGCCCGATCATTACGTAGATATAGAGGACCAGAAGTCCCGTCGCGATCGACCATCTCCGGAAATGGGCCGTCTTAAAATAGGCAAGAGCTCTCTTGATATCCTCGCGATGGATTCCCTTCGATTCGGGAACGATCTGAATGAATAGGATCGCGAGGGCGATGAACATGCCGATGCTGATGATGATGGGGAAAACAGCCGGCGCCGTATACCATTTCTGCGGATCTCCGGTCACCGACTCTACCGGCATGCGCAGCGCGCCTATGAAGTAGAAGATGGTCGCGATCAGCAAGATCCCTCCGAAGATGAGATCTTTTTTCCGTAGGATTCTATTCTGTTCTTGTTCTTCGGTCTCGGAAATGTCTCTTTCGTCTGCCATACCGTCCACCTGCAAACCCGGCTCGGGATTTACGTCTTACCGTTCGTCGATCACCGGAAAACGATTCTGATGCATGCCGCGCATGGGCGGTTAGCCGCCCATACACGGCAGTTCCAGATAAGCCAGCGCCCCTTGGCTTAAGGCTTCGCGATCCCGAAATCGCTGGGGGATTTCTTGGCCGCACCGAGGTCGTACAACGCCCAGGAATAAACGGAATCCAGCTCCTTGGTTAGGTCGGCGGCTTCTTTTCCCTGGATACCGAGAAGATCGAACTTGGTATCGTTCGAAAGCTTTTTCATCAAATCCGATTTCATCGCCACGGTGAACGCTTTCTGGTATGCATCCTTGATGTTCTGGGGCGTATCGCCGGGGATGCCGACGCCGACCCATACTTTTGGAGCAGGGAGCTTATTGAAATCGGGATACAGTCCTGAAATCGCCGGAATCTCGCCGAATCCTTCCATCTTTACCGGCTCTTTCTCGATAACCGCGAGCGGCTTCAGTTTTCCGGCAAGAATGTACTCCCGCTGCTCCGCAAGTCCGGTGAGCGTGAAATCGACCTCGTGCGAGAGCGCCGCGACCATAGAAGGCTGGCTGCCTTCGTAGGGCATATGATTGATTTCGAGTCCGGATACCTTCTCAAGCTGGGAAACTTTGAGATCCCATACGCTGCCGGCGGAGGAGCCGGAGGACTTGAGCTTTTTCGATTTGCCGGCGTTGATCAAATCCTGGATCGATTTATAGGGAGAATCTTCCGGAACGGACAAAACGCCGGGAGTCCCCATGGACATCAGGTAGTCCCATTTATCGTTGGTCACGTCGAAAGCGCCCACGACGTTGAGGGAATGCACGCCGGAAGAGCAGCCGAACAAAGTATAGCCGTCATGCTTCTGATTCCAAACATAATTCGCGGCAACGCCGCCCGCGCCGCCGGTCATGTTCACGACGGAAAAGGGAACGCCGAAATACTCTTCGAAAGCTTTTCCCAGGCCGCGCGCGGAAAGATCCGTGGCGCCGCCGGCTCCTGCAAATACGACGATGGATACCGGCCGAGCGGGCTTCCACTCTCCGGAGGACGCGCTGCTCGCTTCCTTTCTACCGTTGGCGAATGCCGTTGCCCCCAACAGCAAACAGAGCAGCAGAACCAGTGAATTTTTACCGAACTTCATACTAGATCCTCCTTAGTTCAACCCTGCAGGATTACTGCTTTAGTCGACTTTAGAAATCATTTTAATACACTTCTGAATATTGTCAATTTATTTCGCTTTATAATAAATCTATTTTTTGATATAATGAATTCATTTATAGATAAATATCGCCTTATTTAAAGAGCTGAGAAACATTCTTGACGGAAAAGTTCCGAGGGAGTAATCTGATTTCACTTTAGTAAGATAGGATTCATATATGACTGAAAAGAATTCAAACAAACAAAAACCCTCGATGGATAAAGAACCGAGCGATGCTATCGTCATGGTCCACAACGCTTTGCGGGAAAAAATCATGAACAAGGAACTGCTGCCGGGTGAAAAGATCAACCAGATTGCGGAGGCCAACCTACTTCATGTCAGCCGCACACCCGTGGTCAATGCATTGCATCGGCTTGAGTCGGAGGGCTTGGTAGACCGAACCCAGAATTCAGGTTTTACCGTACACCGCCTATCCATAGGTGAGCTTCAGGAGTTATTCGATCTGCGTGAGGTTTTCGACATCATAGTAGCCAACGATTTGGCGATAAACGCTACCGATGAGGAAATCGACGTTCTCGAGAATCTATTTTCCCACTATTTAACGCATCCTGAAGAGTTGACGGTAGAGACCTACCGTGCGCTGGACCTGGAATTTCATACGCTGCTTGTCAAATACTGCCGCAACAGCATGATGCATAAGATCTACGATAATTTTCAGATACTTGCGAGAACCTATACGGCCGGACTGATCCGCCACTATACAGAAACGCTGCAGGAACACATGACCATCATAAACGCCTTTCGGCAACACGATCCGAAGGCCGCGGAAAAGGAAATGCGAGAACACAATGCTAAGACGACCTCTTTGATTCATGAAACCATATCGGGACTCAAGCGAATGGGGCTTGATCCCGGCACGATCCATGTCGATGATGTCATGCTTTCGCGAAACGATCGCGCGGCGCCCTAATATCGGAGGAATGGAGCCGAAGCCATCCATCGGATTTATTTGACATTTAAGTCATATTTGAGAAATTTCTTCCTTATAGAAGGAGAGCCTTCATGTTCGATTTCAGCCTTTCCTGGGTTCCGCTCGTCGTCGTCGCGCTCGCCAACTTCTTCATGAGCTGGCTCTGGTATTCCCCGATCCTGTTCATGAAGCCCTGGGCAAAAGCCCTCGGCACCTACGGCAAGACGGAAATGACAGAAGCCGAGAAGCGCGCCATGCCCTTCCTTTTCGCCAGCGGACTCCTCTCGTCCTTCATCCTATCTTTCGGCCTGCAGGCGGTGGTCCGCGGACTCGGCGCCGAAAGCTTCGCGCAGGGAGCGCTCGCCGGAACGGTGCTGTGGGCGGTCTTCGCGCTCACCCACAGCCTCAATACGCTCTGGGAGGGCCGCAAACCGATCGTGCTCCTAATCAACAACGGCCTGTTCCTGCTCACTTACGCGCTTTTCGGCGGTACCGTCGCCGTCTGGCGTTGACGCCGCCGCGCCGTTCTTCCTGGACTTTTCGCGCGATTACCGCTATTTTACCCGGATCAAGGAGTAACCATGGACAACACGCGCGTACTGTTCGAAACGACCCTCGGAAATATCACGATAGAGCTCGACGACGAGAAGGCGCCCAATACCGCCAAGAATTTCGCCGACTACGCCCGCTCGGGCTTCTACGACGGCACGATCTTCCACCGGATCATCCCCGGCTTCGTCGTGCAGGGCGGCGGTATGGAGAGCGGCATGAAGCAGAAAAAGGGCATGGACCCGATCCGCAACGAGGCGACCAACGGCCTCAAGAACCTGCGCGGAACCCTCTCCATGGCGCGCACAAACGATCCTCATTCCGCCACGAGCCAGTTCTTCATCAACCTGACGGACAACGCGGCGCTCGACCACAAGGCGCCGACCGGCGCGGGCTGGGGCTACGCCGTTTTCGGCAAGGTGGTCGAAGGCATGGACGTGGTCGACGCGATGGCGAAGGTTCCGACCGGCAGTGCGGGCTTCCACGACGACGTGCCGAAGACCGACATTTCCGTCGTCAAGGCGTCCGTGGTCGGCTGATCGCGGTCCCCCGGCGGGAAGCCGCTACGCTTTCCGCTCTTTCTTTCCCCAGCCCACGGCCGCGCGCATGCGGGCGTGGGCGGCGGGGGAGAATTCCAATTTAACCGAAAGAGAAGCGAAGCCCGGCGCGTCGGCCGACTGCGCGGCTTCGGAACATTCGCCCTTCAGCGTGCAGGAGAGATCCCCCTCGGAGGGCTCGAACTCCACGATATCGCCGGGAGCGGGAAGCGGTCCTTCGAATTCGCCGAAAACGCGCATCGACCGCGCTGATATAGCGACGACCTTCAATCGATCCGCGACGCAGCCTTCCTTCAGGATCGATACGTGCGCGCATTGGAGGGTCTTCTCGATCTGCTCGCCGGACAGGTCCCCGTCCGGCGCTTCCTTGTAGAAGAGCTCCGCTTCGTCGACATTCATGAAATACGACACGAGCAGTTCCTTGAACGCGAGAGGCGCGGTCGAAAACTCGATGTCGATGAAGCAGTAGGGGGAGGCGGGATCGGGCTTGCGGAACGCGACGATGCGGCAGACCAGAAAGAAGCTCTCCGGCTTCGAGCTGTAGGGCGATTTCCAGGTGATCGAGAATTTCTGCTGCTTCGCCGCGTACGGCGAGAAGAAGCCGACTTCGCGTTCGCTCAAGAAAGCCAGAAGACTCGCCTTGCCGAGCGAAAGGTCGAACGGCACGCAGGAAACGAAGAATTCCTCGATCCGCAAATGGATGCTTTTCTTTATCAGCCCGAGCCGATCGAAAACCGCCGGCGTCAGCCGGAGCGTCCGATCCTGGTAGGCCGCTGCTTTCTCGTTGACCAGTCGGGAGTCCATCGTTCCCACTTTACTCCAAGGCACGGCGGCGGTAAAGATCGGCCGAACGGCGGAGCGCCTTTTTGCATGCGAAATCTGTTCGGTTTCAGCCCGAACGTGCTATAACCGGGCATGGAACGAACACGGATCGAAACCCTCTGCGTCTACTGCGGATCCAATTACGGGATATCGCCCGAATACAAGGCCGGCGCCGAAGCGCTCGCCGACGCCATGGCGAAACGCGGCATATCATTGGTGTACGGGGCGGGCAACGTCGGCCTCATGGGAGCGCTCGCCGATCGGCTCATCGAACGGGGAGGACGGGCCGTCGGCGTGATTCCGCGCAAGCTCGCCGACCTCGGGCTGTCCCACGGCGGACTACATGAAACGGTCATCGCCGAAACGATGCGCGAACGCAAGGCGGCCATGATCGAGCGCGGCGACGCCTTCGTCGCCCTGCCCGGCGGCATCGGCACCATCGAGGAGCTTGCGGAGCTCATGACGCTCAACCAGCTCGGGTACACGGCCAAGCCGATCGGCCTGCTCGATTCGGGCGGCTTCTGGCAGCCGTTCATCGCCTTCATGGAGCACGTCGTCGCGGAGGGCTTCCTGAAGCGGGCCCAGCTAGACCAACTGGTCGTCGAATCCGATCCCGAACGGCTCCTCGATCGCCTCGCCTCCGCCGAGACGCGCTACGTTCCCAAATGGAATTGAGCTGCGGGCTTTTTGCATTGCGGCGGCCGAAGAATTAGGATTAGAGCTTAGCCGCTTTTCCGGGAGAATCGAATGAAACGCATTTCTACGTTCGTTGTCGTCGTCAACGCCGCAATCTTCGCGCTCGTGCTCGGCGTCTTTTCCGTGCTCGTCACCCGGCAATCCGCGTCGATGATCGAAGACGACTCGCGCCAGCTGCTGACCGAATGGACGGAGTCCTGGGGCAAACGGGTCGACGGCATCTTCGCCGAACGCTTCGCGTACATCAAATTCTACAAGGACTATATCGCCCGCACGCTGACCCTCGACACGCTCGGCGACGGCAAAGCGCTGCGCGAATACTTCAAGAAGATGATCGAAGTCGGCTCCGGAGTGATGGAGAAGGAGCGTTTCCTCGACCTCTACGCGTGGTTCGCCCCCGAGTACACCGACGATGTGCAGCACCTCACGATACAGAGCCTCAAGATGGACGGCAAGCTCGAGTACAAGAGCGATACGCGCTACAAGCGCGCGGACATGGGAGGGGCTGACTGGGCCTGGTTCACCGACGCGGAAAAGAACGGAAGAACCATCACCGAACCGTACGTCTGGGAAGGCTTCGACGACAAGCTCGTCTCCATGACCGAAGTCCTCGAGATCGCCGGAAAGAAGGTCGGCGTCGTCGGATCGGACCTGTTCGTCGGATCCTTCGGCAAGGATCTCGACGCGCAGAAGATCCTGAAGACGGGCTATTTCGCGGTTCTAAGCGATTCGGGAACCCTGCTCTTCCATCCGACGGCGGCGGGCAAGAAGGCGGAGGAAGTTTTCGGCCCCGAAGGGGCGAAGCTCATCGACCGCATCAAAGCGACGAAGACGGGTTCGGGCGTCCTCGAGATCAAAATGAACGGTCAGCGTCAGCTGATCGGGTTCAGGACCCTTTCGAGCGGCTGGCGGCTTCTGGCGGTGCCGACCATGAGCGAGATCTTCGCGCCCGTCTATCGGCTCATCGCGATGATGGTCCTGTTCTCCCTCATGGCCATCGCCGTCCTCGTGGCGCTTTCGCTGGTCGTCGGCCGCTCGCTCGCCAAGCCCATCGGTTCGGTGACCCAGCTCCTTTCGGTGATCGCGTCGGGAGATCTCCAGATCGACATCCCCGAAACGCTGCTCGCGCGCAAGGACGAACTGGGAGCGCTCGCCGCTTCGACCGGCCGGATGGTTGAGAACATAGCCGACATCATCGAGAACGCGAAAGGCGCGTCCGCGGTGGTCCTCTCCGGCTCGAACGAGATCACCGACGCATCAGCGCAACTCAGCCAGGGCGCTTCCGAGCAGGCGGCCTCCATGGAGGAGGTTTCGAGCTCGATGGAGGAGATGGCCGCGAACATCAAGCAGAATTCGGACGGAGCCCAGGAGACCTACTCCATCGCGGCGAAGACGGCGGACGACGCCAAGCGGGGCGGCCAGATGGTCGCGCAGGCGGTCGAAGCGGTCCGCCGCATCTCCGAGAAGATCGGCATCATAGACGAGATCGCGCGCCAGACGAATCTGCTCGCGCTCAACGCCGCGATCGAAGCCGCCCGGGCGGGAGACGCCGGCAAGGGCTTCGCGGTCGTCGCGAGCGAAGTGCGCAAGCTCGCCGAACGCAGCCAAGTGGCCGCGGCGGAAATCACCGACCTATCGGGAAACACCGTTTCGGTATCGGAGCAGACCCTCGCCATCATCGAGGCCATCGTCCCGAGCATCGAGAAAACCACCGAAATGCTGCAGGAGATAGCCACCGCCAGCCGCGAGCAGACGGTCGGCGCCGAGCAGATCAACCTCGCGCTCGCGCAACTGGATAAAGTCGTCCAGCAGAACGCGGCTTCTTCCGAGGAGCTGTCTGCGACCGCGGGCACGCTCAACGGCAAGGCGACCGAACTCGACGAAATCGTATCGTTCTTCAAAATCGGCGGCGGCAAAGACCGAGGCGGCAAGCTGCTCGAACTGCCGGAGGCGTAGGGGGACGCAACCGCCCGGAAGCGGAGAACTTCCGGGCGTTGCTCACTCGGCGTTATTTTTCCGCGTATTCCTTGAACTTTCCCAGACCTTCCTCGATCAAGGCCATGTCGATGCCCGAATAGGCTAGGCGCACGTAGCGGCGCGTCTCTCCCGGCAGCGCGCGGCCGAAATGGAGCCGCGTGCAGAAGGAAACGCCGGTCGTGTGCAGGACATCTTTGCGGAAACCCTCGTAGTCGTCGGCGAATCCCTTGGCCTTCATCAGAGCGGTCACGTCGGGGTACAGGTAGAAGGTGGCGTCGGGGCGGTAGCAGGTGACGCCGGGGACGGAATTGAGGATGACGGCCGCTCTGTCCCGCCGCTCCTTCAGGATACCGATGATCTTCCGCGATCCGCTCTGGTCGCCGGTGAGAGCTTCGATGCCGGCCAACTGGATGAAGTTGGAGGTGCAGGATTCGTCGTTGAGGTTGAGCTTGGCGATGACGTCGATCACCGACCGGGGTCCGAGCGCGGCGCCCAGGCGCCATCCGGTCATCGCGTACTTCTTGGAGAAGGTGTAGAGGATAATTGAGCGCTCGGCCATGCCGGGGAAGGATACCAGCGTCTTCGACTTGCCCGAGAAGCGCATGTCGAAATAGGCCTCGTCGCACAGGACGTAAAGGCCGTGCTTCACCGCGAACTCCGCGATCGCCTTCAGCTCCGCCTCAGAAGCCTCGGCTCCGGTCGGATTCTGCAGGTCGTTGACGATGAGGAGCCTCGTCTTGGGAGTGACCGCCTTCTCGAGCGACGCCATGTCGAAGCCGAAATTGTCCTTACCGGGCACGAAGCCGTACGGAACGGCCTTGCCGCCGTGGAACTCTATCTGCGACTCGTAGATCGGGTAGCCGGGGTTCGGGTAGAGGACTTCGTCGCCGGGGTTCATGAGCGATAGGATGAACTTGCCGATGACCGGCTTCCCGCCGGGCTGGATCGCGACGTTCGAGGCGTCGAAGGACGTGCCGTGGCTGGCGTTGACGTCGGCGGCGAGCGCTTCCCGGAGTTCGGCGATGCCGGCGTTGGCGACGTAGCCGGTCTTTCCGTCGAGCATCGCCTTATGTGCCGCCTCGATGATGTTGTCGGGCGTGCGGATATTGATGTCGCCTATGTGGAAGGCGTAGACCTTGTGGCCCTGCGCCGCCCACTCGCGGGCTTCCGCCGAAACGGCGAACGCGGTTTCCGTGCCGAGCCGTCCGATCCTTTCCGCGTTTTTCATGCTGCCTCCTGTCGTATCCGAAATGCGAATTCCACTGTCGCGCCGCTCGCCGGCGCTGTCAAGAGAAAAGAGCCGCGCCTGCCTCGGGCCTTGCACGGTTCGGCCGACGCGGGAGGCGAAGGGCTTATTCCGCGGCCCTCGTCTGCATCATGACCGTATGCTCGCCTTCGGCGACGGTCTCGCCGCGCTGATTCACGAGCCGCACCGATTCGACGACGATGCCCCTCCCGCTCTTGCTGGTGGACCGCTTCGATTCGATGCGCCACTCGACATGCACCGTATCGCCGATGAGCACAGCCTTCTTGAAGCGCCAGGACCACTCGAGGGATGCGAGGGACGTGCCTTCGAACAGCCCGAGGCGCGACTTGAGGCCTTCGGCGATCGAGAGCCCCAGCAGACCGTGGGCGATCCGGGTGCCGTAGATGCTCGTTTCCTTGGAGTATTCCTCGTCCGTATGGAGCTGGTTGTAGTCCCCTGTCAAACCCGAATATGCGGCCACGTCCGCTTCGGTGATGGTCCGGCCGGGGCTCTCGAACTCCTCGCCGACCTTGAAATCCTCGAAATACTTTCCCTGGTGCCGGTATGCCATTTCAATCTCCTTAGAGGAATTACGGCGTGCTCTTAATCGGCGGCGGACAGGTCGATTGCCTGACGACCAGCGGCGCGGGAAGAAACACCCGCTTCGGACCGGCATGCGGGTGCTCGATCGCGTATAGAAGCATGCGGGCGGCTTCCGCGCCGATGAGCTCGGGACAGGTCGAAATGGTCGTAAGGGGAGGACGCCAGGATGCCGACCAGGCGCTGTCGTCGAACCCGACGACGGAAAAATCCTTCCCCGCTTCCATCCCGAGGGTGTTGAGCCCGAAGACCACTCCGTAGGCGATGCTGTCGTTGTAGCAGAACGCGGCGGTCGGCGGATCGGACAGGCGGCGTTCAAGAAGCTCCCGGATCGCCTCGCTCCCTTCATGCAGCGATATGTTGGTGGGAATGTTGAGCGCCGGATCCACGGGAATGCCCGCCTCTTCGTGGGCGAGCAGATAGCCCCGCTCGCGATCCCCGCGGGGAGAAGCGCTGCAGCTGCCGCCGATGAACGCGATGCGCCGATGCCCGAGGGAGATCAGATGATTCACCGCGGAGAACGAGCCTTCCACATTGTTGCCCTCGACATAGCTCGACTTGAGTCCCTTGACGTAGCGGGTGAACATAACGTGAGGGACGCCGCTGCCGGTCAACGCCGAGAGATCCTGCTTCCTGGTACCGCGCGCGGGACAAATGAGGATGCCGTCGGTGCCGTGCTCGAACATCGCTTCGATCGATTTTCTCTGCCGCTCGATGCTTTCGGACGTGTTCGCCAGCAGCACGACGCGGCCCGCCTTTTCGAATTCCTTCTCCACGCCGACGATGAGCTCGGCGAAAAACGGGTTGGTGATATCGGCGACGATCAGTCCGACGGTATGGGATTTCTGCGAGCGAAGCGTGGCGGCTGCGCGGTTGTACACATAACCTAGCTTTTGGATCGATCTAACGACGCGGACCCGCGTCTCCTGCGCGACGGCGGTGCTCCCGCGAAGCACGAGCGAAACGGTCGATCTGGATACGCCCGCATCCGTCGCCACGTCGGTGAGCGTCGCCTTTTTAAGCGTTCGGCCGTTATCCTCCACGATAAATCCCCATTCGAAAAGCTTGTTCGACAACCCTATCCAGGTTGGATCGGGTTGTCAAGTTTACCCTCGAACGATTCGAGTTTGACAAATCGGAATATGCGTCTTACCCTGATTTAGATCGATCCAATAAACAAGGAGGACTTGATGAAACGCACGCTTTCTGCATTGGCATTGATCGCCCTCGCGGCGACCCTATCGCTTCCCGTCTTCGCCGGCGGTTCGAAGGACACGGCACCTTCCGCGGCGCCCGCCCCGCAGACGATCAAGCTCGTCGGCCATACCATGCTCCCGAAGGAGCATGTCTATTACCGGACGATCGAAAAATTCGCCGAGCTGGTTAACCAATACTACAAGGGGCCGGTCAAGATCGAATGGGATCTCCACCACTCGGGCGATATCGGCACGGAAAAGGACGCCATCGAGTACATGATCCAGGGCACGGCCATCGACTTCTCGATCATCTCCCCCGCGTGGATCGCCAATTGGGACAAGACCGCGTCCTTCATCGACGCGCCCTTCATATTCAAGAGCGTCGACCATTGGAACAAGTGCATCGACGCCGACGTGTTCGCGCCCATCCAGAAAACCATGATCGGCAAGGGCGTCCGCTTCATCGGCTACGGCGGCGGCGGCGTGCGCAACATCATCAGCAAGAAGGAAATCCGCACTATCGATCAGTTCCCGACCCTGCAGATGCGCGTCCAAGGATCCCCGCTGCACCAGGCAGCCTTCTCCGCGACCGGCATCAAGGCGACTCCGATGGACTACATGGAAGTCTACAACGCCATCAAGACCGGCGTCCTCGACGCGCTGGAGAACGAGCCCGCGGGCCTTCAGGGCATGAAGTTCTATGAAGTCGCGCCGTACTACATCCTGACCGCCCACCAGATCACGACCCGCATCCTCGGCTTCAGCGAAAAGAAATTCCAGAGTCTGCCGAAAGATCTCCAGGATGCCGTTCTGAAAGCGGGCAAGGAAGCCTCGGCTTTCCACCGCAAGACCGAAGTCGCCGAAGGCGACGGCATCCTCAAACTCCTTGTCGAAAAGAACGGACTGAAGATCATCCCCTTCGACAACACCGAGATGCGCCGCCGCGCCATGCCGGCGGTGGAGAAATTCGCCAAGGATAACGGGGCCTTCGAAGTCCTCGAAGCGATCAACGCCGTCAACTGACGATCGGCGGCCCGCGACTCGAACAGTCTATTGAACGCTCACGGATCCGGGGGTTAAAAGCCCTCGGATCTTTGTTCCAAGCCGATCACACGGAAGGTTCGCATGTACTTTAAATTCTGCAACGCAGTTAGTTTCATTCTCCAGAAAATCTTGATCATTCTCGGAATCATCCTGCTCGCCGCCGTCACCCTGCAGGTCGCGGGCCGCTACGTGCCCTTCATTCCCCGCTGGCTCTGGCCGCTCGAAGTGGCGAACTGGGCCATGATATGGATGGTGTTCATCGGCGCCAGCATGGGGCTCCGCGAAGGACGCCACTTCATGGTCGACCTGTTCCTGGGCAAAAGGCTCCCCGAGCCGTTCTTTATTTTCCTCAGGGTGGTCTACTACCTGATCATCGGAAGCGTCACCCTCGTGTTCATCGTATTCGGCTACACGTATCTAGTAAAATGGGGCTTCATCCAATCCTCGGAAATAATGGGAATCAATATGGGATTCCTTTACCTTTCGGTGCCCTTGTCCGGCGTCATCTGGCTGCTGTTCCTTATAGAGAACATCATCAAGGATCTGAGCGGTAAAACGAACGTGGCGCACACCGCGCTCGACGCGGCCCAGGGGGCTCTGTGATGACGCTGACCGCAGGAACCGTTTTCTTCATTATGTTCGGCACGCTGCTGGTGCTCATCGCGCTCCGGGTCCCCGTCGCCTTCGCCCTCGCGTTCGCCGTGGTGCCCATCCTGATCATGACCCCGACGGTCACGCCCATCATGCTCCTGCAGCGCATGATGATGCAGTACGGATCGTTCATACTCCTGGCGATACCGTTCTTCGTGCTGGCCGCGAACCTCATGAACGTGGCGGGGATCACAAACCAGCTCCTGAAGCTGTCCGGCGCAATGGTCGGGCATCTTCCCGGAGGGCTCGGACACGTCAACGTAGTGGTGAGCATGATCTTCGCCGGCATCAGCGGTTCATCGAACGCCGACGCCGCGGGCATCGGCGGCGTGCTCATCCCGGCGATGCGGAAGGAAGGCTACGACGTCAATTTCAGCGTGGCGGTCACCGCCTGCTCCGCGGTCATGGGCGTCATCATCCCTCCCAGCATCATCATGGTCGTCTGGGGCGGCGTCATGAACACGTCCGTGTCGGGCCTATTCCTGGCGGGCATCATTCCCGGCGTGATGATCGGTCTCCTGCAGATGGGATTGGTCTACCTCTACGCCGTAAAACGCCATTATCCGCGCAATTCGCAGTTCTCCTTCAAGGCCCTGGTCGAAGCCTTCAAGTCCTCCATCCTAGCGCTGTTCACCCCGATCATCATCGTCGGCGGCGTCGTGTTCGGCCTGGTCACCCCGACCGAAGCGTCCCTGATCGCGGTGCTCTACGCCATGGCGCTCGGCTTCTTCGTCTTCAAGACCCTGAACGTGAAGACCTTCATCTCCGTGCTGGGAGACACCCTCAAACTCTCCTCGGTGGTGCTGTTCTGCGTGGGGACCGCGTCGATCTACGCCTGGGTCATGGCCTACTACAAGATTCCGGCCTTCCTGGTGAACGTCATGAGCGCCATGACGACCAATCCCTCCATCATGCTGGTCCTGATCGTCGGCGTATTCCTGATCGTCGGCATGTTCATCGACGCTGTTCCTGCGATCATCATCTTCGCCCCGCTGCTCAAGCCCCTCACCGAAGCGGTCGGCATCCATGCGCTGCATTTCGCCGTCGTCGGCTGCGTCGCCCTTTCCTACGGTCTGATCACGCCGCCGTACGGCCTGTGCCTGCTCATCGCCAGCGAAATCGGCGGCATCAACTGCATGCAGCCCCTCAAGGAAGTGGCCTCGTTCCTGCTGGCCATGCTCGTGGTCCTGATCCTCATGATCTTCGTTCCGGACATCACCCTCGGCATCCCGAGGCTGCTCATGCCCAGCCTGTTCTGACCGGAGCGTTCGATGCAGAAACCTATACTTTCCGCCGCCGAGGCGGCGGCCCTGGTCCCCGACGGGGCCTGGGTCGCCGTCCAAGGGTCCGGCGGCGGCGTGGGGGAACCGACGGCCCTCCTCCGGGCCCTCGGAACCCGCTACCGCGAAAGCGGCGCGCCGAAGGATCTCACCCTCGTCCATTCCACCGGACTCGGCGATAAGAAGGAAATAGGCTTGGACTATCTGGCGATTCCCGGCCTGGTCAAACGGGACATCGCCGGCCACTTGGGCATGGCCCCCGCCATGGGAAAGCTCATACTGGAAAACAAGCTCGAATGCTACAACTTCCCCCAGGGAGTCCTTTCGCACATGTACCGGGCGGTCGCGGCCAAGACCCCCGGTGTCATCACGAAGGTGGGACTGGGGACCTACATCGATCCCCGCCTGGAAGGCGGCAAGATGAACGCCGCGACCAAGGAGGACCTGGTGGAGGTCCTGACCGTCAAAGGGGAGGAATACCTCTTTTGGCCGCGCTTCTCCTTCGACGTCGCCTTCGTGCGGGGCACCACGGCGGACGCCAAGGGCAACATCACCTTCGAAGAGGAAGGCGCCTTCCTGGAGAATCTGTCCATCGCCCAAGCGGCCAAGAATTCGGGCGGAATCGTGGTGGCCCAGGCGAAATATCTGGCCCAGGCGGGCACCCTCGACGCCCAGCAGGTCAAAATTCCCGGCATCTACGTGGACTATATCGTCGTGGACAGCGAGCAGAAGCAGACCTGCCTGGACGTCTACAACCCCGCCTACTGCGGCAGGATCAAGGTCCCCCGGGACAGCATTCCGCCGATTCCATTAGACGAGAGAAAGGTCGTCGCCCGCCGCGCGGCCAAGGAACTGTTTCCGGGCGCGGTGGTGAACCTCGGCGTCGGGTTCCCGAGCGGGATCGCCGCGGTCGCGACGGAAGAAGGCTTCATCGACGATTTCACGCTGACCGTCGAGCAGGGGGCCGTCGGCGGGACTCCGGTGGGCGGGGTCGTGTTCGGCGTCGCGTACAACGCGGAAGCCATCATCCCCATGGATGCCCAGTTCGCCTTCTACGACGGGGGCGGCCTCGACGTCGCCTTCCTCGGCATGGCGGAGGCCGATGCCCGGGGAAACGTCAATTCCAGCAAGGTCGGAGCGATGCTGGCCGGCTGCGGAGGCTTCATCAACATCACCCAGAACGCGAAAGAGGTCGTATTCTGCGGTACTTTCCGCGCCAAGGATTTCGCCTGCCGCGTCGGCGGCGGCAGCCTCTCGATCGAGAGCGAGGGGAAATTCCCCAAGTTCGTCGAGCGGGTCAATCAAGTCACCTTCTCCGGGGACTACGCCCGAAAGAAGGGCCAGCGGGTGCTCTACGTCACCGAGCGGGCCGTGTTCGAACTGTTCGCCGACGGCGTCCATCTGATCGAGGTCGCTCCCGGCATCGACCCGGTGAGGGACGTGGTCGACCTCATGGAATTCAAGCCCATCGTCGGTCCCGACTTGAAAACCATGGACCAGGAGCTGTTCCGATGAAATCCTCCGTCCGTGCGCGAATCGAAGACGGCGTCGGCCGCATCCTGATGGAGTGCTCTGTCCCCGAGAAACCGCCGACCTTGGATTACGAGGTATTGGACGGCTTGGAAGCGGCGATCGAGGGGTTCGCAGATGCAGCGTCGGAAGGCGCCCTCAGAGCGGTCACCGTTGAAAGCGCGTCCGAAAAATACTTCGTGGTCGGCGCGAACCTGGAGGCCCTGAAGAAGATAGACAAGGACAGCATCCGCGCGTGGGTCGAGCGGGGGCACCGCGTGTTCAACGCGCTTGCGGATCTCCCGGTGCCCGTTATCGCCAAGGTTTCGGGATTCGCCCTCGGGGGCGGCCTCGAGCTGGCGATGGCCTGCGATTTCATCGCCGCCTCCGAGGGAGCCCGGTTCGGGCTTCCGGAAGCTGGCCTCGGATTCGTGCCGGGTTGGGGCGGGATTTCGCGGCTCGCCTCCCGCGTCGGAGTGCCGCGGGCAAAGGAACTCCTCGCCACGGGGCGGATCGTGGACGCGGCCGAAGTCTACCGGCTGGGCATCGCGGACTTCGTCGGCGACGCCGCGGAGCTCGACGCCTACCTGGGCCGAACCCTGGATTCGATCAAGCGGAATTCCGCCCTGGCGATCTCGCTGACCAAAAAAATATTGAACGCGGAATCCGAGCGCCGCGCGCGGTCGGTCTTGGACGAAGCGGCCGCTTCCGCGGTATGCCTGGCCTCGGGAGATACCGCGGATCGTCTGGCGGCTTTCTTCAAGAGCAGGGAAAAGAAATGAGAATAGACGGAACGACGGTCGTCTGCGCGTCATTGGGGTACCCGAACAAGCAATCGATATCGCCCGTCCTGCACAACGCCGGGTATCGGGCGTTCGGCCTCAACAACGTATTCCTGGCGCTGGAGGTCGAGCCGGACCGGCTCGAAGAGGCGGTTCTCGGAGCGCGGGCGCTCGGATTCAGGGGCTGCAGCGTCACGAAGCCGTTCAAGGAAGCGGTCCTTCCGCTACTGGACCGTCTGGACGAAACGGCTTCCGCCATCGGAGCGGTCAACACGATCCTGAACGAAGGCGGCGTTCTCTCAGGCTACAATTCCGATTGGATCGGAGCCGTCCGGGCGATCGAAGGAGCTGCCGGCGTCCGCCCCTCGGATGGACCGATGCCCGAACGGCTCTCGCTGGCGGGCAAGCGCGCCTGCGTCGTCGGGGCGGGCGGCGCGGGAAAAGCGATCGTCTGGGGATTGGTCCGCGCCGGCTGCCGCGTCGTTCTTTACAACCGCGATCAGGATAAGGGCCGGGCCGTAGCCGGTTCCCTAGCGGTCGAGTTCGGCGGCGCTCCTTCCGCCCTCGGCGAAGGCGGCCCATTCGACATCCTGGTCAACGCGACCTCCGTCGGAATGGGCGACGCCGCGGCGCCCTCGCCCATTCCGGCATCGGCTTTCCGGTGGAAGCCGACGGTCCTGGACGCGGTCATCCACCCCCGAACGACCGCGCTGCTGAGAGCCGCCCGCGCTGCCGGCTGCGCCGCGGTACCCGGAGCGGCGATGCTTCTCTTCCAGGGCTTGTTCCAATTCGAACTCTTCACCGGGCGCAAGCCGCCGATCGAGACAATGCGGAGAGCCTTGGACCGGGCGCTCCGCTGACGCTCCGGATCGGCGCGGAAATCGCGCGCCGGCCGATTCAGCGAACCGTCTATCCGCCGCTCCTCCTGGGCTTGTACAGATCGCCTTCGCGGAAGGCCCGCCAGACGTTTTCGAACCAATCGTCGGATTCGGGAATCGGACGCCTCGGCAGCCATCGGGTCGCGAATCGGGCGCCGTCCCACCGCGTTTCCTGCAAGTATCCGAGCAATTCGCGTTTCTCGGGAATCGCATTCCACGCAGGATCGAGGGCCGCGTCGAGGCTTTCCCCGTCGGGACCCGCGACGATCGCCGAACCGCGCGCTCCGCCGCCCGCCTCCGCGTACGCCGCGCACGCGTCCAAATACGCGGCGTGCGCGAGGACGAGCTGGCGAGCCCGCAACAAGCGAACCAGGTCGCTGCGCGAGCCGACGACGATAGACGGAAAACGGTTCACCTGGTCGATCGCGTCCGACGCCGCCCGCCTCGCTTCCGCGGCTACCCGGATGATCCCGCCGTGCTTATCCATCCGGGAACGGAATTCGCATTCGTACGCGTCCAGGCTTTCAGCGCTTTCGGCTGGACGCAGCGCGGTCGAAATGACGCGGAAAAGAGACTCGACGCGCGGTGCGGCGACGGAGCGCCAGGGAGCTTCCGCCGCGTCGCCGCGGCCGACGGCGCCGATTATCCGGCGCGCCGCGCGGAGGGCCCCGACCTGCCCGGAGTTCAGCGCCGCCCCTCCGGGACGATACACGCCATGGGAACCGTTGACCTCGCCGACGGGAAAGAGCCGGTCGATATTCACGGACTCCCACCAGGAATCGGCCGCGAGGCCTCCGTTGTTGTGCTGCGCGCATACGGCGATTTCGAGCATGCGCCTGGAGAGGTCGATGCCGTTCCGGGCGTAATGCTCGACGGCGATCGGATTCATCCGGCGCAGGCGATCGAGCGGCGCGCCGCTTGTCGCGCCCGACTTTTCGAGGTAGGCGAGGGCTTCGGGAGAGAGGCTCGCGGGATTCCAGCCGGACGGGTTCCTCGTGAAATCCATATAGACGCGCCGGCCGCGGACGAGCCGCTCGCGGTGCACGAGCAGATCTATCAGGGATGAGCCGTGGTCCCGTACTTTCCGGGGATCGAAGGGCCACTGATAGCCCTTCAGGAAGACGGCGCTGTCCCGCGCGCCGGGAGAAGGAAAAAACGGCGAAAGGAACTCCTCCTCGTCTCCGTCCGGGCCTACGGAGACGTAGCGCGGCACGGCCTGCTGATAGGTGCCCGACACGTTCCATCGATATTCGATCGACGCCAGTCCGTATTGGCTTTCGGTCAAGTTCACGCAGGCGGCGCCCGCTTCGATCGCGAGGCCTATCGCCCCGCTCTGCACCGAGGGGTATACGGAAGACTCGTATAGGCCGCCGGGCCCGCCGACGCCGAAAACGACCGCGTCCGCGACGATGAGCCGCAGCCCGAACGAAGGATCGGACAGGCGGGACTCGTCCAGGAATAGCGCTCCGTAGACTCGTCCGAACTCCGCAACGAGGGAGACGGCGTGCAGCCCCTCGAGGATAGGGACTCGACGGGCGCGGACCTCGGAAAGGAGGCGCTCAACCATGACTTTGGAGGTATACGGTCCGATGGATGTGCCGCGCTGCCGAGGATCGTGATCGGTCTTGTATCCGACGAAGCCGCCGAATTCGTTCATCGGGAAGGGAACGCCTATCGAAACGAGATGGAAAAAGGCTTCCGCCGATCCGACGGCTTCCGCGAGGGCGATGTCTCCATGGACGGCCCCGCCCCGCCAGAGCGCGTCGGCCATTTCGTACGCGGAATCGCCGGAGCGGTCGGCGAGGGAAAGCCGATAATAGGTCTGCTTGTCCGAACCGGTATTGTAGGAAGTGCCGCCGGAGAGCGATTCGGTGGCAATAACTATGTCGCGGGCGACGTTTTGAGGATCGGCCGCCGCGGCGAACGCGGCCAAGCGATCGGCGGCGGCCAGGGACGCCGCCCCGGAACCGATGACGAGCACGCCGCAGCGCTCGACCGGAACCTCGATGCCGCCGACGATCAGGGAATCGCATCGCGTCATACCATTGGCCCTCTCTTTCTATATCGGATGCTCGCTACAACGATCGGGCGGTTCAGCCGGCCCGTCAAGGCGCAATCGGCGGGAAAAGCCGTTTGCGGCCCGATTCGATCATCGATGCAGTATTATTGAAGCCAATATCGTTCAAGGAGGAATCGCATGGATCTCGGACTGAAGGGAAAGGTAGCCCTGGTGACCGCCGCTTCTAAGGGACTGGGCAAGGCGTCGGCGCTCGCGCTGGCGAAGGAAGGGGCGAAGGTCGCCGTCTGCGCGCGCGGCGAAAGCATCGAGACAGCGGCCGCCGAAATCCGCGCTTCGGCCCCGGGGGCCGAAGCGTTCGCCATCCGCGGGGACGTATCGATTCCGGCGGACGTCGAGCGGGTAGTCGCCGAAACGCTCAGCCATTTCGGGCGCATCGATATCCTGGTGCTGAACGCGGGCGGACCGCCGGCCGGAAACTTCTTCGACTTCGGGCCGGAGGACTGGCGGAAGGCGGTCGACCTGACCCTGATGAGCGCGGTGGGACTCCTGTACGCGGTGCTCCCGGGCATGCGCGAACGGAAGGAAGGCAGCGTCGTCGCGATCGAGTCCGTATCGGTCAAGCAGCCGATCGACAAGCTGATCCTGTCGAACTCCGTCCGCATGGCGGTCATCGGCCTCCTCAAATCGCTGGCGAACGAGGTCGGCTCCGACGGGATACGGATCAATTCGATCAATCCGACCTACACGAGCACCGACCGGGTGACGTCGCTGCTCGGCGCGCGGGCGGCGAGCAGGGGCACGAGCCTCGAGGCGGAGACGGCAGCCATGCAGGCGGCGATCCCGCTCGGCAGGCTGGGGACGCCCGAGGAATTCGGCAGGACGGTCGCCTGGCTCGCTTCCCCCGCCGCGTCCTTCATCCACGGCCACGCGCTCATGTTCGACGGGGGCGCGGTCAAGGCCGCGCTTTAGGGCGCGCGCATGAGCTGCTTGGTTGGATCGGACGGGAAGAGCCGCTGCCCGTGGCCCGGCGAGGATCCCGAATACCTGCGCTACCATGACGAAGAATGGGGCGTCCCGCTGCGCGACGACAAGAAACTATTCGAGCTGCTGCTGCTCGAGGGCGCGCAGGCGGGCCTCAGCTGGATCACCATACTGCGGAAACGGGAAAACTACCGCAGAGCCTTCGACGGCTTTGATCCAGAGAAGATGGCCGCGTACGACGAGACCCGTTTCGCACGGCTCCTCGTAGACGGCGGCATCGTGCGCAATCGGCTCAAGGTGCGCGCGTTCTCGACGAACGCGAAGGCGTACCTGAAGCTGACCGAACAGGAAGGCCGCTTTTCCGATTGGCTGTGGCGCTTCGTCGACGGGACCCCGATCGTCGGAGACTGGGAGAGGATGGACGAGGTGCCCGCCGAGACGGAGATATCGAAGGCGATGAGCAGGGAGCTGAAGTCTAGGGGCTTCACTTTCGTCGGCTCAACCATCTGCTACGCGTTCATGCAGTCTGCGGGACTCGCGGACGATCATCTTTCCGGCTGCTGGAGGCACCGGACGAGCATCGAACGCGCGATTCCGCTATAATCGCGCTCTATGAATGAACACAACGAAGGCGGACGGCTTCCCGATTCCTCCCTCGCGGCCGCGATATTGATCGCCGCGGTATGGGGCTTCAACTTCACCGTCATCAAGGTAGGAGTCGCGGGCGTGCCGCCGCTCTTCCTCGCGTTCCTGCGCTTCGCGCTCAGCGCGTTTCCGGCGATCCTCTTCGTCCGCAGGCCGCGGGGGTCCTGGCTTCCGCTGGCCGCCTACGGGCTGCTGCTGGGGGTCGGCCAGTTCGGGCTCCTGTTCACCGCGATCAAACGGGGCGCGCCGGCGGGCCTGAGCTCAATAATGCTGCAGTCGCAGGCCTTCTTCACCGCGATCATCGCCGCAGCCGTCCTCAAGGAGAAGATCAGGCCGACGAGCGTCGCCGGCATGATCGCCGCGGCGGCCGGACTGGCGCTCATCGGTCTGTCCGGTTCGGGATTGGGCGGCGGCTCGGCGGTCCCCCTACTGGTCATGGTGCCGCTGGCCGCTTTCTTTTGGGCCTGCACGAACATCATCGCGCGCCGGATGCCGGGCACGGGCGGCCTCGCCCTGGTCGTCTGGTCGAGCCTGTTCTCGCCGCTTCCCCTGCTCGCCCTTTCGCTTTGGCTCGAAGGCCCCTCCGCGATCGGCTCCGCGCTTTCCGCCCTGCGCCCGGTTTCCGTCGGAGCGCTCGCCTACCTGGTGATCGGATCGACCCTTTTCGGCTACGGTGTCTGGAACCGGCTAATCATGAAGCACGGAGCGGGGCGTATCGCCCCCTTCTCCCTGCTCGTTCCCGTGTTCGGCGTCAGCGCCGCCAGCCTCGCGATCGGCGAGCCCTTCTCTGCGGCGGACGCCGCGGCGTCGGCGCTCGTGGTCGGGGGACTCGCGCTCCACGCCTTCGGGGGAAGACGATGCTTCGGCGGAAAGCGCCCGTTCGGGGTTCGCCGGCGCGCCTAAACAAAAACCCGTTTCCGCTCCTTCGCCCCTTGACAGCTTGTACTACGCGGCCTAGTATTGTACTAGATGAATAGTACAAAGTCCGAAAAGCTAGTACGATTCACGCTCGACCCCGCGAGCGGCGTGCCCGTCTACCGGCAGATCATACGGCAGATCGAGCACTCGATCGTCGCCCGCAAGCTCGAGCCGGGGGACAAGCTGCCGACCATACGGTCCCTCGCGGTCGAGCTCAAGATCAACCCGAACACCATCGCGAAGGCGTACGGGGAACTGGAAATCCGCGGCCTCGTGACCACCCAGGTCGGCAGCGGAACCTTCATCTCGACCAAGAAACCGGCGATGGAGGAGTTCGAGCGGGAGAATCTGCTCCTCGAGCGGACCGCCCGCTTCGTGCATGAAATGAGATCCCTCGGCGCGAGCAGGACGGAAATGATCGATCTCGTCCGCGACTTCAAGGAGGACTGACATGTGGTTCCGGAAGCAGCCCGCGGAAAAGCGGCTGATCAAAAACGAGCCAACGCAGCGCAAAAGGACCGACTTTTCGGTCAACGCCGTCGGCATCGCCTTCTTCGCCGCCCTCCTTTCCTTCGCACTCGCGGTCAGGATGCTGGTCGGCCGTTCGCCGACGCTCATCGATCTCTCGGTCCTGGTCGCCACCCCGATCGCGGTCATGGGGATAATGGCGCTCTTCCCCCGATGGACCGTCGCGGCCAAGGTGCTGATCCTCGTAGCGATCGCCGCCGCGGCCCTCAATTTCGGAGAAGCGAGTCTCGCCTTCGCGTTCGCCTTCACCGGCGCCATCCTCGCCCCCGCCGTCCAGAAAATGGAAGAATGGGAGCGGGCGATCATCCTCCGCTTCGGCGCCTTCCACCGCGTGCGCGGCCCCGGGCTTTTCCTCGTGTTCCCCTTCGCCGACCGCATCGCCAAGACGGTTGACCTCCGCATCCGGGTGACGGACTTTTCCGCCGAAACGACGCTCACCAAGGATTCGGTGACCGTCACCGTGGACGCCCTCTGCTTCTGGATGGTGTGGGACGCCGAGAAGGCCGTGCTCGAGGTCCAGGACTACCAGGAGGCGGTGGTGCTCTCCTCCAAGACGGCGCTCCGCGACGCGATCAGCAAGCACGACTTGTCGGCCTTCCTCGAGCACGGCGACGCGATCGAGGAGCGCATACGGGAGGAGGTCGACAAGAAGACGACCGAATGGGGCATCACGGTCCAGCACATCGAGATCACCGACATCCAGATTCCCGAAGCCCTGCAGGATTCCCTGAGCCGCCTGGCGCAGGCCGAGCGGGAGAAGCAGGCGCGCGTGTACCTGGCGGCGGCCGAGATCGAGATCGCCGAAAAGCTCGAGCAAGCCGCCCGGATCTACGACGCGAACGGGACGGCGATGAAGCTGAAGAATCTTTCCATATTGAACGAAGGCCTCAGGGCGGGCAATTCGATGATGCTCGTGCCCAATTCGATCACCGAGGAGCTCAGGACAAAGGACCTGTTCGGGCTCGAAGCGCTCGCGGAGCGCCGGCGGGAGGCCAAGGAGGACGAGCATGGCGGTAGTTGAGACGACGAACCTGGTGAAGGACTACGCCCTCAACGGGCTGTCGGTGCACGCCCTGCGCGGCGTGAGCCTCTCGTTCGAGAAGGGCGAATTCGCGGCGGTAGCCGGCCCCTCCGGCAGCGGCAAATCGACGTTCCTGCACCTGGTCGGCTGTCTGGACGCGCCGACCGCGGGGAAAGTCTCCATCGAGGGAACCGATGTCTCGGCGCTTTCGAAAAAGGAGCTCGCCCTCCTGCGGCGCGCGAACATCGGCTTCATATTCCAGGCGTACAACCTGATTCCGGTGCTGACCGCGGAGGAGAACGTGTCGCTTCCGCTCACCCTCCTGGGGCAAAGCAAGGCGGAGGCGCGTTCCCGCGCAGGCGAGGCGCTGGCCGAGGTCGGCTTGGCCGACTACGCCAAGCGGCGGCCCAAGGAGATGTCCGGCGGCCAGCAGCAGCGGGTCGCCATCGCCCGGGCGCTGGTGAAGAAGCCCTCCCTCATCCTGGCCGACGAGCCGACGGCGAACCTCGACTCCAAGACCGGCATGGAAATCCTCGAGCTCATGCTCGCGCTCAACCGGAGCGTCGGCACCACCTTCATATTCTCCACCCACGACAAGATGGTCATGGACTACGCCCGGCGGCTGATCCTCCTCAAGGACGGTGCGGTCGATTCGGAGACGGTCAAATGACCGCCGCGAGCTTCCGCGACATCGCCGGCATGGCCTTCCGCAACCTGGGGCGCCATCGGGTCAAGACGATCATCACGACGACCGCGGTGGCCGTCAGCGTCGCGCTCTACATCTTCATGGACGCCTGGATACTCGGCATGAACCTGGACTCGCGGCGGAACATCATCGCCTACGAGACGGGCGCGGCGAAGATCCAGACGAAGGCGTACTTCGCGAAGAAGGACGAGCTGCCGATGTACGAGAGCTTCGGCGGCTGGAAGGAGCTTTCCGCGGCGCTCGCGAAGGCCGGCTACGATTCGGCGCCCCGATTCGCGTTCGCGGGCACCCTCTATTCCCGCTCCGGCACCGCGCCGATGGCCTTCAACGGCATCGAGCCGGACACGGAACGGAAACTCCTGCGCTACTCGGGCTTTCTCGAAGCCGGCCGCTTTCCCCGGCCGGGAACCTTCGAGATGGCGATCGGCACGCTCGCGGCGGACAAGCTGCGCGTCGGCCTCCCGCGCCGGGCGACGAAAGCTGAAGTCGAGGAACTGGCGGCCGCCGCTTCGACGGCGGAGGACGCCGCCTTCGTGCGGAGCCTCTACGTCGATTTGAAGGAAGGCGTCAAGCGCTCCTTTTTCGGTTCCGCGGACGAGGAAAAGCTGAAAGCCGATGCGGCCAAGCTCGCGCTCAGGAAAGACGCGCCGAAAGCCGACCTCGAGCGGCTGTGGGGCATACTGGCGGCAGCCGGGCGCATGGACGTGCGCATCTCGACCGTGATCGACGTGAAGGCCGTGCCCGAAACGGTCGGCGCGCGGAAATTCGAGGAAGACCTCCTCCCCTCGCTCAAGGATGACGCGCGGAGGACGGTTTCAGCCGCCTACGAGAGGCAAGCCAACTCTGGCGACTACCGCCTAGTCGAGACCGACGCGGCCAAGCTCGAAACGGTGCTCGCCGCGATGACCGGCGCGGACTTCCCCGGCGCCATCCGCCACGTGAACCAGCTCATCGACGCGGTCGTGGTCGGCGTCGTGAACGCGCCGAATCCGAAGCTCAACGGCAATATCGCCTTCATGCCCCTCGGCGCCCTGCAGGACGAGACGGGCCTCATGGCGCACGGCCGAGTCACCGAGCTCCTGATCCGCAAGACCGGCGCCAAGGACGAGCGGCTTCCGGGCAAGGACGAATCGGCGGCGGCCATCCGGGCCGCGCTCGTAGAGAGCCTCGCCGCGGAAGGGAAGACGCTGCCGGACAGCCTAGAGGTCCATGGCTGGAGGGACTACGTGGCCGACTATCTGGCGGCCTCGAACGGCGACAACGTGACCACGCGCATCATGTCGGCCTTCCTGTTCATCCTGGCGTTCATCGGCATCGCGAACACGATGCTCATGGCCATCCTCGAGCGGACCAAGGAGACGGGAATGCTGCGCGCGCTCGGGATGACCGACTCGCAGGTGCTGCTGGCCTACGTAATCGAGGCCGGCTGCGTCGGCGCGATCGGCGCGATCATCGGCATCGCGCTCGGCTGCCTGCTCAACATCCCGATGGTCACCCACGGCGTCGACTTTTCGGCGATGAGCAAGGAGATGGGCGGCGACATCGGATACCGGGTCGCGTCGCTGTTCAAGTCGGCCTGGAATCCGGCCACGGTCGTCGTCACGGGCTTCGCCGCGACGATCCTGTCGGCCGCGGCGGCCATCCTGCCGACCCTGCGGGCGCTCCGGATGCCCGTGACCGACAGCTTGCGGTTTGAGTAAGGAAAGCGCTATGCAGCAGAAAACGGGCGGGCTCGGGGAGCTCGCGACGATAGCCTACCGGAACATCTGGCGCAACGGCCGGCGCACCGCGCTCTGCGTCGTCGCCGTGGCCGTCGCGGTATTCTTCAACATCTTCATGCAGGCCTGGATCGACGGCATGCTGGACAGCATCGAGGAAGTCGTACGCACCTACGAGACCGGCCACGTGAACGCGGTCTCCTCCCGCTTCGAGGCCGACAAGGAATACTTCCCCGTCCAGTTCCCCCTCGCCGACGGACGAAACGCCGATCAGCTGATCGCCGAGATCGACGCGGTGCCGGGCGTCCAGGCGGCGGTGCCGCGGATCACCGCGTACGCGACCCTCTTCGACAGCACGGTCAAGCACGCGCTCCTGTGGGGCATCCGCATCGATACCGAACGGAAGATCAACCATTTCAACCTGACCGACCGGAACGACGGCCTCAAGGAAGGGCGCTACCCCGGAGAGAATGAAAACGCCTGCGCCATCGGCTTCGAGCTGGCCCGCAAGACGGGTCTCAAGGTCGGCGACAAGCTGCCGCTCAAGACCGTCTCCGCGCAATTCTCCGACAAGTACTGGAGCCCGACGGTAGTCGGCATCTTCTCCTTCGACTACGCCAAATACGACGAGAACGTCGTCATCGTCCCCTTCGAACGGCTCAGGCGCATCCTGGTGCTCGGAGAGGGGACGCAGCAGCTGTTCGTCTACGCGAAGAACGGCGCCGACAGCCCGCGCATCAAGGCGGAGGTCTCGCGCATCCTGGGGCAAGGGAATACGGTGCGGGAATGGACGGACAACTACTGGGTGGCCGTCATGCGCCAGAGTTCGTTCATGTACACGATCGTCTACGCGGTCTTCCAGATCGTCGCGAGCTTCCTCATCATCAACACCGTGCTCATGGTCATCCACGAGCGCATCAAGGAGATCGGCATGATGGGAGCCCTCGGCATGACCCGAAAGGAGATCGTTCTGACCTTCTTTTTCGAGGCGGTGTTCCTGAGCGTGTTCGGGGCCTTCGCCGGCTGCCTGATCGCCGGCATCGTCACGAAGATCGGCTCGCTCTTCCCCATCGACATCGAGCTGTTCACCGGCGGCGGCTTGAAGGACATGCCGCTCTCGAGCACGCTCTTCATCGCCTTCTCGCCCGCGCTCCTGGCGAAGGGCTTCGTCTTCGGCGTCGCGGTCTCCTCGATCTGCACGCTGATACCGTCCCTCAAGAGCGCTTTCATCGAACCGGTGGAAGCCCTCCGGCGCTGAGCCGGATTCAAGGAGAAATCGATGCGAACGATGCGAACGGCGGCCCGCCTGGCCGCGGCGATGGCGGGCCTGATATTCTCGGCCGCGGCCTACGCCCAGACGCCCTCGGCGGCCGAGCTTTTGAAGAAGGTGGACGATAACGAAATATACGCCTCCATCACCTATTCCGGGGAGATGACGGTCGAATACCGGGGCAAGCGCTTCGTGAAACGCTTCAACGCGGCGGCCCGCGGCTCGGAGGAAAGCTATATCGAGTTCGTGAATCCCGAGGACGCGGGCACCAAGTACCTCAAGAAGGGCGGCCGGCTCTACGTGTATTCGCCCGACACCGAAGAGGTGATGCTCATTTCGGGGCACCTCCTGAAGGAATCGATGATGGGCTCGGACATGTCCTACGAGGACACGATCGACAACGACAAGCTTTCGGTCCGCTACACGCCGACGCTGACCGGATCGGAGACGATCGGGGACAGGAAGGCGTGGGTCCTCGACCTCAAAGCGAAGAAGAAGACCGAAAGCTACCCGCGCCAAATGCTCTGGATCGACGCAGGGAACGGGGACCTCCTGCGCTACGAGCTCTACGCCCTCTCGGGGGCCAAGCTCAAGGAGTATGAGCTGATCCGCGCCGAACCGATCGGGAGCCGCCGCTTCCCCGTGGAAGGCGTCATGCGCGACCTTCTGCGGAAAGGAAGCCGGACCACCTTCTCCATGACCGACGTGAAGCTGGACGCGCCGGTCCCCGAATCGACCTTCAGCATGCGGAATTTGGAGCGATGAGGACTTTAGGCTCCGTTCGGGCGGCGCGCGCAGCGGCGGCCGCCGTTCTGGCGTTCGCCGCGGCCGCAGCCCTGAACGCCGCGCCGTCAAGCTTGAACTTCACCGGGTCCGCGGAAACCCTCCTCTCGGGCGGCGCGCTCGACGACGAAGCAGGCGGCGGCGCCTTCTTCGGCGCGGAGCAGTACGCGAACCTCAGACTCAAGGCGCGCTTCGGCGACCGCGGCACCTTCTACGGCGCGCTCAACCTGATCGCCGCGACGGGGGCGCCCGTCGCGGCGGGCGGCGATTCCCTGCTGTCGGTCGGCGACAACTACGCGGCGGCGCTCGAGCTCGAGCGGCTCTACTACCGTATCGAAAGCGACGCCGCGGACGTGGAGGCGGGGCTCATGCGCCTGCCTTTCGGCTACGGCCAGGCCTGGAGCCCGTCGGACTTCCTGAGCCCGCGCAACCCCATGCTGCCCGACGCGCGCACGCGCGGAGTCCTGGCCGCCGCGGCGAGCGCCTACCCAGACGACCGCTTGAAGCTGAAAGCCTTCGCCGTCGCGCCGAAGGACGCCGAAAGCGCCGACGGCGCCGGGGCTGTCTTCGGCGCGACCGCCGACTTCCACGCCGAACGCGCAAGCGTCCAGGTCCTCTATTCGGCCGAAGCCCTGTCGGAACCAATCCACCGCGTCGGCCTCTCGGCCAAGATCGAAGCCGGTCTAGGCATCGCGCTCGACGCGCTTCTCACCGTCGGCAGCGCCGACGCCGCAAACCTCGACGCCGACGCGGCGCTCGACGGACTGCAGGCGAGCGCTGGCTTCGACTATTCGTTTTTCGGGGGAAACCTCTACGTGCTGGCCGAATACCTGTGGGACGGCGGCAGCGCGGACAATCCCGGCGCCTTCGAAGGCGGTAACTATCTCTACGGTTCGATCGTTTATTACTTCGACGACTACACGAGCGCGACGCTCGACTGCGCGGCGGCCCTCGACGACGGCTCGCTCGCGCCGGGCCTGACGCTCGGCTACGAACCCTTCCAGGGCTTCAGCCTGAGCCTATCCTGCCGGACGCCGCTCGGCGACGGCGAGTACGGACCGAGCGCCGAGAATCCGCGGCTGACGGTGAGCGCGACCGCGAAAGCCAAATTCTGAGCCTCGCGCAACTCGGTTGACGATCGGCGGCCGCCTTCGTATGTTCTCCTTATGGTCGGATTGCCCCACGAGCAGGCCCTCAACTGGTTCCTCTACTTCACCGCGACGTCCTTCATGGGCTGGATCATCGAATCGGCCTACCGGAGCGCGATCGAACGCCGGCCGGTCAATTCGGGCTTCCTTTCCGGCCCCTTCGTCCCGATCTACGGATTCGGCGCGCTCGCGATCGCGGCGCTCGCGCGGCTGCTGGTCCACGCCCACGGCAGCCTGTACTGGGCCGCGCTCGTCGCCGCTCCGACGGTCCTCGAGTACCTCGCGTCCTTTTTCCTCGAAAAGGCGTTCGGCCTGCGGCTTTGGGACTATTCGAACGAGGCTTTCAATCTGCGCGGACGGATTTGCCTGCTCTATTCGTTTTTTTGGGCGGCGCTCACCGCGCTGACCGTCTACCTGTTCGAACCTTTCCTGATCGGCCGCATCAACGCCGTGGAACCGTACGCGCGGTATTTCCTTTCGGGCGCCTTCACGATGTACTTCGTAATGGACACGATCGGCTCGAGCCGCGCGCTCATCAACTTCAAGGCCTTCGTCTCCGAGCTCAAGGAACAGATCGCCCGCAGCGGCAGCGCGCTCCTGCCCGCTTTGGAAACGGAGGCCCGCAAGCTGCCGAGGGAAGTAAGGCGCCTTCTGAAGCCGCTCAAGGCTTTCCCCCTGCTCGCCCGGCACCTGAATCCATTGCGGAAGGGTATTCCCGACTGGATCACGGCGCGCCTGGAATCGATGATCGGAGGACGCCATTTCCGACGCTAGGGAGTTCGCCCGCCGGTCCAAGGAAGAACGGCTCTGCGCCAGGGACGAAGAGTTCGCGCGCATCGCCCGGCCGATCGTCCGCTCGGCGGCCTACGGAAAGATACGCGGCTTGCCGCACCACGACGCGACGCTCGCAGACCACTCGGTCGCGGTCGCCTTCTATGCGTTCAAGATGGCGAAGCTATGCGGGATGGCCGGCAACGCGGATCAGATCGTGAGGGGAGCCCTACTCCACGACTTCTTCCATTACGACTGGCGGACGGCGAAACCGCGCAGCGGAGGCCTCCACGGCTTCGACCACCCGCGCGAAGCCCTGGAGAACGCCGAAGAGGAATTCGGACCGCTCACCCGCATAGAACGGGACTGCGTGCTCAGGCACATGTGGCCGCTTACGCCGATTCCGCCGCGCTACGGGGAAAGCCTCCTGGTCTGCCTGACGGACAAGGCTATAGCCCTCCAGGAATCCTGGAGAGCGCTGCGGAGCGGGAAGGGGCTCGGAGTGCTGTAGCCGGGGACTCAGCCTTCCTTTTTCTTCGTCGAAATGCCCAGCGGCAGGTAGAGCGGGCAGAACGCCACGACGGCGGTCAGCAGGAATACGACCGCGAGGATGCCGAGCACGACTGCGGCGACGCCGGTGATCTGACCCGTGAAGAAAAGCACCGCGACGACTATCGCAAACGCGATCCTGATAAGCCGGTCAACCGTACCCATGTTTGTCTTCATAAGAACCTCCATATATATGGATAATATACAACCTTTTGTGGAGAGCGCGAGCAAAATCGCCTATACTTGTCTAAAACGCCGCTCGGAGGGACCCATGGACTACACGATTCTCGCGCTCAAAATCGGAAACCGCGAAGGCACCGCCCAGTCGATCCAAGCGATCCTGACCGAATACGGTTGCCTTATCAAAGTACGGCTCGGCCTGCACAACCTGCCGCCCTCCTCTTGCTCGCCCCTCGGCCTGGTGATCATGGAGCTGGTGGGCGAGGACGCCGAAATCGAGGCCCTGGTCGACAAGCTCAACGAGGTGCCCGAGGCTACCGCCAAGCTGATCTCGCTCTGACGATTGAGTTCGGGGCCGGCCGACGCCGGGACGTCGGTCCGGCATGCCTCAGAACTCCCGTTCGAAAAGGCGGCCCTTGCCGCTTTTCATGATCGCCTCGGGGCCGAAGATCCCGAGCTTTCCGAGAATTTCCTTCATGCAGTCGCTGTCGACGGCGACGCCGATCGCCGATGATACGGCGAAAGAGTCGACGGACGATTTCCCCTCCTCCCGCGGGATGAGGGCCTTCGGACCGCCGACGCAACCGCCGACGCAGCCCATGCCCTCGATGAAGGTCGCGCCGGCCTTTCCCGCGCCTGCCCGAGCGAGCAGATCCTTGCAGGCGGGAACGCCGTCCGCCGCCGCGACGCTCAGATAGCGCGCCTTTTCAGGGTACAGGGCGGCGATCGCCTCGGACACGGCTATCGATACGCCTCCCGCGCGCGCGTACAGCCTCCCGCCGCGCGAACTGTACTCGAAGGAAGACTCCCCCGTCATAGCCCCGGGATCGATACCGGCCGCCGCGAACACGTCCCTGATCTCGGCGAACGTAAACACATGGTCGATATCCCCGGCGAGGTCGGCCTCCTTCGATTCTGCCTTCTTGGCGACGCAGGGCCCCACGAAGACGACCGCGCAGCCGGGGCTCAGGAGCTTGAGGACCCGGCCCGCCGCGATCATCGGCGAGACGGACGGCGAGACGTGCTTGACCAGGTCCTTGTAAACGCGCTTGAGCATGGCCACCCAGATGGGGCAACAGCAGGAGGAAATGAGGAAATCGTCCTTGGAAAGGACGTGCGCGTCGAACTCGCCGGCTTCCTTCATCGTCAGCATGTCGGCGAAGAAGGCGACTTCGACCATGTCGGCATAGCCGAGCTTCTTGAAGGCTGCGCGAAGCTTCTCGATCGTCGCGTCCGGCCCGAACTGCCCGATGATTGCCGGAGCGACGGCGGCGACGACCGGCCGGCCCTCGCGTAGGAGCTTGGCGGCGGGGATGAACTCGACCCGGTCGGCAAGGACGCCATCGGGACAGGCTTCCACGCAGAGGCCGCAATCCACGCACTTGGAGCGGTCGATGGTCAGCCCGTTCGTCTTGCGGTCGACCATGATCGCGTGGAAGGGACAGGCGCCCGCGCAGGGTGCGCCGCCGGGCCGGTCCCGGCAGCCCTCGTTCGAACACGTTCCGGCCGAGACGACGACCTTTCCGTCCGCGGCCGAGGCTTCCACATCGGCGGCGAGCCGTCTCCCGAAATCCGCTCCGAACGGGGTGCCGACGCCGCAGAGATTGGCGACCATGAAGGCGGCGCGCGCTCTCTCCTCCCCTGCTCCGTCGACGATCGAATCCGCCTCTTCGGCGATCCGCCGGTCCCATGCGGCCCGCACGAGGCGCATGAACGCCTCATCCCTATCGATCATCGGCTTCCCCCTTTTTCGTTTCCCTAAGCATAGGCTAAAGGGGGAGCCGACGCAAAGCGGGAAGCGGCGCGCGCTCCGCTTCCGTCTACCAGCGCGTCGCCTGGAACTTCCAACCGGGTACTTTTTTCTGCATCTCGATCTCGTCGTCGCGGTCCTCGATGCCGCAGCGCAGGTAGTTCGCGTGCAGCCGCGCCAGGGCTTCCCGGTCGAGCTCCACGCCGAGCCCCGGCTCGCGCGGCACCTCCACGGCGCCGTCCTCGATCTTGATCTTCCCGCCGACGATGACTTCCTCCCGCTGCCAGGGGTAGTGGGTGTCCGCCTCGTAGGCGAGCTCGTCCAGCGCGCCGGCCAGGTGGATCATCGCCGCGAAGGAGATGCCGACGTGGCTGTTGGAGTGCATCGAGAGCTTGCGGCCGAAGGTGCGGCAGACGCGGCTGAGGTCCATCGACGCCTGGAGGCCTCCCCAGATGTGGTGGTCGGAGAGGATGATGTCTTCGGAGCCGTGCCGGATGCTGCCGGGGAGCTCGTCGAAGTTCGTCGTGCACATGTTGGTCGCCAGCGGTATCTTGATCGCCTTGCGGAGGGCGGCCATCGTCTCCTGCCCGCGGCAGGGGTCCTCGAAGTACTGCAGGACGCCTTCGAGCTCCTTGCCGTACTTGATGGAAGTCTCGAGCGACCAGAGCGCGTTCGGATCGATGCGCAACGGCATCGACGGCCCGAAGGCGTCGCGGAGAGCGAGCATGGTGTCGGTCTCCACGCGCGGCTCGAACACGCCGCCCTTGAGCTTGAGGGAGGCGAAGCCGAAGCGCTTCACCATCGCCTGGGCCTGGGCTACGAGCCCCGCCGGATCGAGAGCCGCGGCCTGAAGATCCTTCTCCCAACCGGCCGCCGCCTGATCCCGTTCGAAGCCGAACTCGCCGCCCGAGCCTTCGTACTTGTAGAAGAGGTAGGCCGCGAAGTCGACCCGGTCGCGCACGCGCCCGCCGAGGATGTCGACCACCGGGCGCCCGCTGTCCTTGCCGATGATGTCGAACAGGGCCACGTCGATGCCCGAATGCACGCGCAGGGCGAGCTGGCGCGCCGCGTAGAGCGCCTTGGGATCAGGCGCCGAACCGGCCAGGCGTTCCTCGATGGCACGGCGGATCGCGGTCCGCTGGTAGGGGTCCCTGCCGACGACGACGTCGCGGATCGCATCGTAGGCCGCCAGCGCGGCGGAGCTTCCGGGGATCTCGCCCAGGCCGTAGATGCCGCGGTCGGTGACCAGCTCCACGATGATGCGCAGGGCGTAGGGCGCGTGGAGGCCGGCCGCGTTCAGCAGAGGCGGGTCGGAAACGGCGATGGGAGTGGCGCGCAATTCTTGAATCTTCATACGGTTTCCTTTCTCGTTGAGAGGCTGGTCAGCTCTTCACGGCGCCGGACGCGAGGCCCTGCACCAGGTAGCGCTGGAGGAAAATGAACAGAAGGACTATCGGGAGCGAGGTGAGGACCGAAGCGGCCATGACCGCGTTCCAGGGCGTCATATCGCCCGAGACGAGGGTCAGGAAGCCGATGGAGACCAGCTTCTTGGATTCGTGGCTGATGAAGCTCAGGGGATAGATGACGTTGTTCCAGCCGAGGATGAACGAGTAGGTCAGCGTCGCGACCAGGCCCGGAGCCGCGATGGGCAGCACCACCCGGAATATGGAGGACAGCCGCGAGCAGCCGTCGATCATCGCCGCCTCCTCGAGCTCCTTCGGGATGGCGGAGAAGTAGCCCTTCATCATCCAGATCGAATACGGCAGGGAGAAGGTGCAGAAGACGATGACGAGCGACAGGAGGTTGTTGTACAGCCCGAGCTTGATGATCAGGATGAGGAGCGGAATGGTCAGGACCATCTGCGGGAACATGTAGACGTAGAGGATGGCCTGCCCGATTCCGTCGCGCCGCTTGTAGGTGAAGCGCGCCAGGCTGTAGCCGGCAAGGATGGATATCGCGAGGCTGATCAGGCAGGAGACGCTCACGACGATGACGCTGTTCCACAGATATCGCTTGAACTGTATCTGTGAAGCGTAGTCGGTGCCGTTCCATACGTTGACGTAGCTCGAGAAGTCCGCGGACGAAATGCCCAGGGACACGTCCCGGCTCATGACAGTCTCCACCGGAGCCAGGGAAGTCTTCACCATCCAGTAGATCGGAAAATCGAGCACGACGATGGCCAGGACAGCCGCCGCGTACAGGAAGATCATGTTTCGTCTTTCGCCGCGCATCGTCAGTCCTCCTTTTGAAGCTTCGCGAAGAAGAAGAGGAACAGCGCGAGGATGGCCAGGATCACCACGGAGAGTGCCGCGGCCTGGTCGTAGCGCATGTTCACGAAGGCGAATTCGTAGGCCAGCGTATTGAGGATGTGGGTGGAGCTCGAGGGGCCGCCGCGCGTCATAAGCCACACGACGTTGAACGCGTTGAAGGTCCAGATGACGCTCAGGATGACCGCGATGGTGAGAATGTTGCGCAGGCTCGGCAGCGTGATGTGGAAGAAGCGCTGGAACACGTTGGCGCCCTCGACCTTCCCCGCCTCGTAGAGTTCGTCGGGAATGGCCTGAAGACCGGCCAGAATCATCAGCATGAACTGCGGATAGCCTAGCCAGATGCCGGCGGCCAACACGGAGGCCAAGGCCCAGTGCTTGTCGCCGAGGAAGTTGACTGCCTCATGGATCAAGCCGGCCCGCAGGAGCAGCAGGTTGACGATGCCGTACATGCTGTCGAGCATCCAGGACCAGGTGGTCAGGGAGGCGGTGATGGGCACGACCCAGGGCAGCATGAGGAGCGCGCGCACCAGGCCGCGGCCCTTGAACCTGCGGTTGAGGAGCAGCGCGAGCAGCATGCCGAGCGCTAGCTTTCCGGCGGCGCCGACGAAGGCGTACACGAACGTATTGCGGAACGCCACGGCGAAGCGGGGATCGGAGAACACCTTCAGGTAGTTCGCGATGCCGACGAAAGGCTTGGCGATCTCCGTCGGCCGCCAGCGGAGGAAGCTCATCTGGAGCGAATACGCGACGGGGAAAACGATGATGCAGAGCAGGACGACTATCGCCGGGACGAGGAACATCTTTCCGGTGCGGTTGTCCCTCGCCTCCAGGGATACTCTCGATGTGCGGGCCATTCTTCCACCTACGGGTACGCTGATGCGGAGAAGCCGCGCCGGCCCCGGGAACCCGGAATCCGGCGCGTTTTCCTTTTTTCAGAAAATCTGCCTCATTCGAACGCGGACTTGACCTTGTCCTCAATTTCCTTGACCGTCTGCTCGGGCGTCCACTTGTCGACCGCGATGCGGGAAAGCGCGTCGTCCCAGACGAAGGAATTGTACGCGGCGTTCAGCTTGGGGTTCGGGTCTCCCGGGTAGCCGATGCCGGCGATGTACTTGTTGGCCTCGAGGAACATGCGCTCGCGCTGGCCGATGGTGGAGAAGAAGGGATCGTCGATGACGTCGGCGCGGAGCGGGCCGTAGTAGCCGACGCCCATCTTCTTGAACATCTTGACCTGCGTATCCTTCTTGAGGAGGTAGAGCGCGAACTTCTTGGCGGCCGAAGCGGCGGGCGTCTTGAAGATCGTCAGGGATTCGGGCGAAGCGCTCTGCACGCGGGTGCCGCGCGGCCCCTTGGGCGGCGGCGCGATGCCGACGTCGTCCTTCGAGAAGGTCGTGTTCGATCCGACGCCGACCTTGGCCAGGATGCTGTTCGAGTTCATGACGATGCCGACCGTTCCGTTGAGGAAGTTGAGGTTGTTCGCGTTGCCGTCCCAGGTGACCACGCTTTCGGGCATGGCACCGCTCTCATAGAACTTCTTCAGGAAGGCGAAGGCCTCGACGCTTTCCTTGGAGTTGATAGCGACCTTGCCGGTCTTCGGGTCGAGGAAATGGCCGTCGAAGGAATTGACCAGCATCTGCGTGGTGCCGGCGGAGTCTCCGAAGCCCTTGCGGCTGTACTGAAAACCGGCGCCGTAGCGGTTCTGCGAAGCGTCGGTGATCTTCTTGGCGGTAGCCAACACGTCTTCCCAGCTGTCCAGGGCCTTCACGACCAGGCGGCCGCTCGCGTCCTTCTCGGGTTCGGGATTGAGGCCCGCGGCCTTCAGCCAGTCCTTGCGGTAATGGAGGCCGGAGAGGCGGGAGAGGAAGGGAACTTCGTACTGGACTCCGCCGAGCTGGAACATCCGAAGCACCGAGTCGGAGAACTTGTCCTTGCCGACCTGGGAAACGACGTCGGCCAGCGGCTCGACGGCGCCGGTCTCGGAGAATTCGAGTCCGGGGTTGATGTTCCAGACGACCATCGCCGGGTACTGCTTGGCGGCGACGTTGGTGACCAGCTTCGTATGGAAATCGTTGGTGGGTATGCGGACGTAGTTGACCTTGATGCCGCTCTCCGCGGTGAAGTCGGCGGCGGCCTCGTCGAACGCGGCGATGATCTCCGGAACCGGGTTGTTGATCATCCATACGTCGATTTCCTTGGCCTCCGGAGCGGCGGCGGCTTCCTTGGAGCCGCCGGCAAAGACGGAAACTGCGGCGAGCGCCGTAATCAGGAACGCGCCCGCGGCGCGGGCGAACGGTCTCTTGTTCATGAATGCCTCCTAGATTTGCGTTGTCTATCCCTTGATTTCTAACCGAAAGAATGGTATACCGCTTATACATGGGATGTCAATTTTTTTCTGGCGCAATTTCCGAAGCCGGGCGAGAATGGCGTTACCTGTGAGAAACCGTCATGAACGACGGAGACGCCCGAATTTCACGGCTTTCGGGATGCCGGAATCAAAGGGATGACAATGATAGAAGATTTTGACGCGAACGACCCGTCGGTCACGTCCGGCGAACGGACCTACCAGGCGATACTGCAGAAGATACTCACGGGGGAGCTGCCTCCCGGCACGCGCATCACGCGCCGGCCGCTGTCCCAGATGCTCGGCGTGAGCCATATTCCAGTGCTGGAAGCCATGAAGCGGCTCGAGCAGGACGGCCTTATCGAATATCATCCGCATTGGGGCTCCGTCGTCACCATCCCGACGCCCGAGAAAATCAAGGACATGTTCACCCTGCGGGAGGGCATCGAGTGCCAGGTTGTCCGGGAAGTCGCGGCGGACGCGAACGACAAACGGCTCGACGCCCTCGAAGCCCTCGCGGCCGAACTCGACAAGATCCCCTTCGAAAGCACCGACCCCTTCCTCTATACCGACGTCCACTACAAATTCCACATGACGCTCGCGGATTACTCGGGATCGACCTCCCTCTACCAGGCGCTGCGCCGCAACAGCTTCTTCTGGATTCTCTGCCGGCAGGTCCAGTCGCGCAGGCCGAGGGAGCCGCAGTACCTCAACCGGCACAAATTCCTGGTGGAGGTGCTGCGCGGGGCGGACGTACAGAAAGCCGAAGATACCATGCGCGAGCACGTTCAAGCCGGTTACCGGGGACTTCTCATGGACATCGAGTACGCGAAAGCCCACCCGGAAGCCAGGACCTAGCTCGGCGGTAAAACGCCGTTTCCGCGACTTGGCCTGACCGGCGTTTTGCAGTCGTTCATATTATTAGTATATTAGTCATCTATGAAACAGCGAATACGCATCGTCCCCTGGAGGACGGTAGCCGCGGTCTCGGCGCTGCTGTTCGTCCCGCTCGGAATCTCCTGCGCCGACAGGAAGGAGGCGCTTCAAGTGCGCAAGGAAGCCAACCCGGAATACGTCTGCGTCGTGCCGGACGAGGTCCTCAAGGACAAGCTCACGCCGCTTCAGTTCGCGGTGACTCGAACGGGCGCGACCGAACGGCCCTTCGAGAACGCCTACTGGAACAACCACGAGGCCGGCATCTACGTCGACGTGATCGACGGGACGCCGCTGTTCGCCTCGTCGACGAAATACGATTCGGGGACCGGCTGGCCGAGCTTCTGGCAGCCGATCGACAAGAACGCGCTCGACTTGGTCGAGGACAAGAGCTACGGCATGGTCCGGATCGAGGTCCGCTCGAAATCCTCGGGGGCGCACCTCGGACACGTCTTCGACGACGGCCCCGAGCCGACGGGACTCCGCTATTGCATGAACTCCGCCTCCCTCCGCTTCGTGCCCGCCTCGGAGCTCGAGAAGGAAGGGCTCGGGAAGTACGCTAGCCTGCTCCGCTAACGCCGTTCGCCTGAACCAGGCGAGATAAAGCGCGCGGGCAGGAACGCCCGGAGTCCGTCGAGGTCAAGGGGCTCTCCCCCGTTCGGCAGGTCGGGGAACGGCGCGAGCGGATCGAGCAGCGCGGGGAGCCGAAGGACGGCTCCTCCCGCGGCCGGCGCGGGAGGAGCCCAGGGAGGAGGAGCCGCCGCGTAGGATCCGTCCGCCAGAAGCATATGCGACCGATCCGATTCGAAACGGGAGGCGAAGGCGGGCGCCGGCACGAGGCGGAAAAGCGGCCGGAACGGCAGCAGCGCGCGCGGGAACGCCCCGGCCGTCCCGAAGGATCTGTCGAGGTATTCGCCCGCCGGGGACTCCACACCGGCTGTGCTGTCGAAATCGAGAACGCGCGGAATTATTCCGGCCCGAAGATCGAGCGCGGCGACGTGATAGTCCCAGAAGACCAGTCCGCCGCGCGCGGGATCGCCCGCTTTCTGGCCGAAGACCGCGACGTTCCCCGCCGCGCCGAACATGAACAGCGCATAGGCCTCCCCCCGATCGCGGTACTCGGGTCGGGAAAGGAGGCGCCAAACATTTTCCTCGCAATAGTATGCCGCGTAGTCGTACGGGCTCACGGCGTCTTCCTCGACCGGACGCCCGCGCTCGGGACCCGCACCACGCCGAGTCCGCGCTCGTGGATGTCGCTCGGCAGATCGTCGTAGAACAGCCCCTCGCTGGGCTCGAGCCCGAGGAGCGAGGAAAAGGAGCGCTTGGGCGACGGCGCCGAATAGAGGACCGCGAGCGCTTCGACGCGCAGTTCGGCCGCTCCGGCGCGGCCCGCGTGTGCGCGCGGGTTGTGCTCCGCGGCGAGGCGGAGCAGGAGCGGCAGGTTTTCATCGACCAGCTCGCGCTCGCTCCGGTCCTCGGGGGCGAAGGTCCGCGCGAAGCGCATGAAGCACTTGTCCCGGGAAAGGAGTTCGAAGCTCCACCCCTCCCCCGCCGCGCAGGCGTAGCGCAGAAGGAGGTCTTCTGGGGACAGAGCCCCGACCAGGGCCGAATCGCGGCCCAGGCCGCGCACGACCAGCGGCGTCCAGCCGTTCGCGCTCGGCCAGGCGTAGCCGCCGGACCCGGAACGGCGCAGCAGGTCGACGCCCGCGGCCTGGAGCGGCGAGCGCAGGTAATAGGCGTGAACCCGCCCGCCTACGCCGGCGCCCACGGCTCTTCCCCGAAAACCGCACGGACGGCTTCTTCGTATTCGTACGTTCCGTTCGCGCGCCCTATCCGCTTGATCACCCGGCCGCTCTCCGCGAAGCCCGGCGCCATGAAGCCCCACAGTTCCTTCATTTTGTCCAGCGCGTGCCGCGGACCGTGGAGCAGGTCCGAGTACGAGGCGTATAAGTCGTCGTGGAAGGACTCGAGCACCTCGAGCGGCCGATCCGGGCGGGGAAGCCCCTTGATGTCGAGCGCGATGAAAGGATTCGCCAGCGCGCCGCGGCCGATCATCCAGGCGCCGATTCCGGGGAAGCGCTCCGCGAGCGCCGCCCAGCCTGAGGCGCTCGTGATGTCGCCGTTGTAGACCACCGGGTGGCGAAGCTCCGCGGCCGCCCGCGCGAAGCCCGCAAGATCGACTTTTCCCTCGTACATCTGCGTACCGATGCGCGGATGCACGCTCACGCGGGAAAGGGAATGCTTATTCAGCACCGGTATCAGCGCGTCAAGTTCCCTGGAGGATTCCCGCCCGAGGCGTATCTTGGCCGACACCGGCACGCGGATGCGCGGCAGAGCCTCTGACAGGATCGAATCGATGAGTTCCGGATGCGGCAGCAGCCCCGAGCCGCGCTTCTTGTTCGCGACCATCGGGTACGGACAGCCGAGGTTCCAGTCCACTTCCGCGTACCCCGCGCC